>CAZXRX010000029.1:0-30068 GCA_964642945.1 uncultured Flavobacterium sp. | reverse complement strand
ACACCAAATGGAATGTTTTGTATAGGAAAATCACTATTTTTCTTGACTTCCAACCATGATTTTCTGTTCGGGTCATTGGCAATGTGCGGCATAGTTTCTTGTTGATTTATTGTTGAAAAAATTGCAATCAAATATATCATTTAGAATTTATATCACAAACGAATTTCGTAATTTTGAACTTTATTTAACGAAATATCAGCAAATGCAACACGATACCCAAATTTTTGACCTTATATTGGAAGAACAGGACAGACAAATCCACGGGATAGAACTTATCGCCTCAGAGAATTTTGTAAGCGACCAGGTGATGGAAGCGGCCGGTTCCTGCCTCACCAACAAATATGCCGAAGGCTATCCCGGAAAACGTTACTACGGTGGTTGTGAGGTAGTTGACGTGGTGGAACAAATTGCCATTGACAGGGCCAAAGCACTGTTCGGTGCGGAATATGCCAATGTACAACCGCATTCGGGTTCACAGGCCAACACGGCCGTTTATGCCGCTTGTTTAAAGCCGGGAGATAAAATTTTAGGATTTGATTTGTCGCATGGCGGACACCTTACGCATGGTTCCCCAGTGAATTTTTCCGGGAAATTATACCAACCTGTTTTTTATGGGGTGGAAGCAGAAACCGGACAATTCGATTATGATAAAATACAGGCCATAGCCACCAAAGAGCAACCCAAAATGATTATTGCCGGGGCCTCAGCCTATTGTCGCGATATGGATTTCGCCCGTTTTAGGCAGATTGCCGACAGCGTGGGTGCCTTGTTGCTGGCCGACATCTCGCATCCGGCGGGTTTGATTGCCAAAGGACTGATGAACGACCCTATTCCGCATTGTCATATCGTTACCACCACTACGCACAAAACCCTTCGTGGGCCTAGGGGTGGACTGATTTTGATGGGCAAGGATTTTGAAAACCCGTGGGGCTTGACGACCCCGAAAGGTGAAATCAGGATGATGTCGTCACTTTTGGATTTGGCGGTTTTTCCGGGTAACCAGGGTGGTCCTTTGATGCATATCATTGCGGCAAAAGCAGTGGCATTTGGCGAATGTTTGTCGGATGAATTTTTTACCTATTCAATGCAGGTGCAGAAAAATGCCAAAGCCATGGCGGCAGCTTTCGTAAAAAGAGGCTACCACCTGATTTCGGGCGGTACCGACAACCACATGATGCTTATCGATTTGAGAAACAAAGGCATTACCGGAAAGGAAGCCGAAAACGCCTTGGTAAAGGCCGAAATTACCGTAAACAAGAACATGGTGCCTTTTGACGACAAATCGCCTTTTGTGACTTCAGGAATCCGTATCGGGACGCCTGCCATTACGACAAGGGGGATGGTAGAGTCAGACATGGAAGCCATAGTCGAATTGATAGACAAGGTGTTGATGAACCACACCAATGAGGAAATTATTGAAGAAGTAGCCGATGCGGTAAACGAAATGATGGGGGAAAGACCGATTTTTGTATACTAAGAAATAAATTCAACAAAAAGAAAGACGCCTTTAACGGGCGTCTTTTTTTTTGGGATGGGATTCTTTACGGAGGTTGCGTCAGGGGTTGAAGCGGATATCCTTTGGGTGAGGCACGAGCCAAAAGATAGCAGCGGAAAACCCGGCCCGCCAAGGGGACGCCCAAAAGCAAGAATTACTCTTTCTTGATGGCTTCCTCGAATTTTTCGCCTACTTTTTTCCAATTGATGACATTGAAGAAGGCTTCTACATATTTTTTGCGTTTGTTCTGGTAGGTCATGTAATAGGCGTGCTCCCAAACATCAATGCCCAGTATCGGTTTGCCTTTTACGGTTTGGTTGGGCATCAGCGGGTTGTCTTGGTTGGCCGTGGCCGTGATTTCGAGTTTTCCGGTGTTGTTGACCACTACCCAGGCCCAGCCCGAGCCAAATTGTTTTACGGCTGTATCACTCAGTTGCGTCTTGAAATTTTCAAAGGAACCGAAGTCACGGTCAATCGTAGTGGCCAAGGTATCCTTTGGAGTACCGCCGGCTTTGGGGCCGATGGTTTCAAAATACAGGCTGTGGTTGTAATAGCCTCCCGCATTGTTGCGCAAATCAGTATTGCCGTCGTTTTTTTTGAGGATTTCCTCGATGGTGAGTGCTTCATCGGGTGTGCCTTTCAAAAGCCTGTTCAGGTTGTTGGCATAGCCGAGGTAATGTTTGGAATAGTGCAGTTCCATGGTCATGGCATCGATATGGGGCGCCAGGTCGTCGTATTTGTAGTCGAGCTTGACGAGTTCAAATGGGCCTTCATTGGCTTTTACGTCTTCGGGGGAACCTATGCTGACCTTGTCTTCCTTGGCAGGCAAGGGGACTTCAACGACTTCGGTGTATTTTTTTTTGTGGCAGGAAGTCAAAACCAGCAGTGAAAAACATAAAACACAAATCTTGTTCATGGCATTATTTTTTTTTCAGTAACGAGTTGATCATTTCGATGTACATTTCCTTGGCTTCATCCTGTGACAGATGGCTGATTTGCATCCAGGCGTTGGTCTTGAAGGCATTGCGCAGGTCATAAACCGGCGAAACGCGCGTATCAATGGTGCCGAAAGTAGCCTGTTTGTAATAGGCGTAGAGGCGCAGCTGCATGTCTTGCGGCAGGTCTGCCTGACTCATTCCGTTGGCGGCTTCGACCGCTTTTTCAAAACGTATGTCTAAATCTTTTTCTTCCATTTATTTAGAAGCCACCACGGTTTTGTTGCCGATGGCTTTTTGGTTTAGTACAACATCAATTTTAGTGCCCAACGGAAGGTAAATGTCCACACGCGAACCAAATTTGATGAATCCGGCATCATCGCCTTGTTTGACAAAAGTACCTTCTTCGGCATAATTCACAATCCGTTTGGCCAGGGCACCGGCAATCTGGCGGTATAAAATGTCCCCAAATTCAGGACTTTCAATCACGACGGTTGTCCGTTCGTTTTCGGTGCTCGCTTTCGGATGCCAGGCCACCAGGTATTTGCCTGGGTGGTATTTGCTGTATTTTACTTTTCCGCTTACCGGATAACGCGTCACATGCACATTGATGGGCGACATGAAAATCGAAACCTGCAGGCGTTTGTCGTTGAAATATTCGGGTTCAAACACTTCTTCAATGACCACTACTTTACCATCAACCGGTGCGGTGACCACATCGTCTGACGGATGGATGCGTCGGTCAGGATTCCTGAAAAACTGTAAAACCAGCAACAGCAACAGCAATAAGCCAATCTGTACGGTTTTCAGGAGCCAGGGATGTCCTTCGCCGATGAGGAACGAAATTCCCAACAGTAAAATTACAAAAGTTGTGGTTGATATCAGGATAATTTTTCCGCCTTCTTTATGAAACATAATATAAAATTTGATAAAACAAAAATAAGAATGGTGCTACAAATATAATACTATCCAGCCGATCGAGCATACCGCCGTGGCCGGGCATGATTTTTCCGCTGTCTTTGACGCCTGCAATCCGTTTGAATTTGGATTCGACCAAATCACCAAGGGTTCCCATAAAGCCCGCCAAAACAGCTATTGTTGCCCAGATGAGCATTGATTTGGGAAGGAAGGCCGGATTGGGATTGATAAAAAAACGGGAGATGAAAACGCTGGCAATCATGGCAAAAATGATTCCGCCGACAAAGCCTTCGACTGTTTTTTTAGGGGAAATCTTTTCGAACAATTTGTGTTTGCCGAAGTTTTTTCCGACCAGGTAAGCAAAAGTGTCGTTCGTCCAGATCAGGATGAATAGACCGATGATGATTTTGTTGTTGTAACTCTCTTCCCCAAACGAAATTTTGGTGATGAACAGGAACGGCAGGATGACATAGCCAATCAGGTAAAAGTATTTCATGCCGGTACTGACAGACTGAATCGAATCAGTAAAAAGGAAATGGATGCATTTGAAGGAAACCAAAAGGGTGACGACCAATAGTGATTTGTATAAGGAATTGGTATCGATTTCGAGGTGGAAATCTTTTTTGGTAACTGCAGCAAGGTATTTTTCGGTCATGGGCCTGTAAAAAGAAACGAGCGTAACCGAAACATAAATCAGCAAAGCAAGGGCAATAGATAGTGTTTTGTTGGTTTTGAGGATATCGGCAAATTCGTAGGCAGCGATAACGAGGAAGACGCCAAAAAGAATGAAAAAACTTTCAATGGAGTAGAGGATACAGGCCAACAGCAAGGCAATATACACAGCACCCGATATGGTCCGTTTTAGGGTTTCATTCATTTTATAAATCTTCTAGAAGTAACAGGTATAGGTTTTTGGCACAACTTCCGTAGGTCAGAAAATCTTCGTCCTGTACTTTTTCGAAATATTTTATGGTGGTTATATTTGTAGGGTAATCCTTGGTGTATTTTTTCTTGATGACGCGCAATCCGTCACTTTTGGATTCGAGAATCTGGCTGGTGGTGGCCAAAATAACGATATTGTCGGGTAGTTCGTTCGGTTTGTGTTGCTTGATTTGGTTGGAAGAGAACAAAACCGAACCTTCATCAGAAATCAGGTTTTCACAACTGGCCAAAAAGAATTTGGGGTTGGCCGGATTGGTGTAATTCAGTTTGTTTTCGTCAAGTAGATTATACAATTTGGGGTCGTAGCACAACACATCGCTTTCAAACCAATCGTTTTCTTCGAGGATGTTTTCAAATTGTTCACGGACTTCGTTGAGGTTTTCGCAGTATAGGAATTTCCCTCCGTTTTTCTTGAAGTTATAGGTAAAAAGCTCATCAACAGGCATTGATGATTTTTTCGGGGCGTTATATTCGCTTTGGTTTTCGTCTTCTGAGGCATCGTTGCCGGAACCAAATATTTTTCTGAAAAGACTCATATTTATGAATAAGGGCTTATTATTTCAATGGAAAACATCCAAAGATAAAAAAATCTTGATTCAAAAGCATTTTTTTGAATCAAGATTTTTGGTATTTTTTTATTTGGCTTTTTATTCTTTTGGCAATTCCACTTCTTCTTTGTCGTAAAGTCTTTTGCCGAAAATGGTTTCCAAATCGTCCTTGAAGATGACTTCTTTTTCTATCAGTATGGAAGCCAATTGGTTGAGTTTGTCTTTGTTTTCCTCCAATATGGCAATAGCCCTTTGGTATTGGCTTTCAATCAGCATCGATATTTCCTTGTCGATGATGTGGGCCGTTTCTTCAGAATAAGGTTTGGAGAAATTGTACTCACTTTGACCAGACGAATCATAATAAGTCACATTTCCGATTTTATCATTCAAACCATATACTGTAATCATGGCCCTGGCTTGTTTGGTTACTTTTTCCAAATCACTCAAGGCCCCGGTCGATATGGTATCGAAGGTTACTTTTTCAGCTGCCCTTCCGCCCATGGTCGCACACATTTCATCGAGCATCTGGTCTGGGCGTACAATCTGTCTTTCTTCCGGCAAATACCAGGCTGCCCCTAAACTCTGGCCTCGTGGTACTATAGTTACTTTTACCAACGGTGCCGCATGTTCGAGCATCCAGCTTACGGTTGCGTGACCGGCTTCGTGTATGGCGATGGCTTTTTTCTCTTCGGGGGTGATGATTTTGTTTTTCTTTTCCAAGCCGCCTACAATACGGTCTACCGCATCGAGGAAATCTTGTTTGTCGACTGCTTTTTTGTCGTTACGGGCCGCAATCAAAGCTGCTTCGTTACATACATTGGCAATGTCAGCACCTGAAAATCCTGGGGTTTGTTTGGCGAGGAAGTCAATATCGAGGTTGGCCACTTTTTTGAGTGGTTTGAGGTGTACTTCAAAAATCTGCTTGCGCTCGTTGATGTCTGGTAAATCGACATAAATCTGACGGTCAAAACGTCCGGCACGCATCAACGCCTTGTCGAGTACATCGGCACGGTTGGTCGCGGCCAAAACAATGACGTTGGTATCGGTTCCGAAACCGTCCATTTCGGTAAGTAATTGGTTTAGGGTATTTTCACGTTCGTCGTTCGACCCTGAGAAGTTGTTCTTGCCACGGGCACGTCCCACAGCGTCAATTTCGTCAATGAAAATGATGGCAGGCGATTTGTCTTTCGCTTGTTTGAACAAATCACGTACCCTTGAGGCACCAACACCCACAAACATTTCTACGAAATCAGAACCTGAAAGCGAGAAGAATGGCACCTTGGCTTCACCGGCAACGGCTTTGGCCAACAAGGTTTTTCCGGTTCCCGGAGGCCCTACAAGCAAGGCACCTTTTGGGATTTTTCCTCCCAAGGCGGTATATTTTTCAGGATTTCTCAAAAATTCGACAATTTCCTGTACTTCTTCTTTGGCACCTTCCAGTCCGGCAACGTCCTTGAAAGTGATTTTGGTATCGGTTTTTTCATCAAAAAGCTTGGCTTTTGATTTGCCGATGTTGAACAGTTGTCCGCCACCGCCGCCTGCGTTTCCGCCAGACATGCGTCGCATGATGTATATCCAGACCCCGATAATCAACACGAAAGGCAAAATCTGGAACAATATTTCAGTCAGTTCCCCTTTCTGTTCGAAATTGTAACTTTTGAGTTTTTTCTCCTTGGTAGCTTTCTTTAAATCGGCTTCATAGTTTTGCAAATCGCCGATATCCGATATGTAGTGCGGTCCTTTGTTGGGGTTGCCCAATATGTCCTTGGCCACTTTTTTGTTCGCCTTGTCTTTCAGGGCGGCTGGCGTAAGGTAGATTTCGGTTTGCAGTTTGTTGAAAATGATGACTTTTTCAATTTGCCCACTGTTGAGTAACTCGTCGGCTTTTGACTTGTCAATTTTCATCGGATCCTGTAAACTTCCGCCATTGAGGAAGCTCAGCATCAGGAATATGGCAATCAGGGTGCCGTATATCCACCAAGGGTTGATTTTGAAATTGTTTGGTTTTTTTTCTGTTGACATGCTTTTTTTGTGCTTTTAGTATTTGTTTTCCAATGTGGTAATCTTGGCATCACCCCAAAGACCTTCAATGTTGTAATACTCGCGGATTTGCTTCTGGAATACGTGCACTACAATGCTTACATAGTCCATCAGTACCCATTCGGCATTATCTGTCCCCTCCACGTGCCATGGTTTGTCTTTCAATTCCTTGGAAACCAATTTCTGGACCGAATTTACAATCGCGTTCACCTGGGTGTTGGAACTACCGTTGCAGATAACAAAATAATCACAAACAGCTGTGTCAATATCTCTTAAATCAAGGATGTCAATGTCATTTCCTTTTACGTCTTCAATTCCTTTTATGATGTGTGTAAGTAATACATCAGTACTGGCAGTCTTTTTAGTCATTTATTATTTTTTCTGTATTTTGCAAAGGTATCATTTTTTGTCTTTATTTTTGATGCTTAACATAAGTTTAAATAAAAAACTTACCTATTCATTCCCATGCAACTTATCAAACTTCCTGCCATAGATTCGACCAATGATTTTTTGAAGGAATTGTCTAAAAATCAACTGCTCGAAAATTTTACTACTGTCATTGCGGAAGAACAAACCAACGGGCGCGGACAAATGGGGTCGGGCTGGGTTTCGGAAAAAGGCAAGAATTTGATAATGAGTGTTTTGATAAGGGATGTGGTGGCCGAAACCGATCAGGTTTTTGCATTGAATATTGCTATTTCGCTGTCGGTAATTGAAGTGTTGGAAGCGTTAAAAATTCCGAATCCGAGCATCAAATGGCCGAACGACATTCTGTCAGATGACAAGAAAATTGCAGGCATATTGATCGAAAACCGGTTCAAATCTGACAGTGCCATTGAAAGCATTGTAGGTGTTGGGCTGAACGTTAACCAACAGGAATTTTCAGGTTTACCGCAGGCCTCTTCATTGGCTTTGATTGCAGGAAAAGAATTTGATTTGGAAGCGCTTTATGAACAACTTCTCTTAAGAATACAAAGAAACTGCAGCCTCATCACGGGCGGGTTTACTGAAAAACTCTGGAACAGTTACCACCATAACTTATTCAGGAAGGATGTTGCGATGCAGTTTGAAACGCCAGACAAAAACATTTTCACCGGAACCATTACAGGCGTCACCAAGGAAGGCCGCCTCGAAGTGTTACCTGGCGACGGCGCGCGGCAAACCTACGGCATCAAGGAACTAAAGTTGTTGTATTGAATTAAAGTTTACCCATGTTCTGGGCCAAGGTTTCAATGAATTTAGTGATGGGGCCTTTGATCATCATGGCCATCATTGGGTTGAATTCGCCTGAAAAATCCAGTTTTACGGCAGATTGGTTTTCTGAGATACTTTCGATATTGGCTTCAAGTGTAAATGGCAGTTTGTCACTTGCCGCTGCCAGGATTACCTTACTGTGTGGGGTTTTGTCTTTCAGCTTCAGTTTGATTTCTGGCATCCCTTTCAATCCGAAATTGAAGATGTCTTCGCCCAAAACCTCAAATTTGGCAATGTTTTCCGGCATCAGTTTTTCGAAATTCTTGACATCCGTCAGGGCATTGAACAAATATTCGGCAGAATGGTCTACGGTAACTTTTGGGCTTTCTAAATTCATGGGTATATTTTTATTGGTTCCAGGTAGACGGACTTTTCCGCCATTCCTGCAACGTGATTTGTTCTTTTTCAGTGATGTAATTTTTTTCCACTGCCAGGTTGAGCAGGTTTTCATAATTGCTCAACGTATTCAGGTTGACGTTGGCTTTTTTGAAGTTTTCAGTGGCTTCATCAAAACCGTAGGAGAAAATCGCTACCATCCCTTTTACATTCGCACCGGCTTCTTTCAGGGCTTCCACAGCCAACAAACTGCTTTTTCCGGTACTGATCAGGTCTTCCACCACCACGACATTCTGTCCTTTCTGCAAAAATCCTTCCACTTGGTTTTGTCTGCCATGTTTTTTGGGTTCCGGACGGACGTACACAAAGGGTAAACCCAACTCTTCAGCGACCAAGATACCTATTCCAATGGCTCCGGTCGCTACACCGGCAATCACGTCGGGCTTTCCGTAGAGTAATTCAATCTGCTTTGAAAATTCGTCACGGATATAATTTCTTATGGCGGGAAACGAGAGTGTCAGGCGGTTGTCACAATAAATAGGGGAGTGCCATCCGGATGCCCATAAAAAAGGTTTTGACGGATTCAATTTAATTGCATTTATTTGTAAAAGCAATTCGGCCGTTTTTTCTGCGGTGTCTGTATTAAAAATCATACTGCAAATGTATAAAGTTTTTGTGAACGATAAGCCACTTTTTTTGACAAACGAAATCGTGAAAGAGACCGATTTTCAAATGTTTTTGCTTGAAAGTGCTGACATTGAACAACTTATTGTAAAGATGTTCAACAATAAAATCGGCAAGGCCTATTTGTATCATCCGGACGAAAAAGCCATCCTGAAAAAAGTGAAGGAAAAAATGCCGGTATGTAAGGCTGGCGGCGGATTGGTTTACAACAAAAAAGGCGACGTACTGTTTATTTTCCGCAACGGAAAGTGGGATTTGCCCAAAGGCGGGATTGAAAAAGGCGAAGAAATAGCCGATACGGCTTTGCGCGAAGTGGAAGAGGAAACCGGGGTAAGCGGCCTGAAAATCGTCCGTAAACTGCAAAAAACCTACCACATCTTCAAACGCAACGGACGTTATAAACTCAAGGTAACCCATTGGTTTGAGATGAAAACTGATTTTGAAGGAGAGCCTGTAGGGCAGGCCAATGAAGGCATTGAAAAAGCGGTGTGGCTTAACCCGAAGGAAACCAGGAAAGCGCTCGGACATTCTTTTGAAAACATCAAATTACTCTTCGAGGAAGAAAAAATTTCAAGGTAAATACTTTTATACAAGTCATTTTCGGGCAATTGGCTTTACCTTTGCCGGATGTACACCAATCCACATTCCAACAACCTGCTTTTGAACCTGGGTATCGAGGCACTCAACCCCATGCAGCTTGCAGCACAGCAAACCATTTTGGATGATGCCAATGTTTTGTTGCTCTCTCCAACCGGTTCAGGGAAAACACTCGCTTTTTTATTGCCCATTTTTGAATTACTCGATCCGGAAGCCAAAGGGGTGCAATGCCTTATTTTGGTTCCTTCACGTGAATTGGCGCTCCAGATTGAACAGGTCTGGAAAAAAATGGGTACCGATTACAAAGTCAATGTGTGTTATGGTGGGCATTCGATTGAAACCGAAATAAAGAATTTATCCAATCCGCCGGCCCTGCTTATCGGAACACCCGGAAGGATTGCCGATCACCTCGACCGTGGCACTTTTGCCTCCGGAAGCATCCGTACACTCGTACTCGATGAATTCGATAAGTCGCTCCAATTGGGTTTTCATGAACAAATGTCTTTCACCATCGGAAGGTTGGACAAATTGAACAAACGCATTTTGGTATCGGCCACAGCCGGAATCGAAATACCCAGATATACCAAGGTGGTCCATCCGACTGTGCTCGATTTTATCCCAACGGAAACAGCCCATACCAACCTGAACCTCAAACTGGTGGTTTCTGAAGAGAAAGACAAAATCAATAGTCTTTTTTATCTGATTTGTTCGCTCCAATCGGAATCGGCCATTGTTTTCTGCAACCACCGTGATGCGGCCGAACGCACCAGTGACGCCCTCAACGAAAGAGGCATTTACGCCACCTATTACCACGGCGGCATGGACCAGGACGAAAGGGAGCGCGCCCTGATCCAGTTCCGGAATGGCAGCGTCAGTTATTTGGTGACTACTGATTTGGCCGCCAGGGGATTGGATATTCCGGAGATGAAGCACGTTATTCATTACCACCTGCCCGCAAAAGAAGACGAGTTTACACACCGCAACGGGCGTACGGCCAGGATGTTGGCTTCAGGAACGGCTTATCTGCTGCTCCACGACAGTGAGAAAAAGCTCGATTATATTGACTACGGTATGCCGAAACTCAAATTGGAAATGTCGGTTAGCTTGCCCAAACCGCCTGAATTCCAAACGATTTATATCAGTGGCGGAAAGAAAAACAAGTTGAACAAAATTGACATAGTCGGTTTCTTTTCCCAAAAAGGAAAATTGGAAAAAGGCGACATCGGACTGATAGAAGTTAAAGATTTCATCTCGTTTGCCGCTGTAAAAACAACCAAAGTGAAAGCACTGCTTACGGCCATCCGTGAAGAAAAAATGAAAGGGAAGAAATTCAAGATTGAACTGGCCCGTAAAGTAGTCAAAAAAGAAGATTAGGCCAGTCAGAAAGGCAGTCTAAGAAATCTAACAAGTCTAATTAAATCCTTACCGAATCAGGTACCAAAACCGTATAATCCCCACCATTCCTGATCACATCACGCACGATGCTCGACGAAATATACGAAGTCTGTGCCGCGGTCAAAAGGAATACCGTTTCAATTTTTGACAATTTGCGGTTGGTGTGTGCGATGGCCTTTTCAAATTCAAAATCAGCCGGATTCCGAAGGCCACGCAGGATGAATTCGGCTTTCTCCTTTTTGCACAAATCAATCGTAAGGCCCTCATAAGTCACTACTTTAACCTTGGGCTGGTCTTTGAAGGCTTCTTCGATAAACCGTTTGCGGTCTTCGAGTGAAAACATGTATTTTTTTTCGGCATTGATTCCGATGGCCACAACCACTTCGTCAAAAAGGGAAATCCCCCTTTTGATAATGTCAAAATGTCCGTTGGTGATGGGGTCAAATGAACCCGGAAAGATGGCTTTTTTACTCACGATGGTTGGATTGGTTATTTTTTCAGCTCCGGTTCCAGATGGTTTTGCGTTGTAAAGCTAAACTAATTTCGTTATCGAGCAAATCGCTGAAGGCCAAATTGGCAAAAGCGGCCTGTTGCGGAAAAATGCTTTGGGGCGACAAACCTGGATTGGTGTTGATTTCTATAAAGTGCGGAATGCCGTTCATGATGATGAAATCGGTTCTTGAAAAACCAACCATCCCCAAGGCTTCATATACTTTTTTGGCAGTAGCCACCACCAGTTCCTCTTCTTCTTTTGAAATGCGTGCCGGTGTAATTTCTTCTGATTTTCCGAGGTATTTTGCCTCATAATCGAAAAACGAATTTTGTGACAATATTTCGGTTATGCCCAACACCTTGGTTTCTCCTTGGTATTGAAGCACGCCAACTGAAACTTCGGTTCCGTTCAGGTACGATTCAATCAGGATGTCGTTGTCTTCCGCAAAAGCAAAATCCAGCGCCTTGTCGAGTTGGTCAAGGGTATCCACCTTAGAAACGCCGAGGCTGCTTCCGGATTGGTTGGGTTTTACAAAAAACGGAAAACCGAGCGTTGCGGCAATTTTCGACCCATCGATTTCCGTCCCTTTGGTAAGGTAAATGGAATTGGCTTTCGGGATATTGAATTTGGATAGTACCGACAAGGTATCCCTTTTGCTGAAAGTAAGCGCCGACTGGTAAAAAGCACAACCTGTATACGGGAGGCCAATCAGTTCCCAATAGGCCTGCAAATGGCCATCTTCGCCAGGTGTGCCGTGAACCGTATTGACAGCCACATCAAATTGGACTTTTTGGTCGTTGTACTGAAATGAAAAATCACTTTTGTCAATAGGGTAGTGGTTGTTTTCAATGACACAGCGCCATCCTTCGGGTAAGATGTGGACTTCATAGGCGGTATATTTCGCCTTATCAAGGTGGTTCAAAATCAGTTGGCCACTGCGTAAGGATATTACCGATTCATCAGAATATCCGCCCATAACTACCGCTACATTCATTGAGAGTTTATTTAGTTTATGACAAAATTATCATTTTTTTTCAAACGAATAACCTCTGGGAATTTATATATTTGCGGAACCTTAGGTCATTGAGCCGAATGTAACGAAGTTAAACAAATTTATATGAGTTTAGGAAACTATCTTAAAAGCCGCGTATTTTTTGCCCAAGTCCTTGCCGCTATGGCGATTGTGGCTGTTTTGGGCTATTTGTTTTTTCATTGGATTACCTTTGTGACCCACCATGGAGATGAAATTACAGTGCCAAACCTGGCCCGTATGAATGAAGCACAAGTGGAAGAAAAACTCGATGAACTCGACCTTGATTATGTTATAGTCGATACGGTAGATTACAACCCGAAATTCCCGAAACTGGCAGTGGTGGAACAAGAACCAACGGCCGGCTCCAAAGTGAAACAGGGCAGGCAGATTTACATCAAAATAAATTCAGATACCTACAAAATGGTGGCCATTCCTGATTTGGTTGACAAAACCTACCGTCAGGCAGTTCCTACCTTAAAAGCCATAGGTTTGGCTGAAGGTGACATTACTTACGTGCCGCACATGGGCAAAGACATGGTGCTCGAAATGCGCATCAACGGCAAAAAAGTAAAGCCGGGTGAAAAAGTATTGAAAGCCACCAAAATTGATTTGGTTTTGGGTGACGGAAAAGTGGTTTTTGATGAAAGTGAAATTGACAGCCTGCAAAACGAATTGCCTGCTGTAGAAACCGATACCCTCGTCAATGGACCACAATAATACAGACTTTCAGGAACCTGAAGAAGAGCTTTTTGAACATTACCGTTTTGACGTTCCGAAAGGGCAGGCGTTCCTTCGCATAGACAAATACCTTATGCTCATGGTGCCCAACGCCACGCGGAACAAAATACAGAATGCAGCCTCCAACGGCGACATTTATGTAAATGATGTTCCTGTAAAGTCAAACTATAAGGTAAAACCTTTTGACGTTATCCGGATTTTATTGGCACATCCGCCATTTGAAAACCGCATCGATCCCGAAGACATTCCGCTCGACATCGTGTATGAAGACGATGCCCTGTTGCTCATCAACAAACCTCCGGGGTTGGTGGTGCATCCGGGGCACGGCAATTACACCGGCACATTGGTCAACGCCTTGGCCTTTCATTTCCAGAATTTACCAATGAACAGCAGCGAACGCCCCGGATTGGTGCACCGCATTGACAAAAATACTTCCGGCTTGTTGGTAATTGCCAAAACCGAGCAGGCCATGACCCACCTGGCTAAACAGTTTGAAGACAAGACTTCCGAAAGGGAATATATTGCGCTCGTTTGGGGGAATGTGAAGGAAGATGAAGGCACGATTGAAGGCAACATTGCCCGTCATGTGAAAGACCGGATGCAGATGGCTGTTTTTCCGGAAGGTGACCAAGGAAAACCTGCGGTTACCCACTATAAAGTGTTGGAACGTTTTGGTTATGTGACTTTGGTTTCCTGTAAATTGGAAACGGGCCGTACCCACCAAATCAGGGTACACATGAAATACATCGGGCACACCCTTTTTAACGATGAGCGTTATGGCGGTGACTTGATTTTGAAAGGAACCACGTTTACCAAATACAAGCAGTTTATTGACAATTGTTTCAAAACCCTGCCGCGTCAGGCCCTGCATGCCAAAACCCTCGGATTTACGCATCCGGTGACCAAGGAATTCATGCTTTTCAACACCGAGCTTCCGCAGGATATGCAGGATTGCATTGAAAAATGGCGGAACTATTCCAAGTCCCATACGACTGACGAAGAAGAATAGAAGAACAAATAAAAAAAGCGCCTTAAATGGCGCTTTTTTATGCTGTATGAAGTTTTTAATTGACCATCAGTTTCTTGGTGGTAGACTGTGATTGGTCTTCGTTGCTGAGTCTTAAAAAGTAAAATCCTTTGGGCAGGTTTTCCAAGGTATAGGTATTCTGCTCAAAAACCGGTTTCTTGATTTCCATCATGATTTGTCCGTTGATGGAAATCAGTTGGATATCGTCAATCACGGCATCACTTTCAATATAAATGTAACCGTTGGATGGGTTTGGATAGATTCCGACTGCATCAGCCTGATCCAATGTGTGGTGTGTGGTGGTGTTCAGGCTCGGCCACCTGTTTTGCGCCACAGGCCCTCCCCAGATTACCGTGGCAAGGTAAGGATTATCTATAAAAGGATTTCTGTTGCCTTGTCCGTAAGTGTTTGAAGTATTCTGTAAATAGGTATTCCTGTTGTCTTCATATTGTGAAACCGGGTCTTCGGCATTCCATTGTAACAACAAATCAAGCATGTTGGTGTCTGAAGCTACAGGGTTTCCGGTAAAAACGAATTCCGGCAAACATTGTGACCCATAGCGAAGGTACATGTACATCACAATACGGGCGCAGTCACCTTTCCATTCGTCACCCGGATACCAATTGGCACCTACTGCTCCTGAATTTCCACTTCCTGCGGCAAATTTCCTGTTGGCCCTGCTGCCGTTCCTTTGTACATCACAGGCCCGTAACATTTGTGCATCTGCTCCAGGACCAGCTTGTCCTAAATCAGGATTACCCAAAGCCTGGGCGAAAATGTGCTCACGGTTCCAATCGCCATTGTTTCCGCCATTGGCGTTTTTATCTCTCGAACGGTCATTGGTCGCATCCGCATCTGTACCATTTTCCCATCCATATACCAACAAAACGTTATTGGTATTGTCCGGGTCAAGATCTACCGCTTTTAACGCATTCCACACGCCTGGGGTATAACTTAGTAAATTGGTATGGGTAGTGGTGATTTTGGTCGCCAAGGCATTTTTTAAGGCAGTGCCGGTAAGCGTGAAATTAAAACCATTATAATAGGGCATAGCGGGCGCACCGTTCTGGGCCAAAGAAATGGTTAAGGATAATAAGGTAAAAAAGGTGTAAATTTTTTTCATGTTTATTTTTATAGTTTTCTTTCCAACAACGCCATATAGAATCCGTCAAAGCCTGATTCTGACGCCAATATTTTTGAATCTTTAACAAAGGTAAAGTTTTTTCCGATTTCAGTAGTCATGAAATGCTTAATTTGTTCCTGATTTTCAGAGGGTAACACCGAACAGGTAGCATAAACCAGCTTGCCGCCCGGTTTTACGATTTTGGAATAATTTTCCAATACTTCTGCCTGCACTTTTTTGATGTTGTCTATGAATTCAGGCTGTAATTTCCATTTGGCATCGGGGTTTCTTTTCAGTACGCCAATTCCGCTGCACGGCGCGTCTATCAATACCCTGTCTGCTTTTTCGTGCAGTTTTTTGATCACTTTGGTACTGTCAATTATGCGGTATTCAATATTGAAGGCCCCGTTCCTCTTGGCCCTTAATTTCAGTTGTTTGAGCTTACTTTCATACAGATCCATGGCAATCAGTTGCCCTTTGTTTTCCATCAGTGAGGCCATGTGGAGTGTTTTTCCTCCGGCACCGGCACAGGTATCAACTACGCGCATTCCGGGTTTTACATCCAAAAATGCAGCTACCAATTGAGATGAAGCATCCTGTACTTCAAACAAACCTTCCTTAAAGGCATCAGTTAAAAACACATTGGCCCTTTCGGTCAGAACCAAGGCATCGGGCTGGTCTTTGAGGTATTCTGTTTCAATATTGAGATCCATCAAAAGGGCACGGAGTTTTTCCTTATTGGTTTTCAGTGTATTGACCCTCAGGATAACTTTGGCTTGTTGGTTCTGGGCCGCAATTTCCTTGGTCCAGAGTTTTTCGCCCAGTTCCTTTACACCCAATTCGTCTAGCCAATCAGGGATGGATTCGCGCATTTTCCTGATTTTTGACAATTCGTCAAAACGGCCTTTTATTTTGCGTTCGGGTGTGCCTTCTAGTTGTCTCCAATCGGGTATCGGGTAGCCGCGCAACACAGCCCAAACGGCAAACATCCGCCATAAATCATCGCGGTTGTAGGGTTCCTTCACATCGGCAATTTCAGCATACAGCCGTTTCCAACGGACGATTTCGTAGATGGTTTCGGCAACAAATTTCCTGTCGGAACTTCCCCAGCGTTTGTCTTTTTTCAAGGCACGCGCCACTACTTTGTCGGCATATTCCCCTTCATTGAAAATCGCATTCAGGGAGTCGATGGTGGTGTAAACTAAATTTCGGTGTAATCTCATTATTTAAAAAATCAGCGTGCAAAGATATTGCTTTTTATTACAAACCCGTGGGTATCACCAAAAACCTTTGGGCTTTAAGAATACTTTATGTTTTTGGGCAAGTTTAATTGCAGTTTTTGTCAATCCGTTTCATGTCGATAATTTCCGGCGGATGCAGTACCATCGGGAATTGTTCTACTTTTACTGAGCTGCTGTCGAGTCCGAAACCTTTTTCTTCAGAGAGACTTAGTTTTTTCAGGATAAAATAAGTGTTCATGACTATTTTCTCGAAGAAGGTCAAATCGCTGTCGTTGGACAGGAATTTTTCAGAAAGTACAAATTTGAAATCGCCCAAAATATTGTTTTTGTTGAGTGATTCGTAGCGGCTGGTAATGTCCACTTCCCCTTTTTGCACCATGTCTTTTATGACCTGTTTGAACATCAGGTTGATTTTGGTCGGTTCACGGAAGCCCAGGTAAAAGTCAATCCGGTAAATGTCGTCTTTTACGATTTCAGATACCTTAAATTCTTTTTTGTAGGGCTCGTTCAGGATGTTGACATGTACAAACCAATAGATATCAGCCCGCTTCGGACGCTTTTGAAGGATGGAATACATCACTTTTTCCTCGATTTCATCGACCCTTGTTGAGTTGGTCATGTAAATGAGGTGGGTGGCATATTTTGGGATGGACAAATCTACGCTGAGTTCGGCCAACACTTTTTTATAATCGTTGATTTTGACAATTTTCGTGTAGTTTTTACTGATTTTCTTGGCCAGGTACCAAGTGGTCATTATCGCTATGAGGATGCTGGCAATGAACAAGGTAACATAACCGCCATCCATGAATTTGATGATGTTGGCAGAAAGGAAACTGAATTCAATGGCCAGGTACAGTAAAATCAAAGGAGCGATAAAATACCATTTCACCCTTTTCATGATGAGGTAGTAGTTCAAAAGAATGGTTGTCATGATCATGCACAAAACGATGGCAAGTCCGTAGGCATGCTCCATATTGCTGGATTCCTCAAAGTGGAGTACGATACCCACACAACCCAGAAACAACAACCAGTTGATGGACGGAATGTACAACTGCCCTTTCACATCGGTAGGGAAATTGATGCGTACTTTGGGCCAGAAATTCAAGCGCATGGCTTCATTAATCAAGGTAAATGAACCACTTATCAGGGCTTGCGAGGCAATGACGGCGGCCAAGGTGGCAATCACTATACCCATAGGTTGGAACCAATCGGCCATGATGAGGTAGAATGGGTTGGGGTTGGAGCTGCCCAGTTGTTCAAGGGTCAATCCGTCATGGGATAGCAGGTAGGCACCCTGTCCGAAATAGTTCAGTACCAAGGCTGATTTTACGAAAATCCAGCTGATCCGGATGTTTTTCCTTCCGCAGTGCCCCATATCCGAATATAAGGCTTCAGCTCCTGTGGTACAGAGGAATACGGCTCCCAATATGAAAAAGCCTTGATCACTAATGTCAGAAGTCAATAAATGATAAGCATAATAAGGGTTAAGGGCATTGAAGACCTCAAAGTTGGTTACCATCTGGATGACACCCAGTACGCCCAACATGGTAAACCAAACGAGCATCATGGGGGCAAAAAATTTCCCCACCAATTTGGTTCCGAATTGCTGGATGGTAAAAAGGACAAACAGTATCGATATTACGATGGGAACCGTTGGAATATCCGGCTTGAATATCCGAAGCCCTTCCACCGCAGAAGATACCGAAATGGGCGGGGTGATGATGCCGTCTGCCAACAGCGCACTGCCTCCTATAATCGCAGGCACAATCAACCATTGTATTTTGGTGCGTTTAACGAGGGCATACAAGGCAAAAATACCGCCTTCGCCATGGTTGTCGGCACTCAGGGTGATGATTACATATTTCAGGGTGGTTTGCAGGGTGAGGGTCCAGAAGATACAGGACAAGCCTCCTAAAATCAATTCCTTGCTGATAACGCTGTCGCCGATGATGGCTTTCATAACATACAAAGGCGAAGTGCCTATGTCTCCGTAAATGATTCCCAGCGTAATTAATAATCCAGCTGCGGATAATTTTCCATGAAGCTGTCTGTGATTATGCGAACTCATAATTATTTTATAAAAAAGAGTACAAAGGTATTTAAATTTACTATCTAAAAAATAAAAGCACCGAATATTTTTCGGTGCTTAAAAGTTTACTGTAAACGAGGGTTTATCTTCTGTCTGAACCCCTTGACTGTCCGCCTCCGCGGTTCGGATTACTATTTGAAATCGACCTGCCTTCCGACCTTGACGGCGCATTACTTCTCGATCCTACTGAAGGGGTTCTTTCGGCCCTTGGGCTACCGCCTCCGAAATTCCTTGTTTCGTTGGATCTCGGGTTGGATCGGGGTGACTCCATTTGGGTACTTCGTGGCGTATAGTCGCGGGATGGTGTTCCTGAAATCACACTTCTTGGGTTGCTTTCACTTCTTGGAGCATCGCCCTTGATGTCGCGTGTTGTGTTGCCTCTTGGCCTTGGAGAATCATTACTCATGTCTCTCGGGCTACCCGACCTCACACCCGAATCGGTATTTTTTACTTCACGTGAAGGTCTTGGTGATTCGTTCGAATAATCCCTGGTAGTATTCTCCCTTGAAGGATTGGCCAGCCCAATATTTCCGTTTCTTGTGTTGCCCCTGGTTCCGTTGTCGGCTACCTGGTTTCTTGGCTCACCCACGGTGCGGATGTTGCGGGTCCGGTCGAGTTCATGACGGTTGGTATAACCAGTATTCCTGCTGGCAAAGGAACGGGTTGGGTATTGTCTTTCGTAACCATTGGCCCTTCTGCCGTAATAGTGGTTGTAGGCCACTTCACACCTCCTGTAATTGACATAATTGTAGTGGTGGTTGTGGTTGATGAACAACCCAATGTGGCTTCTGTACCTGAAGACCGGGAAAGGATTCCAGGCATAATAATAGGATGGATAAAATCCCCAATACCAGGTAGAACAATAAGGCCTGTAATTTGGCACCCAGAAGTAGCTGTAAATAACCGGGGTATGCACATAAACGGGCTCATAAATATAATTGGCGCCATACATATACACATCACCCACTACCTGTACCTGTACGCGGTTGTTCCTGTCTTTTTCCACCTCCAAAGTAGCGACATCCTGAAACACATCCCTTCCGAGCACCGATTGGACTACGATAATATGGGCATTGCCTTCTACTGATTCGACCACACGCAGGTAATCTACCTGGTTGTCATCGTTCAGGTCGAGATTCGAAATTTGGTTTTTCGGATCGTTCAAACGGTTTTCAAAATCTTCCAGGTTTTTGGAATCGCCAAAAATGGAAGCCACTGCGCGCAAATCAAGGTTGTCACTGATTTCAGAACTGGTGGCACTCACCGTGGTGCGGTCTTGTGCCTGGACGCCCGTGAAAAGCAATCCCAACAGGGTCGTAAAGATAAATTTTAGTTTCATGATATCATGTATTTAATGGTTTTCCGTCAGGATAATCCAATATCTGTGCCAAGAAATACGATTTACATTTCATTAACAATATATATTGTATTTTAGCAGTGTTATTTAAGTAATATTATGAATAAAGCAATAATCGGGGTTTTGTGTTGTATTTTATTTTTCGGATGCAAATCGGCTTCTGTAATTACTGAAAATCCTGTAAAATCAATTTCTGTTGATACTTTACACACCGATAAAATCAGTATCAGGGCCATAGCTATTGCAGATGGGAAAGTATTTTATGCCGGAAATAAAAACCGCGTCGGTTGGGTAGATTACACCAACAAATCAAAATTTGAAAGGAAAATCACCCGCGACAGCCTCAGCTTGGAATTCAGGAGCCTGGCCGTGACCAAGGAAGCTGTATTTGTAGCCAGTATCGGAAATCCTGCTTTATTGTACCGTTTTTCAAAAAATATGCAACAGAAGCAACTGGTTTATGAAGAACAGCATGAAAAGGTATTCTATGACAGCATGCAGTTCTGGAACGATGACGAGGGCATAGCGATGGGCGATCCGGTAGCCAATTGTTTCAATATAGTTATTACCCGTGACGGTGGAAAAACCTGGCAGAAAACACCTTGTTCCGCTCTTCCAAAACTAGTAGAGGGTGAAGCTGCTTTTGCCGCCAGCAATACCAATATCATAATCAGGGGTAACCATACCTGGTTGGTTTCCGGAGGAAAAAAAGCACGGGTGTTTCATTCGTCAGACAAAGGCATCAGCTGGGAAGTTTTTGAAACACCAATTGTTCAGGGGGAAACCATGACGGGTATTTTTACCGCAGATTTCTACAATGATAAAATCGGGTTTATTGCGGGTGGTAATTATGAAAAATCCACGCAAAACTTCCAAAACAAGGCCCTCACGACCAATGGCGGAAAAACCTGGCAGTTGGTGGGTGAACACAGCGGTTTCGGTTATGCTTCCTGCATTCAGTTTGTGCCCGGAAGCAACGCAAAAGAGTTGGTTTGTGTAGGAAGTACGGGCATTTTTTATTCTGGCGACCAAGGCAAGACCTGGAAACAGTTAAGCAGTGATGTCAACTTGTATACCCTCCGTTTTGTCGATAATACTACGGCCATAGCTGCCGGTAAAGACAAAATCATCCGGCTGCGGATGCAACGGTAAGTTATCTTCCGGCCTTGTTGTCGCGGTATTGTTTAAGCAGCTTTTTGCTGAATTCCTCTTCGGCTTTGCGCAGTTTCAGGATTTTGACAGCCGGGATGACCCCTTTGAGGCTGGCCACAAATTTCTTGCGTGACTGGTGCAGTTCATCTTCGGTATTTTCCATCTGGGTGACCAGATTGGCGGCGTCTTTTTCAGATATTTTATCGGTGTCTACACGGTCGAGGTAATTTTTCAACCGGTCCTGCCTCAAATCGCGCTGTTTCTCTTCAAAGCTGTTGTACAAAGGCCAGAATTTCGTAGCTTCGTCAGGGGTGAGGTTGAGCTCAGAAGTGATAAAAGCAATTTTCATCGACTTGATGTTGTCTTTTTTCTGTTGGATGCGTTCTTTCAAACGGCTGCCGGGTTGCGCAAAACATCCTACGGAAATAAATAGTATCAGACTGAGTAATTGTATATTTTTCATGATGGGTTTTTTAATTGATGATGTATTCTTCCAGATGGTCATTGTGGCTCAGGATGTCTTCCAGTGCTTCGTTTTCAACGGAAGTATTGTCAATAGGTGTGGCCTCGGCTTCTTCATTTCCCATCAGTTCCACAATATCCTCATCGGTAAGGTTGGAATGGTTCGTGAGGTAATTTTCCACTTCAGCAGCATATTGGTCGTTGGCGTCTGCCTTGAAATAATCCACTACCGGAATGGCCAATGACAAAGCCAATATGGCTGCCGTAGCATACACCCATTTTTTGTTCCTGTCCCAGAGTGACAACACTTTTGGCTGGGGTGCGGGCAATTGTCGGAACAGCTTTTCAGACAAGCCGTCAAAATAATGGTCAGGCGTGGTAAAGCCCGAACTTATTTTATTTTCACTATCTAGTTTAAAATCATTCATATCCATAAGACATCGTTTTTCGTAAAAAGTTTAATTGGTTTTGACAAATTCCTCAATTTTTTTTACGGCATGGTGGTAAGACGCTTTCAAGGCGCCCACCGAAGTGCCCAAAATTTCTGAAATTTCCTCGTATTTCAATTCTTCAAAATATTTCATCCGGAATACCAACTGTTGTTTTTCGGGCAATTGTATAATTGCTTTTTGCAATTTCAACTGGATTTCATTGCCGTCAAAATACACGTCAGATTGCAAATTTTCCACCAATTTGGTCTGCATGGCTTCACTGGTCGTGCCATTGCGTTTGGCTTTCTGGTTCAGGAAGGTAATGGCTTCGTTGGTGGCAATGCGGTACATCCACGAAAAAAGTTTGCTGTCTCCCTTGAATCCGTTGAGGTATTGAAACACCTTTATGAACGTATTCTGCAACACGTCATCGGCATCATCATGGTTCAGCACGATGTTACGGATGTGGTGGTACAAAGGCTTCTGATAGGTGCGCAGGAGCTGCTGGAACGCCGTATTTTGCGTTTCAGGGTTGAGTAACTCCCGGATAAAATCTTTTTCGTCTTGCAAGTTCAACGTTTGGCTGTTGGAATAAAGATAATCAAAAAGGTTTAATCCTTATTCGTTTGCCGGAACTTCCGCCGGGGCATTTACAGTTGGTGTGGCTGTTGAATCTTTGGGTCTGTAGGCTGGTTTTGGTGCCGCAGCTTTCGGATACACCGGGATATAGATTTCCGTTACCCATTGGGAGGGTTGTTTGGTATCTTTTACCGTTTTTACATACACTTCAGTGACATAGGCAGCCGGATTTTGCTTCAGCTGGTTTTTCAGGATGTAGTTGATGGCCTTGATTTTGGCTTCTTTCAAGTGGGAATAATCACCGGTGAGGGTGGTTTTGAGGGCTGTGACCGCTTCGGTTTCCCCTGAACTGAATTCGCTTCCGGGCATGATGTAAACGGAATCTTTCACCGGAATGGCGACAGATAGGTTCACAATATTATTCGAGGTTTTGTTATAGGATACAAATGCCTTACCGCCCATCACCATTTGGTTCTTTTCGAAAAATTGGGTCATTTTCGGCAACAGCACCTTGATGTTTTTAAGCGCTTTGTCTTCATAGGTATTGATGGTCTGCCCGATATAGAAGGTTTTCGGGCGGTTCACCAAACCATTGATTTTGATGGCGTAGGTATTCATCTCATAATCGAGCGTACGGTCAAGGTGGAGCAGGCTTTTTTCATACAGGTCACCCATAACCGATGCCATACCGCCCTGAAAAAACGCCTTGATTTTCATCATGGCCGTCATTTTACCCTTGGAGCGCCATGATACTTTGGTTTTGCCGAGGGTGTCCTTGAAAGTCCAGTATATTTCTGAAGTGCTGCCGTTGAAATTCATTTTCTGGCGGATGCTGTCATTTTCAGTGGCTGCGAGGGTTTGCAGGCTTCCTTCGCTGTCGTTGCCTTTCCAGGAATAAAAAGCACCTTTGCCGGCGCTTTGTCCGGAATACTTAAGCTGTAGTTTTTTATCGTCTTTTAACCAAGAAGCAAAGGTTTCCCAATTGTGGTAATCATTCACATAATTGTAGACAGTGGCACGTTGGGTTTTGATGACTTTACTCTGCGTAATATCGTAATCGCCTTTCTGGGTCGTGACAAAAACCGTAAGCCCTATGAAGAACAGCAGGAGCAACAGGAAAAGGTATTTTAAAATCCGCATAGGAAGTAGGAGTTAGTCGCAGTAAAAGTAAGAAAATTATTTTACCGTTGAACGTTTCCCAAAGGGCGTATTTTGGTTTTTCATGAGGTTTTGAAGAAAAACTTGATCAGGAACAGCATCACGATAAACAACAAAAAACCAATCAGTACTTTGTAGCTCCCTTTGTAAAATTTGGCATGAAGCGCTTTATCGCCCCGATAAGAATAAATGGCCGCAATGACAAAAGCGACGACAAATAATCCGGCAAAAATCCATTGGCCTGTAGTGAACATAGCAATTATTTTTCAACAAAAATAGTTAATTGTTTTTGAAGCCGGACTTTCCATCCAAAAGAAATCCTGATTATTTTTAGAAAAAATTACCATCATGCAAAAACAAATCAACGCAGTAAAAGAATTCCACCTGGCTTTTGGCTTGGGCGTCAGTGAAGTGAAAAAAGGAGACCTGGGCGAACAGAAAAACCTGTTGCGGTACAACCTGATGAAAGAAGAAAACGAAGAATACCTCGAAGCCGTGCAAAACAACGATACGGTTGAAATAGCCGATGCCCTGGGCGATATGTTGTACATTTTATGCGGCACCATACTCGAACACGGCCTGCAACACAAAATTGAAGCCGTTTTTGACGAAATCCAGCGCAGTAACATGAGCAAACTGGGAGAAGACGGCAAACCGATTTACCGCGAAGATGGCAAAGTCCTTAAGGGGCCCAACTATTTCAAACCCAATTTCGAGGAAATTTTAAAATAAAGCCATTAAAAAAGCGATTGCCTCTGCGGCTTGCCATAGCTGCTAGCACGAACCAAAACAAAGCTACTAAACTTCTTAGGAAGATAGAATTGCATTTACTGAGTGTTGCTCATAAAAAAAACAAAATAACAACTCCAAGCCTGGAAATTATGACAAACCGTTGTTGGCAGACGTTTTTAAAACCTGTTGGTTTTTATATTTTGCACCTGTAACAATTATAAAAATAAACTTATAACTTAATTAGTTTTTTAGACAATATGTTATTTTCTGATATAATTTTTATAATATAAACACCACTTTCTAAATTTTGTATATCTATTCTGTTTATATTATTATTTTCTGATACAGTTTTGCCATTAATATCAAGAATTATAATTTTTTTTATTTGTATTTCCTGTAAACTTTTTAAATTAAAATAATCTTCGGTAGGATTAGGGTATACTATAATTGAATTGTCAGTGATATAATCAACTATATTTAGAGGTGAACAAGATATTTGAACAGGATAAGCTTCATAACCACCGCTTTGACCATTTCCTAACTGACTACTGTTATTAGTTCCTGAAACCAATAAGACTGAATCTGTTGTAATAAACATTGTATGAAAACCGCCAGTTTCATATTTATTTATATTAGATACAGAAGTAATTTGTAATGGTGTCAGTTGATCAACAAATTGAGTGCCATTAGCAAATTGTCCAAAATAATTAGAACCCCAAGCCCATAATGTTTGGTTATTTTTCATAGCAAAATTATAATAAGCACCAGAATCGATAAAAAGCCAATCATTATCAAAACCTATTTGACCTGGAGTATTTCTTGTCGATAATGTACCATCACCTAATTGTCCTGTATTATTTCTACCCCAACTCCAAAGTGTCCCATCAGATTTCAGCGCAATGGTATGACTTGTTCCACATTTCACCTGCTGCCAATTTGTATCTGTTCCAATTTGTGCTGGAGATAAGTAGTTAACGTTTGTGCCGGCTGCTATTCCTAATTCACCAAAACTTGAATTTAACCCCCAAGCCCATAAAGTACCGTTTGATTTTAGTCCTATTGTAAAATTATAACCAGCACTTACAGACATCCAATTTGAATCATTTCCAATTTGTACAGGTGAACTTCTACTAATTTGTGTTCCGTCACCTAATGAGCCTTGGTCGTTTAAACCCCATGCCCACAATGTTCCATTATTTTTGATAGCAAAACATTGGTAAGTTCCTGCAAAAATTGTAGACCAATCAGTATCAGTGCCTACTTGAGTTGGAATTTGATAAGTAGTAGGTGAGATATATCCCCACTGCCATAATGTACCGTTTGATTTAATAGCTAAAGACATCGAACCACCAGCACAAATGGACTCCCAATCATTATCAACACCTACTTGTAAGGGTGTGTTTACGAAAGTTTGTGTTCCAACTCCTAACTGAGAGTTTGAATTATAACCCCAAGCCCATAAAGTTCTATCATTTTTTATTGCAAGAGAATGATTAACATTTGCTGAAACTTTTCCCCAACATTGTGCTTTTATTTGATAATTGAAAAGCATCATTAATAGCAAAAGAATTGTTTTTTTCATTTTCCTCTTACTTGTTTATTGATTGTAATTTAAAATTTCAGTCTGGTTGTTGATTTTGTGTCAACCTGTTTTAGGACGATGCTAATTTCAAAAATCTTTGCCAATAACCCGGAATCATTTTTTTACATATTATTTCTAACTAGTCTAAGAAATCTAAGTAGTCTAACGAATCTATACCTTCACCGTCCACCCGAAAGTATCTTCTGCCAGCTTGTACTGGATTTTGTTCAGTTTGTCTTTCAGTTGCAGGGCGAATGAATTTTCGAGCTTCGGCAATTGGTATTCGGTGTCTTTGTAACAGAAGGCCACAATCGGGCTGACCACGGCTGCGGTTCCGGCACCGAAAATTTCCTTGAGGGAGCCGTTTTTGGCAGCTTCCATCAATTCTTCCACCAATACCGAACGCACTTCCACTTTCAGGCCTTCCTTTTGGGCCAGGTCAATGAGGCTTTTTCGGGTAATCCCATCCAAAATCCGTTCGCTGGTGGGAGCGGTATATAAAGTGTCGTTGATACGGAAAAAAACGTTCATTGTTCCGGCTTCCTCGAGTTTGGTATGCGTGGCATCATCGGTCCAGATGATTTGTTGGTAGCCTTTTTCGTTGGCCAGTTTGGTCGGATAGAATTGGGCTGAATAATTTCCGGCTGCTTTGGCTGCCCCGATTCCGCCATTGGCTGCACGGCTGTAATGTTCGGCAATGATGACTTTTACCTCACCCGAATAATAAGCGCGGGCAGGGGAAAGGATGATCATGAAACGGTATTGGGAAGAAGGTTGCGCGATAACGCCCGGGCCGATGGCAATCATGAACGGACGGATATACAACGAATTGCCCAATCCTTTTTTTACCCATTCCTTTTCCATTCGCACGAGGGTTTTCAAACCGTCGATAAAGATACTTTCAGGAATTTCGGGCATCGCCATCCTGACTGCCGATTTGTTGAAACGGTGGAAATTTTCATCCGGACGGAACAACCACACTTCATCGTTGGTATCTTTATAGGCTTTCATCCCTTCAAAAATGGCCTGTCCGTAGTGGAATACTTTGGCTGAAGGATCAATCAGGAAGGGTTCGTAAGGTTTGATAACCGGTTTTTGCCAGGCACCCTCCTTGAAATCACAAACCAGCATGTGGTCGGTGAAGGTGTTTCCGAAAGCGATATTTTCAAAATCTATGCTGTCAATTTTGGAAGCAGCAGCCTTGGTGATATCGATTCCGGGTGTATTTTCTAAACTCATATACAACTTGTTAAATAATAAATACCACACAAAAAATTGACTGCCAAGTAGTTATGCGATAGGTTTTGGGAACATCTTTTGTTTTTCAATATTCGGCTAAACTAATAAAAAAATACCTATCCGTCTGAAGATTTTAAAATTAATTCCCATTTGCCGGAAATCTTTTCATTGCCCTTGCAAAACCCTACTGATTGCCAATAATTAATTAAAAAAAAGTTTTTTTCTGGCTTGGTTTTCAATATTTGATTAATTTCGTGCCATAATCTAAAATTTTCGAAAAATGAAAAATTTCAATCGCATCGTTTGCCTTGTCCTCACCTTGATTGCCTTCAATGTAAATGCCCAAAAAGCCAAAGCTATTGACAGCAAGGATTATGCGCTGTTCGGCGAAAAATTTGCCATGACCAATGTAATGAGCAACAAACAAATGCTTAAAAAATACAAATCACTTAAAAAAGGGGATTCGGTTGCCGTTAAATTCCAATCCTCCATCAAGGAAGTCTGCAAGAAAAAAGGCTGTTGGATGAATATGGATTTGACTGAAGGAAAGGAATCTTTTGTGAAATTCAAGGATTACGGATTTTTTGTTCCGCTCAACGCCGACAATTCTGAAGCCGTTATCAATGGCGTGGCCTTTATCGATGTGGTTTCGGTAGACGAACTGAAGCATTATGCCAAGGATGCCGGAAAGTCAAAGGCGGAAATCGACAAAATCAAGAAACCTGAAATTACTTATGCTTTCAAGGCTTCCGGGGTTTACATCAAGAAATAATTACTACCGATGAAAAAAGCACTTTTGGTTTCATTGGGGCTCCTTTTGTTTTTTTCCTGCCAGAAAAAGGAAGCGGAAAAAAAAGAGGAAGTCAAAAAATGTACTTCTGACAAACCTTCGGGCAAAAAGTTCGAAATGTACACCCTGTCTGAAATGGCGGCCCTGATGGAGCAGATGTACGTGGAAAATGAAAGGGTAAAAGAAAAAATCACCGAAGGGAAGCCTTTGGGTAAATTTCCGGAATATTACCTTAAAATCCATACGGCTCAATTTACCGATCCGTCAGAAAACGACGCCTTTTTCAAGGAAAAAGCTGCCTTGTATATCACCGCACAAAAGCAATTGTACAGCGATACCAATCCTGCCAATCTCAAAAAGAATTACAACAACGGGATTGATGCCTGCCTGCGTTGCCACGAAAACAAATGCGGCGGCCCGATACCTAAAATCAAGAAATTGTACCTGAAATAATGGCCTTGTTGAAAAGGGAAATTATGACCACACTCGACGGCTCTACGACTATTCATCTGCCGGAGTGGAATGAAAGTTATCATTCGAAACATGGGGCCATACAAGAAGCTTACCACGTATTCATAAAAAACGGACTTTCCCTATTTGTAGGAAAGTCCGTTTCTATTTTGGAAATAGGCTTCGGCACCGGTCTCAATGCCTTTATCACTTTATTGGAGGCAGAAAAACACCGGCAAACCATAGCGTATGTCGGGGCGGAAGCCTACCCGGTCGCCTTTGCAGAAGCTACGCAGATGAATTATCCCAATGAAATTGAAGCGGAAGGCGGGAAGGAATGGTTCCTTAAAATGCACCAAACCCCGTGGGAGGAAAAGCAGGCCATCAGCGACCATTTTTCGTTGACCAAGAGGGAGATTTTCTTTCAGGACATTGCAGCGGAAAACGCCTTTGACCTGATTTATTTTGATGCGTTTGGTTTCAGGGTACAACCCGAATTGTGGTCTTTGGAAATCTTTATTAAAATGTATGCGGCACTCAAACCCAATGGGGTGTTGGTGACGTATGCCTGTCGTTCGTCCATCAAGAAAGCCATGTTGGAAGCCGGATTTGCTGTCGAAAAGTTACCCGGCGCACCCGGAAAAAGGGAAATGTTGCGGGCCAGGAAAATTTAACAAAAAAAAGTTTCCTGAACACACAATAACCATGGCACGGTTGCGTTATGTGAATATGTTCTTCACTTAATTACCTAACCTATTAATCCATTTTGCATGTCTATCAGCATTCTTGACTATACAAAATCGGTGCTCGAAAGGGTAAGTTTTGATACTTCATTGTTCTGCAAGGAACTTGAAAAGGCCCTCAAAATGCTCCTGCCGTATGAAATAGAACGGCTAACTGATTGGCTTTTGGGTTTTACCAAGGAAAAGCCCGAACTGCGCGAATGTTTACTGATTATCAATAAATAAAACTAAAAGGGGTTTAAACGGCCCCTTTTTTCATGCCCTATACTGAGCCTTACTTGTGTTAATATAATTGTAAGTAAAATACCTCAAAAATAGTTAATAAAATGCTTTTTATCGGTAATTTATGCTATTAATCGATATTTTTTAAAGAAAAAATTTGGTCATCCTGTTTAGACTGTTTACCTTTAACCTACGTTCCACCAAAAGATAACCCTAAATCTTAACCATTATGCCGAGAATGATTTACGATTACACTAAATCTGTATTGGAAAGTGTAAGTTTT
>CAZXRX010000028.1:0-30226 GCA_964642945.1 uncultured Flavobacterium sp. | reverse complement strand
CTTCAGTGACTTTTGTTTCTACCAATGCAGCAGGATGTTCTCATACCCAAACCTTGAACCTCACAATCAACAACAGTACTTCAGGAATAACAACTGCAACAGCTTGTGATAGTTATACCTGGGCTGGTCCATTAGGAAATGGTGCGGCGTACACTTCGAGTGTTTCAGGGGTTAATTATGTAACTACCAATGCTGCGGGATGTCCTCATACCCAAACACTGAACCTGACAATCAACAACAGTACTTCAGGAGTTACCAATGCATCTGCTTGTAATACTTATACATGGGCAGGTCCGTTGGGAACTGGCTTGGCTTACACTACCAATCAGGTAGGACTTGCCAATGTAACAACAAATGCAGCGGGATGTCCGCATACACAAACGCTTAATCTTATCATTAATACGCCAACTACCGGAACTACTACTGCTTCAACTTGTAACAGTTATACCTGGGCAGCTCCATTGGGTAACGGATTGACCTATACAACAAGCCAAAACGGTATTACACATATATCTACGAATGCCAATGGCTGTCAACACACACAAACGTTGAATCTTACTGTTAACAGCAGTACAACAGGTACTAACAATGTTACAGCTTGTAACACGTATACTTGGGCATTGCCTCAGGGTAATGGACAAACGTACACTTCGAGTGTTTCGGGTGTTACACATATTTCGACTAATGCAAACGGATGTCCAAACACCCAAACCCTGAACCTGACCATCAACAATACTTCTTCAGGAACAACTAATGTCGTAACCTGTGACGGATATACTTGGGCCGGACCATTGGGTAACGGACAAACTTATACTTCCAGCGTTTCAGGTGTGACACATATCTCCACTAACGCTTCAGGTTGTCCGCATACTGAAACATTGAACTTGACTATTAACTACAGTACTTCAGGAATAACGAATGCAACAGCTTGTGATAGTTATACTTGGGCAGCACCTTTAGGAACCGGATTGACTTACACTACAAATCAGGCCGGAATTACCAATGTTACTACCAATGCAGCCGGTTGCTCGCATACACAAATGCTCAATCTGACTATTAACAGCAGTACTTCGGGAACTACGAATGCAACCGCTTGTGATAGCTATACGTGGGCTTTCCCATTTGGTAATGGACAGACTTACACCACAAACCAAACATCTCTTACACATTCGTCTACTAATACCTATGGATGTCCGCATACCCAAACCTTGAATTTGACAATCAATAACAGTACTTCAGGAATAACAACCGCAACGGCTTGTGATAATTATACCTGGGCATTGCCTCTAGGAAATGGTCTTACCTATACTTCAAGTGTGACTGGATTAACCAAGATTACAACAAATGCAAATGGATGTCCCCACACACAAACATTGAACCTGACCATCAACAACAGCACCTCAGGAACGACTACTGTTAGCGCCTGTGATTCTTATACTTGGGCAGGGCCTTTGGGCAATGGACTTACCTACACCACCAGCCAAAACGGAATTGCATTTGTAACTACGAATGCAGCCGGGTGTACCCATACCCAAACCCTGAACTTAACTATGCATATCAGTACAACAGGTACTTCAAATGTAATTGCTTGTGGTACATATACCTGGGCGCCTCCATTAGGAAATGGGCAAACGTATACTGCAAGTGTATCGGGTGTGACAAACGTAAGTACTAACGCAGGTGGTTGTCCACACACTGAAACCTTGAATTTGACAATTGGTCAAAATACGACCTTCGGTAGTTTAACCACTACAGCTATAAATACATATACTTGGGCTGCTAACGGAGTTACATATACTACTTCAGGAACTTATACCTATGTTACTACCACTTCTACCGGATGTACCAATACTGCTACATTGAACCTTACTATTATTTCGGTTACCGGTACCACCTGGTATCAGGATTTGGATGGTGATGGTTATGGAAATCCTTCTGTTACAGTTACAGCACCAGTTGCACCTCCGGGATACGTTGCCATAGGAACAGATTGCGATGATAATAATGCAACAACCAATCCGGGAGCCATCGAAGTATGCTATGACGGAATTGACAATGATTGTAATGGAGTGATTGATAACATTGGACAGCCGGGAGGTTGTATTGCCATTGTTACCTCATTGATGCCTGCAAGTTGTGGCGCTACGCTTTCGACCTTAAGGGATAAACTTACGGCTCATTATGTAATTGGTGCACAAGGATACCGATTCAGAATCAAAAACCTGGCAACCAATGTTGTAGTGGTAAGGGACAGGCCGCTCAATTGGATATTGTTGTCTGATTTGTCAAGTGCTAATCCAGGATTTGTTACTTTCAATGCCACCTATAGGATTGACATTGCTTTGCTTATCGGAAATGTTTGGCAGCCAACTTACGGGGCAGCTTGTAATGTTACTACGCCAACACCAACTTCTACAATTGGTGCACATTGCGGAACAACTTTGACAGCCATGAACCAATGGATTTATACCACCTATAATTCTACTGCAACGGGCTACAGATTCAGGATTACCAATACTGCTGATGGATCGGTTCAAATTCTTGATCAGGTATTGAACAGGTTTAATTTCAGTCAGCTACCAGTTAGTGCTCCTAATACAATTTATACTGTAGAAGTGGCCTTGAAAAATACTGACGGTACCTACATGCCTTACGGTCCTGGCTGTAACATCACTACTGGTTCGTCAAGAATCGTAGCCGATATTGCTGTTGGGGAATTTAAGGTAATTGCTTATCCAAATCCATTTGCAGAAGACTTTAAACTCGATATAAGGACTTCGTCAGAAAGCGGCTTGCAAATCAGGGTTTACGATATGCTTGGTAAACAGATTGAGAACAGGGATGTCCCACTTTCAGATGTTCAAAACCTTGAAATCGGAGCCAATTATCCTTCTGGAGTTTATAACGTAATTGTTACCCAACAAGGTACTACACAAACGCTAAGGGTTATCAAAAGATAATTCGCTTATATAATTTATTATTCAAAAAAGTAAAGCCTCCGCAAGAAAATGCGGAGGCTTCTTTTTTAAACAAATAGTAACCATTTGTTAATAAATTAATTGCCCTACATTACCCATAATGATTTAATTTTGTCTTCAAATTAAAAATCAATCACTTATGAAATTAACCTTACAAAAAAACATGGTAAAAATTTGTTTTGCTTTACTGATGCTGATTCCTTTTCTGCAGGTAAATGCACAAACACCTGTGCCAATGTTATCACAACCAAGTACTACCTACACAGAGAATTTTGCTGACATCAGTGCCTGGACCAGTAACTTTGCGTCTGGTATTGGAGCCAATAGATGGGCATCCTATCCTATCACAACAGGAGGAACTGCCAATGACGGTAAAAGAACCACCAAATCTTCAGCTACCTTTTCCACTACAACAAGTGGAGGCGTACAAAGAGGAACACAAAACCTTGTTTTTTTATCCACTGGTTCAGGAACCCCTTCAGAAGCTGTCGCTGTAGATTTACTACTTGACTTTACCGGTACAACAGCAGGGACATTGAGTTTCAACTGGGCTGCAGTTGACAACGGAAATGGTACAAGGCCAACTTCTTTGCGTATTTTCTGGAGTATTGATAATACCAATTTTACTGAAATTACAGCCGCCCAGATTATAGATGTACAAAGTACAAATTCAGGATCGATTACCAATGTTGCACTACCCGCTGCTTTCAACAATGTGGCTACCGCAAGATTGCGTTTTTACAACCACGCCGGTACCGTTACCGGAGGGGGTAACAGGGACAAAATTTCTGTCGACGACGTGACGGTTACCGCTACGCCAATGTCAGCACCTTTAATTACAGCATCAGGAACCTTGACTTCTTTATCGACAGTTTACGGAACTGCTTCAGGAAATACACAATTTTCCGTTTCGGGATCTTTAATGAATGCCGGAATTACCATTACACCACCAGTTGGTTTTGAGGTAGCAATCTCTTCAGATTTTTCCACTACCATAGGAACGAATGCCTCACCATTAGTTGTAGGAAGTGCAGGAACCATCAGTGCTACCGATATTTATGTGCGTCTGGCCGCGAATGCCACAGCCGGAAACCATACAGGGCCTATTGTGCTTTCAAGTACCGATGCAAGCAATGTTAATGTGGCCACAACAGCTACCAATACGGTATCACAATTAGGTTTGACCATAACAGGAGTGACTGCCAATGATAAAAATTTCGATAATACGACAACCACTACCCTTAGCGGAACGCCCCTTTTGGTAGGTGTTCTTACGGCTGACATACCAAATGTAGTTTTGGGAGGCACACCAATAGCCAATTTCAATGATGCTGCTGTAGGCAACAACAAGCCGGTAACGGTAACCGGTTATACCATCAGCGGTTCGGCCTCTGGAAATTACAGTTTGTCACAACCTACTGGCTTGACGGCTAATATCCTTCCATCCGGCTTACAGGACCAAACTATAACCTTTAATCCTTTGGCAGCGGTAACTTATGGTACAGCACCATTTAATTTAACCGCTACTTCAGATTCCGGTTTGACAGTAACCTATACCAGTTCAGATGTGAATATTGCCACCATTTCAGGCAATACACTAACTGTTACAGGGGCAGGAACTGTTACCATTACGGCGCAGCAAGCAGGAAATGGTTCTTACAACCCAGCTATTGATGTTCCTCAGACTTTATTGGTAAATCCTAAAACAATTACAATCATTGGTGCAACTGCACAGGATAAAACTTATGACGGTACAACTGCTGCTACCCTCACTGGCTCTTTGTCAGGCGTAATTTCTCCGGATGTTGTAACTTTGAATTTGAGTGGTAACTTTGATGATGCCAATGTTGGGACCAACAAACCAGTTACTTCTACCAGTTCAATCTCTGGTGCAGATGCTTCTAATTATGTATTGCAACAACCATCAGGTTTAACTGCCTCTATAAATTTAGCGGTTTGTGGTGTTGCTTCTACCGGAAGTGTAATCTGGAATTTTGCTACTGCGGCCCCATTATCCAATACCAGCGTGGCTGCTACCGTTTCCAACATTGCTTACGGTAACAACAACGGAACAACTACCTCATTGATTTCAACAACCAGTGCTTCTACAGGTTATCCAGGAGCGACCGGTACTCAGAATGCCAGTGCAGCATCTTTAACAGGTGCTTTAGATACAGCGACTTCAACCTATTTTGAATTTACATTGACACCGGTAGCCGGTTATAATTATACCTTGACCGGAATGAGTTTCGGCTCAAGAAGTACTTCTACAGGTCCGCAAGCTTATACCTTACGTTCAAATCAGGACAATTATACCAGCAATATTGCCACAGGAACCTTGTTGAACAATAGTGTATGGGCTTTGAATACTCCTGCTGTAACAAGCACTACCAGTGCAAACCAACCTGTAGTTTTCAGGTTGTATGGTCACAATGGTACCGGAACACCGGCACTGAATACAGCCAACTGGAGAATTGATGATTTGATTTTGAATGTATCGGCTACACCTACTTCCGCATTATCAAGCCCTGCAACTGCAACGGCTTGTTCGGGAGAAACTTTTTCTTACACGGCTACAACCAATTACACTGGGGCTACCATCACCTGGACAAGGGCTGCAGTTGCCGGAATAAGCAATGCAGCGGTAACTACTCCGCAAGCAACCAATCCTTCTGAAATATTGGTCAATACAACCAATGCACCTATAGATGTTGTTTACCAATTTACCATCACTACCGCTACCTGTTATTTGACACAGGATGTAACTGTAACCGTAAATAACTGCGTTTCAAGCAGCATCGTCAATTTAAAATTGTTTATTCAGGGTTATTATATGGGTGCCGGTGCCATGACTACAGTGGCAGATAATCAGGCAGGTATTGCTCCTGCTGTGAGTAATGATGTTGAAATGATTACGGTAGAATTGCACGAAGCCGATTCTCCTTATTCTATGGTGGCTACTACAACCGCTATGTTGCATACAGATGGTACTGTAACCTGTGAATATCCTACTGCACCAAATGGTTCTTACTATATTGCTGTAAAAACCAGGAATGCGACCCAAACCTGGTCAGCGCTTCCACAAACGGTAGGGGCAACACCATTGACTTATGATTTCACTACGGCTGCCAACCAGGCTTATGCTGATAATATGGTAGATTTGGGTGATGGTTCGTTTGGGTTCTTCTCAGGTGACATCTCTGTAGCCGGAATCCAGGATGATTTGATTGACGGCGCTGATTACAGTACATGGGAAGCAGACAACAATGATTTTGCTTTTGGGGTTTTTGCTACTGACCTTAACGGAGACGGAATAGTTGATTCTGCTGATTACTCGATTTGGGAAGCCAACAACAACAACTTTATTTTTGCCAGTTATCCTGTTGCAAATTAATCTGATGCAAACTTATAAAAAGGTGCTTTGGTTATTCCAAGGCACCTTTTTTAATTTAACCTAAAAATACTGATAATTAAACAATTAAAGTATGATGATTTTTGCATAGTTGTTTTATTTTTATATTTTTGGTTATTATTTTTAATAACAACCATGAAAAAATATTACTCTTTTTTTGCCTTTTTTCTGATGTTTCTCAATATTTCCTGTACGGAATTGGACGATACTGAAGAATATACCCCGGTTTCCCCTGTTACTGTTGACTTGACTCAAGTACCTTATCCTAAACTATCTGACTATCATTTTTTTGAAGGAAATCTTAAAGACCAGAACCCCGCCCTGAACGTCCTTCCGTTTAAACCCGCCAGCAACTTATTTGCTGATTATGCTTTAAAAAAACGTTTTGTATGGATGCCGCCAGGCTTGAGCGCCGCCTACAATGGCGATGGAAATGTTTTGGAGCTACCGGTAGGGGCAGCACTTATCAAAACATTTTATTATAATAACGTACAAAATGTGACACCTGCAGGATCCTCCAGAATTGTGGAAACCCGCATCATGATCAGGAAATCCACCGGATGGATATTTGCCAATTATGTATGGAATGCAGCACAGACCGAAGCTTTTTTTGACTTAGCAGGGAGTACCACCCATATTGATTGGATAGATCCCAATGGTAACCCAAAATCAGTAGATTACAGGATACCGAATGAAGAACAATGTATAGTTTGCCATAAAAAGCGTGAGGTTATTAACGGTCTGGACCAAACCACATTCGTACCTATCGGGATAAAACCCCAAAACCTGAATTTTGGATACATTTCAAGTTCAACTGCAAGAAATCAACTGAGCCGATGGATTGAGCAAGGTTATCTTCCTGACAATTTTACATTTCCCAGTGTAGCCAATTCTACCATTAATTATGAAGACACCTCCCAACCGATTGAGTTGAGGGCGCGTTCTTATGTCGACATCAATTGTTCCCATTGCCACTCTAACGACAGACACTGTGATTACAGGCCCATGCGCTTTGCTTTTAGTGAAACAGCAAATAACCCAACCAATATGGGTGTTTGCGTAGATACACAGGATATGCAGGATTTTCCACCAGCCTTAAGTAGGATAGTCACTCCTGCCAATATTAACAGGTCCATGTTATTCCATAGAATCAATACGACAGATGAAGCCATCCGGATGCCTTTACACGGAAGGACTTTAATACATGAGGAAGGAGTTGCACTCATGGAAGCCTGGATAAATTCTTTCCCGCCAGGATGTAATTAAAACAAAACAACCGAAACAAAACAAAACCAATGAAAAAGATCACACTCATCATCATTTGGATGTTCTCCATCCACTTGGCCAATGCCCAGGACAATTGTGCCGGAGCCGTGCCAATCAATGCGGCAGGTAATTATGTTGTAGGCGTTATGAATGGAACGCCACCTACCTTATTTTGTGCTCCCAATGGCGCCATTCCCACTGCAAATGTACCAGGAGCTGAATGGTATGTTTACACTCCAACGCAGAATTATACAGTTACCCTTACCACAGATATAGCAGCCAATAACCCTAGAAAGGATACCCGGGTACATGTGTATACAGGAACTTGTGCAGCTCTTGTTTGTTATGCCAATGACGATGATACTGGGAGTGGCTATTCTTCTATCTGTACCTTCAATGTAACAGCAGGAACGCCTTACTATATTGCATGGGATAACCGATGGTTAGGAACTTCTGCCAACACAGGATTTACTTTTCAATTGATTCAATCACCTGTTGTCGTTCCGCCACCAACCCCAATTACATACAATTCCGTAACGGTAAGTACTATCAACAGTTCTTACAATATTGGTGTGGTAGACATGAATGGCGACCATAAAGATGATATTGTAGGAGTAAGTGCCAATAACCTGAAAGTACATTTTCAGTCGACTCCGTCCAACTATACTATTTCAAACTTTCCCATAACGGGAACCAGCGATATGCCGACCTGGAGTTTGGCTGCCGGAGATTACAATAAAGATGGTTTTAACGACCTTTTGCTGGGTAGTGGAAGCGGACTTACCTTTTGGCGTTCAAACAACACCGGAACGGCTTACACCAATGTAAACCCAACTGATTATATTTTCTGCCAACGCACCAACTTCATAGACATCAATAACGACGGACATCTGGATGCCTTTTCATGCCATGATGTGAATCCCAACGTATATTACATGAATGACGGGGCCGGTAATTTTACCTACTACCAATCGGGTGTGACACCAGGAGCCTATAACCTGGGCGTTTTATCTACAGGAGGAAATTATGCGTCACTTTGGTCTGATTTTGATAACGATGGCGATCGCGATATGTTCATTTCAAAATGTTCAGGGCCTCCTTGTGAAATGCACCGGAACAATGGGAATGGTACATTTACTGATATTTCTGCCATTTCCGGCCTCAATGTAACACCTGTACAGTCTTGGTCTTCCGCTATTGCAGACTTTGATAATGATGGCGACATGGACATCCTGATTGGTTCCAACGGATCGACCAGGAGCATGTTGTTCCGAAACAACCTTGATGTGGGCAATCCTGCTTTTACCAATATATCGACAGGCTCCGGATGGGATACCAACACTTCTATCAATAGGGATTATGTGGCCTACGATTTTGACAATAACGGCTATGTGGATGTTTTGGGCAGTGGAAACAAAATCATGTTCAATCAGGGCAATAACGTTTTTGCAGCGGTTTCTTATGCGGCAATCAGTGTAGGGGCTATAGGCGATTTGAATAATGACGGATTCCTCGACATTCAAAACGGAACCACGGTGCGTTATGCGGTTCCAAATGGCAACAACTGGTTGAAAGTGGCCTTGAATGGTGTTCAAAGCAACAGCAATGGGATAGGGGCCCGGATTGAAATTTACGGTGCTTTCGGAAAGCAAATCAGGGACATCAGAAGTGGAGAAGGTTTTGCCTACATGAGTTCACTCAATGCCCATTTCGGAATCGGATTGGCCACTGCCATTACGCAGGTTGTCATCAAATGGCCGTCTGGTGTGGTAGATACCGTATACAATCCTGCAATTAACCAACAGTTATTGGTAACCGAAGGAGAAACCTCATCTGTAGTTAATTTAAGGCTATTTACCCAAGGCTATTATGATTCTGCACAAAGTATGAGGCCTGTCAAAAACCTTCAGGATGGAGTTTCGCCCCTGACTGATGTTGAAAATATTACGGTTGAATTACGCAATGCAAACGCACCATACGGAATTGTTTCTACAGTAACAACCATGCTTAAAACCAACGGTACAGCCGTTTGTAGGTTTCCTCCTGTAACACCGGGTTCTTATTATCTGGCTGTGAAGACAAGAAATTCTTTGGAAACCTGGAGTTCCAGCCCTCAGCCCATTGGCAATGCACCATTGAATTATGATTTTACCACGGCTGTAGGCAAAGCCTATGGAGACAATATGGTGCAATTAGAAAGTGGTGTTTTTGGGTTGTATTCCGGAGATATTCCTGATGGAGGGATACAGGATGGTATGATTGATTCTTCTGATTACAGCAAATGGGAAGCGGACAACAATAATTTTGCTTTCGGGGTTTTTGCTACTGACCTTAACGGGGACGGAATAGTTGATTCTGCTGATTATTCCATCTGGGAAGAAAACAACAACAACTTTATTTTTTCCTCCCATCCATAGTAAATGGAGAGCATAAACGATAACTTGTAAGAGGTGTTTTGAAATTTTCGAGGCACCTCTTCTGTTTTTAGGATAATCCCAATAAAAAAAGCGGCTGTTGAATCTCAACAGCCGCTTTTTTTATTTTAAATATTTTAGTTTGATTTTTTATCTTCCAATTTACCCATTGCAAAATGCTTTCTTAGCGTATAAATCGCAAATAAAATACCTGCTATTGCCAACACAATCAGTTTACTGTTTATCGGAGCTGCATCAGGTTCTGGCTCAAAATCATCACCAGGATCTGCGAAAACTGCAAAATCACACAAAAAGAGTAAAATTAATAAGTAAGAAGTAAGTAATTTATTATTCATGGGGTTGTTCATTCAGCCTACAAATATAAAGTCAATATTTGTAAAAAAAAACAAAATAATGCTAAATTATGGTTAAAACCTTTATTTCATCGATGAAATGCGTCATTTTGTCGTTAGTCAAACTCCGAAGTAAAAAACAATTTTACGTTCGGATATTTACTTTGCGTCATCTGTATGGTAAAATCTGAGTCAGCCAAAAACACCAATTGATTGTATTTGTCATGGGCCAAAAATTTCTGTTTTACCCGTTTAAATTCCTGGAACTCTTCACTTTTGGCATCGTCTGGTTTTACCCAGCAGGCCTTGTGTACCGGAAAATTCTCGTAGGTACATTTGGCTCCGTATTCGTGTTCCAACCGATACTGTATTACTTCGTATTGCAGTGCACCCACGGTACCAATTACCTTCCTGTTGTTCATTTCCAGGGTAAACAATTGCGCTACACCTTCGTCCATGAGCTGGTCAACCCCTTTTTCCAATTGCTTGGCCTTCATCGGGTCAGCGTTATTGATGTACCTGAAATGTTCCGGTGAGAAACTTGGGATGCCTTTGAAACTCATGATTTCGCCTTCCGTGAGCGTATCTCCAATCTTGAAATTTCCGGTATCGTGTAGTCCGACGATGTCACCCGGATACGAAATGTCGACTATTTCTTTCTTTTCGGCAAAAAAGGCATTCGGACTGGAAAACTTTAAATTTTTATTCAATCTTACGTGCAGGTAAGGTTTGTTGCGCTCAAAAGTACCTGAAACAATCTTGACGAAAGCCAAGCGGTCACGGTGCTTGGGATCCATATTGGCGTGGATTTTAAACACAAATCCGGATAATTTTTCTTCTTCAGGCTCCACCAGGCGGGTTTCTGATTCCTTGGGCTTTGGCGAGGGGGCAATTTCAATAAAACAATCCAACAATTCCCGTACCCCGAAATTGTTCAGGGCCGAACCAAAAAACACGGGCTGTAAATTTCCGGAAAGATAGGCCTCCCGATCAAATTTTGGGTATACTTCATCAATCAGTTCGAGTTCTTCGCGCAGTTTTTGGGAAGGTTTTTCGCCTATTATTTTTTCCAGTTCCGGGCTGTTGGTGTCTGAAATGGCAATGGTGTCTTCTATATTCTTCCTGCTGTCTCCGCTGAAAAGGTTAATGTTCTGTTCCCAGATGTTATAAATTCCCTGGAAATCATAACCCATTCCAATCGGGAAGCTGAGCGGCGTAACAGTCAGTCCCAATTTTTTCTCTACTTCGTCCATTAAATCGAAAGCATCTTTTCCTTCCCGATCGAGCTTGTTGATGAAAACAATAATCGGTATTTTCCGCATCCGGCATACTGCTACCAATTTCTCTGTTTGTTCCTCAACCCCTTTGGCCACATCAATCACCACAATCACACTGTCTACGGCAGTCAGGGTACGGAAAGTATCTTCCGCAAAATCCTTGTGTCCGGGCGTATCCAGGATGTTTATTTTCTTGTCTTTATAAATAAAGGCCAACACCGAAGTCGCCACGGAAATTCCCCTCTGGCGTTCAATTTCCATGAAATCACTCGTAGCCCCTTTCTTGATTTTGTTGTTTTTTACTGCTCCTGCTTCCTGAATGGCCCCACCAAAAAGCAATAATTTCTCGGTTAGTGTCGTCTTTCCGGCATCTGGATGCGAGATGATTCCAAACGTTCTTCTGCGTGCAATTTCTTTTAAAAAATCCATATTTCATTTTAGAGTCTGCAAAAATACTATTTATTGCCGAAATAACTAACAGGATGAAAAAAACCATCGTTTTTCATGCGCCCGGAAAGTGTTAATAAAATTTTGTTAATAGTAAGGTGTATTGTTGTTTAATAAAGCCGAATTGTTACTTTTGTTGATTGTAAAAAAGCTTAAATTTATACTACATATGAAGTACTTATTTTTTTCTTTGTTGATGCTCGCGGGTTTCTCGTTGAACGCGCAGAACAAACAAAAAGAAATATTATTCACCATAGACGATAAACCATATTACACAGATGAATTCGAAAGGGTTTACAAAAAGAATCTCGACTTGGTTAAAGATGAGTCACAGAAAGACCTGAACCAATACCTCGAATTGTTTATCGGGTATAAGTTAAAGGTAGCCAAAGCCAATAAACTCGGGTTACAGAACAAACCGCAGTATCTTACTGAACTGAAAGGTTACCGGGCACAGCTTTCCAAAAACTATACTACAGATTCCAAAGTGACATCTGCCTTGGTCAAGGAAGGGTATGACAGGATGCAAAAAGAAATCAAGGCGTCTCACATCCTGCTGATGGTTGATGAAAATGCGGCCCCACATGATACGTTGACGGCCTACAAAAAAATAATGGATATCCGTCAGCGTGCGGTCAATGGGGAAGATTTTGGTGCTTTGGCCAAAGAATTTTCAGAAGATCCATCTGCCAAGGAAAACATGGGGAACCTGGGTTATTTTACCAGTTTCAGAATGGTGTATGCCTTTGAATCTGCCGCCTACAAAACGCCGGTCGGTAAAATTTCCATGCCGGTGCGCACCCGTTTCGGTTACCACCTGATCAAGGTTACCGACGAAAGGCAAAACAGGGGAGATGTGGCTGTAGCGCATATCATGCTTCTCAACCCTTCCAAGGAAAAAGGGGATACCGATATGGACAAGGCCAAAAACAACATTCAGGACATTTACAAAAAAATCCTGCAGGGGGAAGATTTTGCCGAATTGGCCAAGCAGTTTTCAGAAGACAAATCATCTGCCCCGAAAGGCGGTGTGCTCAACCGTTTTGGTGCCGGGCAATTGAGTTCGGAAGAATTTGAGAATGTGGCCTTTTCTCTAACCAAGGAAAAACCGATATCTGAGCCTTTCCAATCCCAGTTCGGATGGCATATCGTAAAATTGATAGACAAATTCCCGTTGAAATCATTGGAGGAATCCAAAACCGAATTGGAGAACAAAGTAGCCAAAGACGACCGTTCGAGGTTGATTACCAATTCCCTCACAGAAAAGTTGCGTAAAAAATATAAGGTCAAAAAAGACAACAAGACTTTTGAGGCTGTGTCGAAACTGATCAACAAGGATATTTATGCCGGAAAATGGGAGCTGCCGGAAAACATCAAGGCACCTAATGAAAAACTCTTTACCATTGACAACAAGGAAGTCAGCGCGCTGTTGTTTATCAACTTCCTGAAATCTGAACAGAGATCGGGCCTCAAAGCCGAGCCATTGTCAAGGTTGATTGATATTGAATACAACAAATTTGTCGATGACCAACTCAACCAACACTACAACGACAATTTAGAAGGCGAATTTCCAGAATTTGCTGCCGTGGTAGAAGAATACCGCGATGGTTTGCTGTTGTTCGACCTGATGGAAAAAGAAATCTGGGACCGTTCCAAAACCGATACGTTGGGGTTAAAGGCTTTTTACGAATCCCAAAAAGACAAATACAAATGGAAATCCAGGCTCGATGTCATCATTGCTTCCTCCACCAATCAGGACATGATTAAAAAAGTGCAGGAAATGCTTAAAAAGAATGCGACGCCCCAAGCCATAAAAGACAAGCTCAATACCAAGGATGTGGTCAATGTAATGGCCAACGAAAGCACCTTGGAAGTCGGCGCGGCCCAATTGCCTAAAGGTACCAAGCCTGAAGTTGGCGTTTCAGAAATCACCAAGGACGGAGAATATTATTTTGTTACCAAAGTACTCAAGGTCATTCCGGAAACAGACAAGACCTTTGATGAAAGCAAGGGCAGGGTAATCAATGACTACCAGCAGTACCTGGAACAAAACTGGATCAGCGAACTCAACAAAGAGTTCAAGGTGAAGGTAAACCAACCCACTTTCGAAAAAATAAAAAACCAAATAGGGAAGACCAATTAAAAATGCATGGAGGTTTCCATGAAAATACCATATGAAAATACCAAATAAAATAGCTGTTGCCTTTGTTTTAATATTCGCGTTTTCTTTCGCCCAGGCCCAGGAAATCATCAAAGATTCCGTAAAAACCAATACCAAGGTCGTTTCTACAAAAAAGCAAAAGGTAGACGGCATCATTGCCACAGTGGGAGAATACATTGTTTTGGATTCTGATATTGACAAATCATTCCTTGAGTTGTCAAGTCAGGGGAATTCCGTAAAAGACATTAGCCGTTGCCAGATGTTGGGCAAATTGCTTGAAGACAAACTCTATGCCCACCAGGCCATCCAGGATTCGATTATTGTGAAAGATGAAGAAGTGAGGGAAAGAATGTCACAGCAAATTGACTATATGGTAGAACAACTGGGAACCATGGACAAAGTGGTGAAGTATTTCAAGAAAAACAACGAAGATGACTTTCGGGCTGATTTGTTTGAGATATTGAAACAACAGAAACTTGCTGCCGAAATGCAACGTAAAATAGTAGAAGATGTTCAGATTACACCTGAAGAAACCAGGGCGTTTTTCAAAAAAATACCCGATAATGAAAAACCAGTATTTGGTGCAGAACTTGAAATAGCCCAGATTGTCATTACGCCAAAGGTTATGCCTGAAGAAAAACAGCGCATCATCCAAAAACTCAAGGACATCAAAAAAGAGGTGCAGGACGGCGCCAGTTTCAAGACCAGGGCCGTTATCTATTCTGACGACAAGGGCTCGGCTTCGAACGGAGGATTCTACAAAATCAACAAGAAAACCGGTTTTGTAAAAGAATTCAAAGATGTCGCTTTCTCTATGGAAGAAGGCGAAATTTCAGAGCCATTTGAAACGGAATTCGGTTTCCACATCATCTACCTCGAAAAGATAAAAGGACAGGATTTGGAATTGCGTCACATCCTGATGATGCCTAAAATTTCTGCTGAAGGATTGAAAGAAGCCAAAGACAAGGCCCTGCTGATCAAAAATAAAATTGACAACAAGGAAATCACTTTTGCCGATGCCGCCAGGACCATGTCTGATGAAAAAGAAACCCGTGCCAACGGAGGAACACTGATTAACCCTAAAACACAGGACACCCATTTTGAATTGACCAAAATGGATCCGGAATTGTACAATAACGTGTCCAACCTTAAAGACGGACAGGTTTCAGAGCCAATTCTCGAAGACGAGCCAAGAACAGGTAAAAAATACAAACTGATCATCGTAACCAACCGCATCGACGAGCATGCCGCAGATTACGCCAAAGATTTTACCAAAATCAAAGAGTTGGCCTTAAAAGAAAAGCAGATTAACGCCATCGGGAAATGGACCAAAGAAAAAATTAAGGAAACCTATATCAAAATCAATGGCGAATACAGGGATTGCGAATTCACCAACAATTGGTTGAAAAACGATTGATTTGATACTTCCCAAACAGTAATACAAATGATTTTATAAATTACCCAGGTAAACATAACAACCATGTCAGACGTAACAGCTATCCAAAACCTTGTTCAGAAAAGAATCGAATTAAAAAAAGAAATTGCCAAAATAATTGTAGGTCAGGACGATGTGGTCGACCAGATTTTGTTGAGCATCTTTTCAGGAGGACACGCGCTTTTGGTGGGTGTTCCCGGATTGGCAAAAACGCTCATGGTCAATACCATTTCACAGGCGTTGGGTCTCGACTTCAAACGGATCCAGTTTACGCCAGATTTGATGCCGTCAGACATCTTGGGAAGTGAAATTCTTGACGAAAACCGTCAGTTCAAATTCATCAAAGGCCCCATTTTTGCCAACATCATCCTGGCCGACGAGATCAACAGGACGCCGCCCAAAACGCAGGCCGCCTTGCTTGAAGCCATGCAGGAACGTTCGGTAACCATTGCCGGAACCAATTACAAGCTGGCCCTGCCATATTTCGTACTGGCCACCCAAAACCCGATTGAACAGGAAGGAACCTATCCGTTACCGGAAGCACAGCTTGACCGTTTTATGTTTGCCATCAAACTCGATTATCCTTCTTTCCAGGAAGAAGTAGCTGTAGTGAAAAATACCACTTCAGATGATAAGCCTGTTATTAACCCGCTTTTTTCTGCCGAAGAAATCATTGGTTTCCAGCAACTCATCCGCCGCATTCCTGTAGCAGATAACGTAGTGGAATACGCCGTGACTTTGGTCAGCAAAACGCGCCCTGATAATGCTTTGTCAAACGAATATATCAAGAATTACCTTGATTGGGGTGCAGGCCCGAGGGCGTCCCAGAACCTGATATTGGCTGCCAAGGCCAACGCGGCATTTAATGGAAAATTTTCCCCGGATATTGAAGATGTCAAGGCTGTGGCTACCGGCATTCTCCGTCACAGGATTATCAAAAACTACAAAGCCGACGCTGAAGGAATTACCGAAGAAATCATTATAGGCAAGTTGCTCTAGCACATGCTTTTCCTCAGCGGAATGACTTATTCTTCCCTGTTTGTACTGCTGCTCTTGACAGTGGCGGCTGTTGCCGTTTTTTATGGTGTCATTATCGGAATATTGCGCTTGATGCATTTTCAAAGCGCTTACGATTCCACACTGAAGAAGTTGTTGTGGTTGGTTGCTTCCTTTTTTACACTCTTTTTTCTATCATATCTGCATTACATCATAACAGGCAAAGGGTTTTTGGAATAGTTATTTTAGCTACTATTTTTAACAATTATTAATTTTTATGATTTAAAATGCGATTTCGGTAAAAATAATAGGGTAAAAACAACCATTTGATAAATTATTACAATCAATAAACATATTTGATTAAAAATTTTTTAATAATATAACGATTTTGTAAATTTGCCCTACACTCTGAAGAACAGAAACTAGTTAAACACATAAACCCAATTGTATTATGGCTTTTGATATTGAAATGATTAAAAAAGTGTACGATAATATGGCTGCAAGGGTAGATACTGCCCGGGCATTGGTAGGCCGTCCGTTGACACTTTCAGAAAAAATACTTTACGCACACTTATGGGAAGGAAAACCGACCCAGGCATTCACCCGTGGGAAAGATTATGTAGATTTTGCCCCTGATCGTGTGGCCTGTCAGGATGCTACCGCCCAAATGGCGCTATTGCAATTCATGCACGCCGGAAAAAGCAAGGTGGCTGTACCTACTACCGTACACTGTGACCACCTGATTCAGGCCAAAATTGATGCCAAAACTGATTTGGCACGGGCTAAATCACAAAGCAGTGAAGTGTTTGACTTTTTGGCTTCGGTGTCCAATAAATATGGTATTGGTTTCTGGAAACCAGGTGCCGGAATCATCCACCAGGTTGTGCTTGAAAATTATGCTTTTCCCGGAGGAATGATGATAGGAACCGATTCGCATACTGTAAATGCAGGTGGATTGGGAATGCTGGCCATTGGTGTAGGAGGAGCAGATGCTGTGGATGTGATGGCCGGAATGGCCTGGGAATTGAAATTCCCCAAATTGATTGGAGTCAAATTAACCGGAAAACTTTCCGGCTGGACCGCACCTAAAGACGTTATACTTAAAGTAGCCGGAATCCTTACCGTAAAAGGCGGAACAGGAGCTATTGTTGAATATTTCGGCGAAGGGGCGACGTCCATGTCCTGTACCGGAAAAGGAACTATTTGTAATATGGGCGCCGAAATCGGGGCGACTACTTCCACTTTTGGATACGATGATTCCATGAGCCGCTACCTGCGTTCGACCAACCGTGCCGACGTGGCCGATGCTGCCGACAAAATAGCAGCTTATTTAACTGGTGATGCAGAAGTATATGCCAACCCGGAACAATATTTTGATCAGGTAATCGAAATCAATTTATCTGAACTCGAACCACATCTGAACGGACCTTTTACCCCAGATTTGGCAACACCTATCTCTAAAATGAAGGAAACGGCCATCAAAAACAACTGGCCTTTGCGCATTGATGTTGGGTTGATTGGTTCTTGTACCAACTCGTCATATGAAGACATCGCCCGTGCGGCTTCGTTGGCCAAACAGGTAGCCGACAAAAACCTCAAAACCAAATCAGAATTTACCATTACCCCGGGCTCGGAAGTAGTGCGTTACACCATAGAACGCGACGGGTTTATCAAGATATTCGACAAAATCGGTGCTACTGTGTTTGCCAATGCCTGCGGACCGTGTATCGGAATGTGGGACAGGGAAGGGGCTGAAAAAGAAGAAAGGAATACCATCGTACATTCGTTCAACCGGAACTTCTCCAAACGTGCCGATGGCAACCCGAATACTTTGGCCTTCGTTGGTTCCCCTGAATTGGTGACGGCTTTGGCCATTGCCGGTGATTTGGGCTTCAATCCGTTGACCGATACGTTAATCAATGAAGACGGTCAGGAAGTGAAATTGGACGCGCCAACCGGAGACGAATTGCCTCCAAAAGGATTTGACGCGGAAGACCCAGGTTTCCAAGCTCCAGCCGAAGACGGAAGCCATGTGGTGGTGGCTGTTTCGGAAACCTCAGAGCGTTTGCAGTTATTGGCACCATTCGAACCTTGGAACGGTCAAAACTATACAGGAGTGAAGCTATTGATTAAGGCTTTCGGAAAATGTACCACAGACCACATTTCCATGGCCGGCCCTTGGTTGCGTTTCCGCGGACACCTTGACAATATTTCCAACAACATGCTGATTGGCGCCATCAATGCGTTCAACCAGAAAGCCAATTCTGTCAAAAATCAATTGACCGGAACTTATGATGCCGTTCCTGCTGTGGCAAGATCGTATAAGGCATCAGGAATTCCTTCCTTGGTAGTGGGCGACCACAATTATGGCGAAGGTTCCTCACGCGAACACGCTGCGATGGAACCACGATTTTTGGGCGTTAAAGCCGTTTTGGTAAAATCATTTGCACGTATCCACGAAACAAACCTTAAAAAACAAGGGATGTTGGCGCTGACTTTTGCCAATGAGGCCGATTACGATAAAATCAAGGAAGACGATATGTTCAACTTTTTGGATTTGACCAGTTTTGCACCTGGCAAGCCATTAACCCTGGAAATCGTCCACAATGATGGTTCGGCAGATACCATCTTGGTTAACCATACCTATAATGATGGGCAGATTTTATGGTTCAAAGCAGGTTCTGCACTGAACCTGATTGCCGCAGCCGGAAAGTTATAATTCGAATCTTATATAAAAAAACCGTCCCGATTACTTGGGGCGGTTTTTTTTATGTCATTAAGGATCAAAAAAATCCGCTCCATTGCTGAAGCGGATTTCTTTATGGAATCAATAATCTATTAATAGTAAGTATAACGTCTTACTTTGGCAATGTATTTCGCCAAGCGTATTACCTGATGGCTGTAGCCATATTCGTTGTCGTACCAAACATACAGTACAATGTTTTTCCCATCACCGGAAACAATGGTGGCGTTGCTGTCGTAAATGGCAGGGGCTGAAGTGCCCACAATGTCAGAAGAAACCAATTCGTTGTTAAGAGAATATTTGATTTGCTCTACCAGTTCACCTTCGAGGGCATATTTCCTCATGATGTTGTTGAGGTCTTCAATAGAAGTTGTTTTGCCTACTTCAAGGTTCAATACCACCAACGAACCATTCGGTACAGGTACGCGGATGGCATTGGAAGTCAATTTCCCGGCCAAGCTCGGCAAGGCTTTTGATACAGCCGTTCCGGCACCAGTTTCAGTGATGACCATATTGAGTGCGGCAGCCCTTCCACGACGGTATTTTTTGTGCATGTTGTCTACCAGGTTCTGGTCATTGGTATAGGCGTGGATGGTTTCCAAATGGCCTTTTACCACACCCAAAGTATCTTCAATGGCTTTTAAAACCGGTGTAATCGCGTTGGTGGTACAGGAAGCGGCAGAAAAGATATTCACTTCATCCGGATTGTAATCTTCGTGGTTTACACCGTATACAATATTCGGAACCCCTTTTCCTGGAGCAGTCAACAATACTTTGCTCACTCCTTTGGAAACCGTATGGCGTTTAAGGGCTTCTTCATTGGTGAAAACCCCTGTATTGTCTATCACCAAAGCGTCTTCAATGCCGTATTTGGTATAATCGATATCTTCCGGTGCATTGGCTGTGATGATGTGTACGGTGGTTCCGTTGATGATCAGGGCGTTGTTGTCTGCGTCAGCACTTACCGAACCTTCAAAATCGCCGTGTACAGAATCATAACGCAATAACGAAGCCCTTTTTTCCAAAGATTGCGCATCGTTTCGGTCACGTGTTACAATGGCCCTGAGGCGCAATTGCTGGCCTTTGCCTATTTTACTCATAAGTTCACGGGCAAGCAGACGGCCAATTCTTCCGAAACCATAAAGCACGACGTCTTTAGGTTTGATTTCACTGAAATCTTTGGCGTTTTTTAGTTTATCCACCACAAAAGCCGTGGCATCATCATATTTGTTGTCTTCCAAGTGGTATTCGTAGGTCAATTTGCCGATATCGATTCGGGCTGGTGGCAAGTCAAGATTTAATATGGCCCTGGCGATTTCCACCGAATCAAAAACATTGATTGGTTTTTGTACAAATTCGCCTGCATATTCATGGAGATTGATGATGTCGCTGACGTTCCTGTCGATGAGCTGGTTCCTGAATAGCACCAATTCAATCGATTTGTCATACCATAAATCACTGATTATTTTAATGAATTCCACACCGGCTTTTCGTCTGTCTGCCTGAAAAGCAAGTTCTTTTTCGTACAAAGTGTTCATAAGGATACTTGTTTTTAAGTTGTGTTGATGTGCTGACTGCCGTAAAAACAGCTTCAGTTTCTTAAGGGCAAAAGTATAATTTTTGACGATTTTACGGAAACGATTTGGCTATTATTTTCAAATAAAAACCACCTTAAAATAAATTTATCTTAAGATGGTTTGTCGTTATTTCGGCAGGATAATTAAATGATAATCCTTACGATTTGCTTGTTTTTGGTCAGGATTTGTACACTGGTACCTTGGTTTTCGTCTTTGTTATTGAGTAATCTCGACACGGTTTCTACATCAGTGGCATTGGCTCCGTCAATATTGAGGATGATGCTGCCATTGAGTTCGTCTTCGTATTGTTTCAACCTTTCATTGGTCACTTCTTTGATTTTTACGCCGTACTCAATCCTGAAATTGCGCTTGTCTGCAGCCGAGATGTTTTCCAGCTCAAGCCCCTTGAATTCGGTACTGATGAGGTCATTTTTCACCAGCGTTACGGGTACGGTTTTCGTAGCATTGTCCCTGATGAAGGTCACTAACACTTTGTCATTCGGGCGTTTGGTGTTGATGTAGCCTGACAATTCTGCATAGGTTGAAATTTTCTGGTTGTCGAGCTTCTTGATGATGTCGCCTTCACGCAATCCTGCTTTTTCTGCCCCGGAATTTTTATTTACTTTTTTGATGTAAAACCCTTCGGTATCTTTAATGCCCAATTCCTTGAAGGCATTTCCGGTCAGTTCCCCGCCTTCAACACCTAAAATACCACGTTGTACGTTTCCGAATTCCATGATGTCTTCAATGATTTTACGGGTGATGTTTGAAGGTACTGCAAAGGAATAGCCTACATACGAGCCGGTTTGGGAGGAAATCATGGTGTTGATTCCGATGAGTTCCCCACGGGTATTCACCAATGCACCTCCGCTGTTGCCCGGGTTTACGGCCGCATCAGTTTGTATGAATGATTGGATGCCACGTGTGTCCAGGTTCCTGGCTTTGGCCGAAACAATTCCGGCGGTTACTGTTGAAGTCAGGTTGTATGGGTTACCCACAGCCAAAACCCATTCGCCTACCCGTACTTGGTCTGAATCGGCAAAAGTGGAATACGGCAGCTTTTCGTCGGCATCAATTTTCAAAAGGGCTATGTCCATTTTCGAATCGGTGCCAATCAATTTGGCTTTGTACACTTTTTTGTTATTAAGGGTGATTTCCAAGTCGGTCGCATTTTGGATGACGTGGTTGTTGGTGACGATATAGCCGTCTTCCGAAATGATTACGCCGCTTCCGGTACCAATCTGTTCCTGTTGCTGTCCGCCACGTGACCCGTAAAAGAATTCCATAATCGGGTTCGATATGGTCCTGACGGAAACGTTCTTCACGTGAACAACCGTATGCACTGCCTTGTCGGCCGCATCGGTAAAATCAATGTTTTCGGCACCCAATCCTACCGATTTTCCGTAATTGGCAGGTGCCTGGGTTACGATGGAATGGCCTCTGTCATCTTCAATAAATAATTTATAGGCGCCCAAAGTCATGGCGCCACTCAATAGGGAAACTAAAAATAAACCTGAAATCCGTTTCATATTGCTGTTGTTTTTTAAAATTATTTCATTCAAAATTATACAATTATTGTTCCTGAAAAATCAGTTTAACGCCTGTTTAACACTCTTTAACGTATCATTAATATTCGTAACTTTGCGACAAGACAAAAATAAAAATGCGACTTAAATTTTACAAATACGAAGGGACCGGAAATGATTTTGTGATGGTTGACAACCGTCTGGAAGTATTCCCGAAACACAATGTTACACTGATTGAAAAAATTTGTGACAGGCGTTTCGGAATCGGCGCTGACGGGCTGATATTGCTCGAAAACGACGAAGCCACAGATTTCAGGATGGTCTATTACAATTCTGACGGGAATGAAAGCTCGATGTGTGGGAATGGAGGCCGCTGCCTGACCGCTTTTGCCCATAAATTAGGGGTCATCAACAGCAAAACCACTTTTATAGCCACTGACGGATTGCACCATGCAACCCTGCTTGATAGCGGTAAAGTTTCGTTGCAGATGAAGGATGTAAGCCATGTGCAGGTGGAAAATGACTATGTTTTTTTGAATACCGGTTCACCCCACCATGTTGTGCTGGTAGACCATCTTGAAAAGTATGATGTCAAAACCAATGGCGCCCAAATCAGGTATTCAGAATTGTATGGCACAGCAGGCAGCAACGTCAATTTTGTGTCCCAATTGTCAGGTAATCAATTTGCCCTGAGAACCTACGAACGTGGCGTGGAAGACGAAACCCTTTCCTGCGGTACGGGTGCCACGGCAACAGCCATCGCCATGTATGCCATCGGAAAAACCACAGCCAATGAAGTCCAGCTTAATGTGCAGGGTGGTCAACTGAAAGTGACATTTGAAAAGGAGGATAACAATTACAACAAAGTATTTCTGGAAGGCCCGGCCACCTTTGTTTTTGAAGGCGAAATTGAAATATGACACCACTCCAAGGACATAACATTTATTTGCGTGCTTTGGAACCCGAAGATCTCGAGTTTGTTTATGCCATAGAAAATGACACCAACATCTGGGAAGTCAGCAACACCCAAACCCCTTACAGCAAGTTCCTCATCAGGCAATACCTCGAAAATGCCCATCAGGACATTTATGAAGCGAAGCAACTGCGGTTGGCCATTTGCAAAAACGGTACTTCCGAAGCTATCGGATTGATTGATTTGTTTGAGTTTGACCCGCAGCACCGTCGGGCAGGTGTGGGCATTGTTATCCGCAGCCAAAACGACAGGAATCACGGCTTTGGCAAGGAAGCGCTCGACTTGGTTATCGATTTTGCCTTTACCAAATTAAGTTTACATCAATTATTTGCCAATATCGGAACAAAAAATGAAGCGAGTTTACAGCTTTTTACTAATTTTGGATTCCGGCAGGTAGGCATCAAAAAAGACTGGATACTGGTCAATGGCCAATACCAGGATGAAGCCCTCTTTCAATTAATCAACAATCTATAAAACGCATCACCTTGAATACCAAAAAACTACTCAAATACGGTTCTGTACTCATCATCACGGTTTTATTGGCTTTTGCTATAAAAATGTACCTCGAAATATTTACCGACAACACCAAATTCAATCAAGACGAGCTGTACGTTTATATTCCTACAGACGCCACTTATGAAGAAGTGAAGCAGATCATCGCGCCCTATGTAAAAAATATGGATAATTTTGAGTCGATTGCTCAAAAAAGGAACTATCCCCAAAATGTAAAATCCGGAAAGTTTTTATTCAAAAAAGGCATGAGCAGTTTTGCCCTGCATTCGAGCCTGACCAAAAATGTGCCGGTAAGACTTACCTTCAACAACCAGGAACGCCTGGAAAATTTCGTACAACGCATCAGCACACAAATTGAACCTGACAGCACCAAACTGATGGCGACTTTCCGGGACAGTATATTTTTGAAAGAAAACAATTTTACCCCAGAGAATGTATTGGGGATGTTTTTGCCGAATACCTATGAGGTCTATTGGAACATTTCTGCTGAGAAATTCCGCGAAAAGATGATAAAGGAATACCGCAGGTTCTGGACAGCCGATCGTTTGGCCAAAGCCGAAAAACTCGGGATGACACCCATACAGGTCATCACCTTGGCGTCTATCGTACACAAGGAAACCGTAAAAGCCGACGAACGCCCGCGTGTGGCGAAAGTGTACCTGAACCGTTTGGAACAAGGCATGCCATTGCAAGCCGATCCTACCGTGATTTATGCCTTGAAAAACCGCGACAATGATTTCGACCAGATTATCAAAAGGGTATTGTATGGCGACCTCACCATCGATTCGCCTTACAATACCTATGTGCATTTAGGCTTGCCTCCGGGGCCGATTGCGATGCCCGATGTCAATGCGATTGATGCCGTATTGAACCCGGAATCACACGATTATATTTATTTCTGCGCGAGCGTGGAGCGTTTTGGCTACCATGAATTTGCTTCCACCTTGGCGCAACACGCCGTCAACAAAAAGAAATATGTAGAATGGCTCAACAAACAAGGCACCAGCCGCTAAGCCTTGAATGCTTCAAAAAAAATAACCCTGCTTCTGTTGCTGTCTGTGCATTTGTTTCAGGCACAAGGAAAAATTGACCGTTTTTTAACGCCTTCCGACAGCTTAAACAAACCACGGCGGACTACGGTTATGGTTTCAGAAGCAGCCTTGGCAGCTACGGCCTTGGTTGGCCTGAACCAATTGTGGTATGCCGATTACCCGAAATCTGGGTTCCGTACCATCAATGACAATGCCGAATGGCTGCAGATGGACAAGGTGGGCCATGTTTTTTCCTCTTATCATTTAGGAAGCCTTGGTGCCCAAACCCTTAAATGGAGCGGGGTAAGCCGTAAAAATCAATTGATTTACGGGGCTTCACTGGGTTTTGTTTTTTTGGGTGCTGTGGAGGTTTTTGACGGTTATTCTGCCCAATGGGGTTTCTCTTATGGCGATTTGGCGGCCAATGCCACGGGGACCGTTTTGTATGTGTCGCAGGAATTGCTCTGGAAAGAACAGCGTATCGTACCGAAGTTTTCCTTTCATACCACAGTCTATCCTTCTGTCAGGCCCGGGGTTTTAGGAAGTACTATATCGGAACAAATTATAAAAGATTACAACGGACAGACTTATTGGTTGTCTGCCAATGTGCATGCTTTCTTCAAAAAAAGCAGCATCCCCAAATGGCTGAACCTGGCCGTGGGTTATGGGGCTGAAGGCATGGTGACAGGCGAAGAAGAGCTCGTCAACACGGTTTTCTTCCCAGAAAAGGAAAGGACACGCCAATTCTACCTGAGTTTTGATGCCGACTTGACAAAAATCAGGACGAAATCACCCATTTTGAAAACTTTTTTCTCTCTTTTTAACAGCATCAAGATTCCTGCTCCGACTATTGAAATCAGTAGTTCACAAGGGTTTAAATTCCGCTATTTGTACTTTTAGAAAACTTTAACTGCTTGATTTTCAATTTAATTTAAATAAAGTTGTATATTTGCACCGCTAATATCAAGATGGTGACAGCGCTTGGAAATTACACTTTATGATAAATAAATGGATGTTTTACATAGGAATCGCATTGGTTATAGCATTTGCAAGCACCGCTTTCAAACCGCGCTCACTCAGCAGTCAAGAATGGTTCTATGTAGACAAAAAGGAAGGTTATTTGTATGAATTTCCTTCAAAAAATACCACTGATTACCTCCATTTGCAAATCCCATTTACAGGAAAATTTTTTATCGGTTTCAAGGAAGCCATCGGTTTTAAGGAATCGCAAGGCAACTACAATAAAGTCAATACGTTGGGCTATATCGGAAAGTACCAGTTTGGGAAATCTACCTTAAGTACCATCGGAATAAAAGACAGTGCCCGCTTTATCGATTCCCCCAAATTACAGGAAAAGGCTTTTCTGGCCCTCCTTTCCAAAAATAAATGGGAATTACAGGACGAAATAAACCAGTATGAAGGCAAACTCATCGATGGGGTAAAAATTACCGAATCAGGAATATTGGCTGCTGCCCATTTGGGTGGCGTGGGTTCTGTAAAAAGATTTTTGCGTACCGAAGGGAAGAAAAAATGCAGTGACGCTTATGGTTCGTCCGTTAAATCTTACATGAAACAATTCGCAGGGTATGAAACCTCGGCCATTATCGCCAAGAAAAACCCAACGGTTAAATAACCCAATCTAAACAATAAAAAAACACCTATTGCAGTAACTGTGATGGGTGTTTTTTTTTAACTGAGTTTGTGGAGGATGAAAATGGCCGGACGGTTGTGTAAATCGACCTTTGTTTTTTTCCAGTCTGCCACCCGTAAGGTCTTGATGTATTCTGAAGGAAGCGTAAGGTCACAGGCGATGCACAAATGGGTATTGGGTTGTAACACCTGCAAAACATCTTCCAATAATTTGTTATTGCGGTAAGGGGTTTCGATGAAAAGCTGGGATTGGTTTTTGTCATAAGACAGTTTTTCGAAATACTTCAAAGCCGATTTTTTCTCTGATTTATCAATCGGAAGGTAGCCATTGAAGGCAAAACTTTGTCCGTTCATTCCGGAGCCCATCATGGCCAAAAGGATGGAGGAAGGCCCCACCAACGGAATGACCTGTATGCCTTTTTCATGGGCCAATTTCACAATGTCAGCCCCAGGGTCAGCAACTCCCGGACATCCGGCATCGCTCATCAGCCCAACATTGATGCCTTCGAGACATGGCTGGATCATTTTATTGTGCTCAGCGATTTCGGTATGCTTGTTCAGCGGGGAAAGATGAAGGGAAGCCTGCACTTTTTCGGGTAGTATGCTTTTGATGAACCGCCGTGCGTCTTTTTCATTCTCCACAATATAGTGGTCAATACATTCAATGGTGCGTTTTACTTTTATTGGCAACACATCCATAGGGTCGGATTGCTTTGCGGGTTCGTTTGAGGTGGTGTCCCCCAAAGTAACCGGAATCAGGTACAATTTCCCGGGCGCCTTCATTGGTGTTTTTCGATTAATTTTTTGGCGAGCAAATCTGTAGCTTCATTGAGCATGTCGTACACCATGTCAAAACCGTTCTGCAAGCCGTAATAAGGGTCAGGAACATCTACATTGTCACCCGGAAACAATTCGTCCAATATAAGCTTGACCTTTTCCTTCTGAGCTTCGGTTTGGGCCAGGCTGGTTACGTCAGCATAGTTGGAGCCATCCATGACATAAATGTAATCGTAGGTGTCAAAAAAATGGGCTTTGAAATGTTGTCCGCGCTGTTGTGAAATATCGATGCCGTTTTTCCGGGCTGTTGTAATAGAGCGTTCGTCAGGTTGCCTACCGATGTGCCAGGTGCCGGTTCCTGCAGAATCTACAAAGAATTGGGGGCTGGGAAGTTTTGAGGCAAGGAGCCCTTCCGCCAATGGAGAGCGGCAGATGTTACCCAAACAAACCATTAAAATTTTAACAGGCATAAACCAATAAGTGTTATGGATGTTTATCTCGAAGCGTGAAATTCAGTATTTATAAAGATAATTTTTTGTGGATGTCATCAACAAATTTCTTGAACTGCTTGTCTGTAGAAACCAGGTTGTCTACTGTTTTGCATGCGTGCAACACGGTGGCGTGATCGCGGTCGCCAATCTGTGAACCGATGTTGGCCAAAGAGGCTTTGGTGAATTTCTTCGCAAAAAACATGGCCAATTGCCTGGCCTGCACCACATGGCGCTTCCTGGTTTTTGACTGCAAGGTATCGAGGTCGAGTTGGAAATAATCGGATACCACTTTCTGGATGTAATCGATGGAAATTTCGCGTTTTACATTTTTCACGAATTTTTCCACTATGTTTTTGGTCAGGTCGAGTGTGACTTCTTTTTTGTTGAAAGATGATTGGGCAATCAGCGAAATGATGGCACCTTCCAGCTCCCGTACATTTGATTTAATGTTGCGTGCCACATATTCTATGATTTCTTCGGGCATTTCTACGCCGTCACGGTACAAGATGTTTTTGAGGATGGAAATACGGGTTTCGTAATCAGGCTGGTGCAATTCTGCCGACAATCCCCATTTGAAACGCGACAACAAACGTTGCTCGATGTCCTGCATGTCTACCGGTGCCTTGTCGGAAGTCAGGATCACCTGTTTTCCGTTTTGGTGTAGGTAGTTGAAAATGTGAAAGAAAACATCCTGGGTTCCTGTTTTTCCGGATAAGAATTGTACATCGTCAATAATCAGCACATCTATCAATTGATAAAAATGGATGAAGTCGTTGCGGTTGTTTTTCTTGACCGAATCAATGTATTGTTGGGTGAACACTTCGGCTGAAATGTACAACACCGTTTTTTCTGGATATTTGTCTTTGATTTCCACACCGATAGCGTGAGCCAAGTGTGTTTTTCCTAATCCGACCCCGCCAAAAATAAGCAGTGGGTTGAACGAGGTGCCCCCCGGTTTGTTGGCCACAGCCATACCGGCAGAACGGGCCAAACGGTTGGAATCCCCTTCAAGGAAATTGTCAAAACTGTAATTGGCGTTGAGCTGCGATTCGATTTTAAGGTTCCTGATGCCCGGAATTACGAAAGGGTTTTTCAGCTCCGGATTCAGGTTTTTGAACGGCGCATCTACTTCCTGTGATTTGATGGGTCCGCGGTGGGAACTAGGCAATTGCTCGGTAAATGGTTGTTTGTTGCCATAAGTGTTCTCCATCTTGATTTTATAGAGTAACTTTGCATTTTTTCCGAGTTCTTTGGTAAGTGCCACCTTGAGTAATTTTACATAGTGCTCTTCGAGCCATTCGTAGAAAAATTTACTTGGGACTTGTATGTACAATGCGTTGTCGGTAAGTTCAACTGACTTAATAGGTTCAAACCAAGTTTTGTAAGCTTGCTCTTGAATATTGTCTTTTATAAAAGACAGACAGTTTTCCCATACTGATTGCGCAGTTTTGTTCATATTATGCTTAAAAAAAATGTTTATTATAAAGGTTTTCTTACGCCAAAAAAAAGATATTTTTTGGACTTATTTAGGGTTAACAAATATGTGAACAATTTTTCTTAAAAAAAAATATTATCACATTGATTTTTTAAAAATTTTGTTGTATCAATGCAGCTCCGTTATAGATAAAAAGCAAATAAATCAGATGAAAGAACACGAGGTAGAAATCAGGGTAAGGTATTCAGAAACCGATCAGATGGGCGTTGTTTACCATGGCAGTTATGTGCCTTATTTTGAGATAGGTAGGGTCGAATGGCTCAGAAATAAAGGCGTTTCGTACAAGTCTTTGGAAGAAAGTGGGATAGCGCTTCCGATTGTTTCCATGCACTTAAATTATAAAAAGCCAGCCCGTTATGACGACTTACTTACAGTGAAAACCAAGTTCAAAAGTTACAGCTCCGTCAAGATAGAATTTGACTGCGAAATCTGGAATGAAGAACAGGAGTTATTAACAACTGCCCATTTTATTTTGGTTTTTGTAGACATCAAAAAAGGCAAACCGATTGTTCCTCCGCAGTACATTTTAGACCTTATGAAATCGTAAAATCAAGTCATTGGTTTTATGTCAATTCCGAACAGGTTTTGAAACGTTTCCAATACTATCGCAGCATTTTTTTTGCGGGTGGCAATTTCGATTTCGCAGGCGTTTTCCATTTTTTGCGAAACGATGCTGAGGTTTTTTTCCTTGATGACCCGCATCACCTTGTT
>CAZXRX010000027.1:24190-30974 GCA_964642945.1 uncultured Flavobacterium sp. | reverse complement strand
AACTATCACGCTTACCGATGATGCCATTTATGAAGGCAGTGAAACCATCATCATCGATATTTCGTCCGTCACCAACGGAACGGAAAACGGCACCCAGCAAAAAACAGTTTCCATTACCGACAACGAAGCGGCACCAACCGTTACTTTGTCAACTGACAATACTTCGGTAACCGAAGGCACTGGTACGACAAGAACAGTTACAGCCACCCTTTCCACAGCGAGCGCATTGGCGACAACCGTTAATTTAAGTTATTCGGGTACGGCTACTTATGCCACCGATTATACCATGAGTGGCTCGGGTACTTCGATAACAATCCCGGCCAATTCCTTGTCTGCCTTCCTGACGATGACCATTACCGATGATGCGTTATACGAGGGTACCGAAACCATGACGGTAGACATCTCCACGGTAACCAATGCAACCGAAAATGGCACCCAGCAAAAATCCATTTCGATTTTTGACAACGATACGGCCCCAACGGTAACCTTGTCAGGAACGGCTACAATTGCCGAAGCCAATGCATCAACCAACATCACCGCCACCCTGAGTGCCGTATCCGCCTTGGCTACTACCGTAACCCTGACCATTTCAGGAACGGCAGAAGTAACCGACTATTCCCAGCTTACCACCATCACCATTCCGGCGGGCAGTACTTCGGCTTTCATCACCTGTAGCTCCATTCAGGATACCATCGATGAGGCCAATGAAACGGTTGTTTCAGACATTACCGCCGTGACCAACGGAACCGAAAGTGGCACGCAAAAAGTAACCATTACCATTACCGATGACGATGCATCGCCCACCATTACCATTGCATCATCTGCAAACACCATCAGTGAAAATGGCGGTATGGCTACCATCTCGGCCACTTCGGCATTTGTTACAGAGCAGGATATCACCATACTCTATTCCCTTTCCGGTACCGCAACACAGCTGACCGATTACACGACTGGTTCCAATTTCATACTGATACCGGCAGGTGCTACGACTTCTTCAGTCAATGTGAACATCAACAGTGTGGATGACAGCCTGGATGAGGCCAATGAAACCGTTATTGTGGATGTTTCTTCGGTAACCAACGGAACCGAAAGCGGTACCCAGCAAACAACCGTTACCATTAGTGACGATGATGCCACCCCTACAGTTACTTTAACCACAGGCAGCTCCACTATAGCAGAAACTTCAGGTTCTACAACGGTTACAGCCACCTTATCGGCCATTTCAGGGCAAAACGTTACCGTGAATTTGGGCTTGACCGGAACGGCGACTACTACCACAGATTATACTTTGGCTACTTCCATCACCATTCCGGCCGGAAATACTTCAGCCAGTATCACCCTGGCTTCGGTAAGCGATGCCCTGGATGAGAGCAATGAAACCGTGATTATAGATATCACTTCGGTTACCAACGCCACAGAATCGGGTACCCAACAGCAAACCGTATCTATTACTGATGATGATGCGGCGCCAACGGTACTATTGACTACCAATTCAGGGTCTATTACTGAAAATGGTGGGACGGCCAATATCATTGCCACCTTGTCTGCGGTATCAGGCCAGAATGTTACGGTTAATTTAGGCTTTTCCGGAACGGCGACTACTACCACAGATTATACTTTGGAAACTACTATCTCCATACCAGCCGGAACTACTTTTGCCATTATTCCGTTGACGGCAGTAAATGATGCTCTGGATGAAGCCGATGAAACGGTAATTATTGACATTACCACAGTGACCAATGCCACAGAATCGGGTACCCAACTAAAAACGATTACCATTACGGATGACGATGCGGCACCCAATGTATGTATTGCCTGGTCGAACACTTCCATTGGAGAAGGAGCTGCAGGGACTTCCAACGCTATTGCCACTTTAAGTGCCGTGTCAAGCTTACCGGTTACCATTAATTTAACGTGGAGCGGCACCGCTACCTTAAATACCGATTATACGGTTACCGGATCGACCATCACCATTCCGGCAGGTTCAACCACCGGATTGGTGACCATGAACAACATCACCGATACTTTGTATGAAATGTCAAGTGGCGTTTCAGAATTCATTACCGTAACCATGGCTTCGGCTACCAATGCCACGATACCAGCTTCGGGAGCTTGCCCCGGTAATGCGACCATGACGCAAAATGACGATGATACAGCTCCTACGGTCAGCCTATCCGCCTCGAATACTTCTATAGCAGAAGCGGCCGGCAGCAGTATCTTGACCGCCACGTTGTCTACCGTTTCAGGTGTGGCTACTACGGTAAACATTGGTTTTACCGGTACCGCCGTAGCTTCCTCAGATTATACGGCAAACAACAGCAGCATAGTGATTCCTGCCGGAAGTTTATCGGCCAGTACGCTGGTTTTGACAGCCGTGCAGGATACCGTTTACGAAAGCAACGAAACGATCATAGCAGATATTACTTCGGTAACCAATGCTACCGAAAGCGGCACCCAGCAAAGTACAGTCACCATTACCGACGACGATGCCGCCCCCACAGTGGTTTTGACCACGAATACCTTTCCTGTTGCTGAAAATGGAGGAACGGCCAACCTTATTGCCACCTTGTCTTCGGTATCTGGCCAAGATGTTACGGTTACTTTAGGGTTGTCGGGTACCGCTACGGCAGGTACTGATTATACTGTGGCGAATAGTATTTTTATACCGGCCGGCAGCACTTTTGCCGTCATTCCGTTGACTGCTGTCAATGATTTTTTAGATGAACCCAATGAAACCATTGTGGTAGACATTACCAGTGCCAGCAACGCCACAGAAGAGGGTGTGCAGCAAATTACTTACAGCCTTGTTGATGATGACAATCCTCCTACTGTTTCACTAAGTACATCGGTTACTTCCATTGCTGAAAATGCAGGAACGGCTTCAGTCACCGCTACTTTATCAGGAGTGTCAGGGTATGCGGTAACGGTGAATTTGGTATTGGGCGGAACCGCCTTGGTTACCACCGATTATTCGATGCCTACGACCATCACCATTCCTGCCGGAAGTACTTCGGCCAGTGTTACGCTTACCGCTGTAAGTGATGCTTTGGATGAGAACAATGAAACGGTGATTATTGATATTGATTCGGTTACTAATGCAACAGAAGCTGTAGTCCAACAGCAAACCATTACCATCAATGATGATGACCCTTCGCCTACGGTAACATTTACAGGGTCGGCTACTACAATTTCAGAAAACAGCGGTACCAAAACCATTACCCTTCAATTGTCTGCGGCATCCGGCTTGGACGTAACGGTGAACCTGGCTTTTTCCGGTACAGCCGTCTGGAGTGTAGATTATACAGGAGCTAGCAGTATTTTGATTCCTGCGGGTAGTACCTCGGCCAGTATCACCTTTATGGCCATCAACGATAGTATTGATGAAGAAACTATTGAAACAGTCATTATAGATGTCGCTTCTGTAACCAACGCTACAGAATCAGGTACGCAACAAGCAAATTTTGGCATCATTGATGATGATCCTACGGCTCGGGTAAAACTGTCTGTCGATCAAAATACTATTAACGAAACGGGGGGGGTGGCCAACCTTACCGTAACCATTATCACCAGTGTCGGTGATATACCCATAGTGTCGGGCAGGGATGTGACGGTGACATTAGGGTATACGGGTACGGCAACTTCCAATACTGATTATACCGCTTCTACAACGGTGTTTGTCCCGGCTGGTAATTCTTCGGTTAGTATTCCTTTGACTGCAGTAGGTGATTTGATGGATGAACCCAATGAGACGGTTATTGTAGATATAGTATCAGTACTTAATGGTTTTGAATCTGGTGTGCAGCAACAAACCATTACCATTACTGATGATGATGCGACGCCAACGGTATCCCTTTCTACCGGAAACCTTACTATTGCAGAAAATGCCGGGGCCACTACTGTTATTGCCACCTTATCTGCTGTTTCGGGTCAGGATGTAACAGTAGACCTGGGTTTTTCAGGAACTGCAACCATTAATTCAGATTATACGGCAGCCACCGGCATTACCATTCCGGCCGGCAGTACATTTGCCACAATACCCCTGACCGCAATACCTGATACCATTTATGAAACTAACGAAAGTATTGTGGTTGCTATTACTTCGGTGACCAATGCTTCTGAACTGGGTAACCAGCAACTTACCTACACCATCAACGAGGACGATGCCCCTCCGGTGGTCACCTTGAGCCTTTCGTCTACCTCAATTTCTGAAAATGGCGGCAGTTTTACCGTTACGGCTACCTTATCAAATGTTTCGGCACTACCGGTTTCAGTGTACCTGTCTTATTCAGGATCAGCTGTGTTGAATGACGATTTTACCGACCAGAACAATGCTGAAATTTACATACCAGCTGGCCAATTGATTGGGGTTATGACATTTACCGGAGTTGATGATAACGATCCTGAAGGGCACCTGACCCTGGATGTATATCCCAACGGCATCGTAAACGGGCAAAGCAACGGAACAAGCCAGCCAGACATCATATTGTTTACCATTATCATTATTGATGATGAAATAACTCCAACAACAACGCAAATCAACCTGAAATTGCTTTTGGAAGGCTATTATGATGCCAATACCCATGCCATGCAGCCAGTAAAAGCAAACCAAGGCATTGGTTCCAGCAGTACTTATGTGGATGACATCACGGTTGAACTGCGCCATCCAACCAGCGGGGCTTTGGTGGCAACAACAACTGCACAATTGCAGACCGATGGAACGGCCACCGCCCTCTACAATATGGCGCTGAGCGGCAATTATTACATCGCTGTAAAACACCGTAATACCGTCCAGACCTGGAGTGCCACCCCACAACCCGTAGGTGCAGTACCATTGACGTATGATTTTACCAATATGTCAGCCAAGGCTTATGGAGCCAATATGGTGGAAGTGGCCAGCGGATTATTTGCCTTCTACACCGGAGATTACAACCAGGACGAATTGGTAGATGCTGCTGATTTTTCTGTTTGGGAAGCAGATTCCAATGATTTTGCATTCGGCTATTATGTTACTGATGCCAATGGGGATGGTATCGTTGATTTGAGCGATTACTCGGTTTGGGAAGCCAATGCGAATAATTTCATTTTTGCCAATTACCCTTTTTTCAGCGGAAGGGTACGGTTGAACCGCCATTAAAATGATGTGAAAAAGAAAACAAATAAAGTTTAGTTCTGTGTTTAGTAGTTAATTCAAAAAGCGGATAATTGTAAGGTTATCCGCTTTTTTGATTCATGGTATTCCTTTGCCTTAATTGCCACCGCTGTTAATCAATTCAAGAGTCTTATCCAGCGCTGTTTCAGAAGTTACTTCAACATCCGGAGAGACCCCAACCCTGTCCAGACGGACACCGTCATAGGTATAAAAATCGGCAATGGGCAACATAAGCGTATATTTACCCGATGCCACAAATGGGAACGCGGCCAACATGCCGCCATAGGTTTTTTCGCCGATAATCGTGGCTTTTTTGCTGTTTTTCAACGCATAGACAAACGGTTCGCAGGTACTTGCCGTCCTGCCATTGGTCAAAACGTACAGCTTGCCGGTGAATGTGGCGTTTTCCGGTTTTTTGAAAATGAGTTTTACGCCCGGGCTTGTTTTTAACTCCTTTCCGAATGCCTTGGTGCTTATGGGCTGAACGGCAGGCAGTGTAGCGAATAATTCGCGTTGAAAGCCTGAATATTGTAACTTATTGGTAACAAAATAGCCCACCTCAAAGTCTTCAGCTACGATGTGTTTTGCCAATTCGAAAGCAGGGCCGATGCCGCCACCACCATTGTCACGTAAATCAATAATCAGGTTTTTGTAATGGGTATTGGCTACTATTCCGGGTAAAATGGCGGCCAATTCTTCTTGTGAATTGCTGAAATTCATAATCCTGAGATAGGCCGTATTGTTGTTTTTTTCTTCAAAAACAACCGATTTTTGTGTACTGGTTGGTTCCTCGCTGTCGTTCGGGTCTTGCGTAATGGCTAAGGATAAATGGCTAAACGGAAGCTTTTGGGACATTAGGTTAAAGCCCAGATACAATTCGATATCATCGTGGGCGTCTCGGCACAATTTTTCCAAATCTTTTTGGAAGCTATCCCAACCTTTGGTTTGCAGGGCCTCTTTGGAATAAATATGGTCCTGGATTGTTTTCAGCAGGATTGGATAGAGGTAACTGTAATCGATTTTGTCTTCTTCAGAAGCAGTTCCGCGTAAGGTGCCTATGGGAGTATTTTCCTCATTCAGGAATATACCGCTAAGGGTTTCATTTTTATGGGCTCCTTTAAATTTTAATTTTCCAACCATCGGAATCTTCGTTTCCCCGAACAGGCTGTCATTTTTTTGCACTCCGGCTATGGTAATGATGATCCCTTTTTTGGGAGATTTGCCCATGGCCCTTCCTAGTTTTGCTTTTCCGCCAAACAACCTTACGTCGGCATTTTTGGGTGAAGTAACCGTAAACTGATTTGGGGTAGCGCTGACGTCCAGAAAAGTCGAAAATACAATACCGTTGCCAAAGTCGATTTCACTTTTGAAATGGCTGGGCTCGTTTTGGGCAAAAGAAAAATTGAAAAGTAAAGCCGTCACGAAAGGCAACACGATAGATTTCATTTTGTTGTAGGTGTACATAAATTTAGTATTTGAATGAGTGTCCAAAATAAACGCAAAACCCTTTGTCAGTCAACTAAATTTGATGAAACGATTGTTTTTTTGACGAGTAGATAGGTGAGGGGTATCCGGTTTTTACTAAAAAACTAAATTGCCTTGTTTTTGATGTCCCTGTAATAGGTTTTTGACAGT
>CAZXRX010000027.1:0-24180 GCA_964642945.1 uncultured Flavobacterium sp. | reverse complement strand
TTTTGCGCTTTGGGAGTTGCCGTTTATTTCTTTTAGGGCACCCAGATTGACCAGATAGGATCGGTGGCATTTTTCCAAAAATGGGGCTTGTTCGCAAATCTTGGAAAGCGTCTGCCTGAATGTTTTAGAGATGGCCTTTTTGTTTTGGTCAACAAAACAGATTTCTACATAGTTTTCGACAGCCCTGACGAACAATAGTCTTTCTTTTTCAAGCCTTAAGACTTCATTTTTGTTTTCTCCGCTGAGTACTATCGAATGGGGTGGAAGCGGAACAATGCACTCGCCGAATTTTTGCCTCAAATACAGCATGGCGGGGAAAAAAACCGGAGTCATGTAGATTACCGTAGAGCCTAAATAGCGCCAATACATGGCTGCGGTACAATTTACCCCGTTTACGATTACGGCATTATACCAATAGATGGCACTTCCTGAAAATACACCAAAAATAACAGTAGAAACAATTTCATGCCGAACCAGCCAAACCTTTCCCATCCTGTAATACCAAATGTTTTCAATACTGCTTTGAATTACAAACACTAAAAAAGCCATCACGCCAAAACCGGAAAGCAGCAACAGTCTGTTATCAGCATCAAATTGATCGGTACCAAAAGGTTCGAGGAAAATAATGATGAAGTCTAAAAAAAGACATAAAATAAAGCCAACCCCTATTTTTTTCTTTACGGATGATACGAAATGCAGTTGTTTGTTTAAAAAAACCAAGGTGTTTTTTACTATTACAGATTGTTAACGAATCGAAATTGACAGTCCTATACTGGCTTTCAATATTCCGACTTTTTAGTTTAAATTAAAAATAAAATCTGCCAAAATTCGGTACTTAATATAAAATATCCTACGACCATTTTTTATTGGCGCGGCCAAACCGTGCTTGAAGTGGAGTCGGGGAGGTACGCGGTCTACTATTTTGATAGTGATTTGGAGTTATAGAATCATATCCTAACTTTCCCGATTAGGTAACAATGGTAACAGTTTGATGTGCTACAATTTACTCACCGCATCAATAAAATAAGGGGAGTCATTCCATCTGATTTTTTTATAACTGAAATTTTGTTTCAGTTCGTCAGGCAGGCAGGTGTAGATGGCTTTATTCATCTTATCGAGCAACAATTTTTTTGAAAAAGTATCGGTCACCACAAAACTGATTTCCCGCACAGGTTTCGGATCTTCAAAAGGCTTAAACAGGCTTTGGTCTTTCTCGTTATTTACCGAAAGTAAAGGCACAATGGCAAATCCCAACTGGGCACGAACCAGGTTTTTAAGCGTCTCTATGGAGGTAATGTCATACTGAAACTGCTCCCTGATCCTGGCGGGTTCGTTAATGCCACAAATATCAAGCAATTGGGCATTGAAACAGTATTCGTGATGGAGCAAAAGCAGTTCGGGCCTGTCCTTTTTTTGTAGTTTGTACAATTCGGCACCCGCCATCGGGTGGTTTTCGTTAAGATAGGCTACAAAGGGCTCCATAAAAATAGGGTGTTCCACCAGGTTCGGTTTTCCGGTAGGCGTGGCCATAATCGCTACGTCAAGCGTGCCATTTTCCACCTCTGTCATCAATTGACCGGTGTAGCCTTCCCTGATGATAAAATTGACTTTTGGCGCGGCCTGCCGCATGGCCTTGATAAACTCCGGAATAAGGTAAGGGGACAAGGTCGAAATGACGCCCACCCTTAACTCACCCTCCAATAAGTTCTTCTGGTTGATGACAAAATCACGTATTTCATTTGCTTCCCGAAGGATTTTTTTGGCACGATGAATGATTTCTTCACCCAATTTGGTAGGGGTAAGGGGCACTTTAGTCCGGTCAAATAGCTTTATGCCGATTTCCTCTTCTAAATTTTTTAACTGTGTGGTAAGCCCAGGTTGTGAAATCATGCATACTTCGGCAGCCCTGGCAAAATGGCGCTCTTCGTCTAATGCGACAATGTATTTTAATTGCTGGATGGTCATAATTATAATTTTAAGTTATAAAGGTAAAAAATTATTTATTTGATTTATGAAAATAGCTGCCCTAAATTTGGACCATCAAATCGGACGAACCGATTCAAATAAATAGCAACTTAAATACATCAAATCATGAAATTCACAAGAACAGCAAATGCCAATTGGAAAGGTACCGGAATGGAAGGCACCGGTAGGATCAGTACCCAAAGCACTACACTAAACAATGCCCAACTCTCTTTCAAAACCCGTTTTGCAGATGGTGTCGGAACGAATCCTGAAGAATTGTTGGCAGCGGCCCATTCGGGATGTTTTACGATGCAGTTGAGCTTTTTACTGAACGAAGCCGGATTTACAGCCGAAGATTTGAACACCACGGCCAAAGTAACTTTCGAAGACGGCACCATTACCCAGATTCATTTGGAAACAACCGGAATTGTACCTACCATTACCGCCACCCAATTTGCCGAACTGGCACAAAAAGCAAAAGAAATTTGTCCGGTTTCGAAAGTATTGAACGCAGCAATTACCTTATCAGTTACGTTGGCCGACTAAACGATCAATTTACTTACAATGAAAAAGTCTACAATCATTTTGTGGACTTTTTTCATTTTAGGGCATTCTGCTTTTATCTAACCCAACTACAGGAGCCGTATGCTTGACTGTCTTGTTGTCGTTAAATTCGCATACATCGAAATACGGATATTTGGTGGTTTATAGCTTCATTTTCAATTAGTTTGTTACGAGTCGAAAAAATAATTCTAAAAAAAAGTTAATTCTGGAACAACCGTTTCAAAATTAATTTTATCTTTGTCGCCAGAAAGGAAATTATATTATGGCACGTAGTGTTGAATTTAATGAATGTGAGATTATACAAAAAGCAATGAATGTCTTTTGGGAAAAAGGCTATCATGCGACTTCCATGCAGGATTTGGTCGATGCCATGCAGATTAACAGAAGCAGTCTGTACAATACGATTGGAGACAAACACTGCCTGTTTATTAAATGTGTGACGTCTTATGCTGAAATGGCGCTCAAGGAAACACAGGAAAAAGTAGCCAAGGAAAGTTCCGCATTGACGGCCCTGACCAATATCATCCGTGATAAAGCCGCTTGGGTTGTGGATTCGGAAAAAGGATGCCTCGGAATCAAAACGGTTTTTGAAATTGCCCCGGAAGACGCTGAAGTACGTAATGTACTCAACAAAAACAACAAGCTCTACCTGAAGCTGATGACCGAAATCATCCAGAAAGCCATTGATGACAAGGAACTGGACAGCAGGGAAGATGCGGCGTTACTGGCAGAATACATCATGACAACATTTACGGGCTGGAAGCAGGCTTTCATCCTGAATCAGGATCCGATCATCATCAAAAGGATGTCGGAATACCTGATCAAAAGTATTACGCGCTAATACTTTTTTTTAACGGTAATTCTGGAACAATCATTTCAAAAAAATGAATGTGCCAAAACCTATATAATTTTTTTAAACCAGCTTTAATTCTGGAACAATCGTTTCAGAATAAAGAACTTAACAAGGACCACAACATGAAATCGAATCACAAAAACCAAGCACAAAAATCAATACTAACCATCAAATTCAATTCTATGAAAAAAATCATTACCCTAAGCTTAATCGCGCTGATTTTGGCAAGCTGCGCCGACAAAAATGCTGCTCCTCCGGCTGCCGGACCTGCAACCTTACCGGTTCTTGATATTGCTTACGCGGCTGCCACTACCGATACCGAATATCCTGTAGCCATCCAAGGCCAAACCGATGTAGAAATCAGGCCACAGGTAAATGGTACTTTGGATAAGGTATTTGTGGATGAAGGCGCTTATGTCACTGCCGGGCAACCTTTGTTCAAGATCAATGAAAATCCGTACCGCCAGCAATACAATAACGCCACTGCCAGCCTGAATGCGGCCCAAGCGGCCCTAATCAACGCCCAACTCGAAGTAGAAAAACTTACGCCACTCGTGCAGAATAAAGTGGTTTCCGATTATCAGCTGAAAACCGCCAAAGCCAATCTCGCTATGGCAAAAGCTACAGTAGCGCAATCCAAAGCGGTGGTCGGAACGGCACAAATCAATTTAGGTTACACCATAATCAAGGCACCGGTAAGCGGTTACATCGGAAGGTTACCCAAGAAACAAGGAAGTTTAATCAGTCAAGCCGATCCGGAAGCATTGACAACCCTTTCCGATACCAAAGAAGTGTATGCGTATTTTTCGCTCAGTGAAAACGATTTCATCAATTTCAAAACACAATACAAAGGCCATACCATCAAAGATAAATTAAAAGGATTAGCTCCGGTTTCCCTGGTACTTTCCGACAATTCGGTCTATCCGCAAACGGGTAAAATTGATATGGTCGACGGTCAGTTTGATAAAACCACGGGTGCGATCACCTTACGGGCCAAATTCCCAAATACCGACGGATTGTTGCGCTCGGGAAATACCGGGAGGGTAAGAATCAGTATCCAACATCAAAAATCGATTGTGATCCCGCAGGATGCTACCATCGAAATCCAGGACAAAGTTTATGTATTCCTGGTCGATAAAAAGAATACGGTAAGCCGACAGCCGGTTGTCGTTTCCGGAAAAACAGGTACTGATTACCTTATCGCCGAAGGCATCAGTTCGGGCGACCGTATCGTGCTTAAAGGCTTCGAAAACCTGCCTGATGGAGCGACCATCATTCCTGACACCACTAAAAAAGTAGTCGCCAAACTTTAATAAAAAAACCAACAACTTTTATCATGTTACAAAAATTCATTGACAGACCCGTGCTGTCAACAGTCATCGCTATACTCATAGTGATCCTCGGTTTCATTGGGTTAAAGGCACTTCCGCTGCAGCAATTCCCAGATATTGCACCGCCTGCCATTCAGGTTGTGGCACTGTATCCGGGCGCCAACGCCGAAACCGTTTTGCGTTCGGTAGCACCTTCTTTAGAAGAAGCCATCAACGGGGTAGAGAATATGAGCTATATGAGTTCGACTGCCAGTAATGACGGTTCGCTCGTCATCACCGTTAACTTTAAATTGGGTACCGATCCCGATCAGGCGGCGGTAAACGTACAGAACAGGGTTTCGCAGGCGACCAGCCAGTTACCGGCCGAAGTCGTACAGGCGGGCATCGCCACGACCAAAAAGCAAAACAGTCTGCTGATGGTGGTCGACCTGTACACCGAAAATGAAAAGCAATACGACCAGACCTTCCTGACCAATTATGCACAGATCAACATCATTCCCGACCTGAAAAGGATTCCGGGCGTGGGGCAGGCCTTTATTTTTGGAGGAAACAAGGATTATTCCATGCGTGTTTGGCTCAACCCATCCAAAATGGCTGCTTATAAATTAAGCGCGCAGGAAGTCTTGGCTGCCATTCAGGATAAAAACCTCGAAGCCGCTCCGGGCCGGTTTGGCGAAGGCAGCAAGCAGGCATTTGAATATGTAATCAAATACAAAGGAAAATTGAACAAGCCGCTTGATTATGAAAACATTGTCATCCATTCCAATGCCGATGGTTCAGTACTGCGTTTGAAAGACGTGGCACGCGTCGAATTTGGTTCGTATTCGTATGGAAGCAACACGCGCATTGACGGAAAATCGGGGCTCAATATCGGTATTTTCCAATTGCCGGGTTCCAATTCCAGCGACGTCCAGATTGCGATAAAAGCCATGATGGAAAAAGCCTCAAAGGATTTTCCGAAAGATGTAAAACACCTCATTTTGTACAATACCAAAGATTCATTGGATATGTCTATCGAGCAGGTAGAGCATACGTTGATTGAAGCGTTCATCCTGGTATTTATTGTCGTGTTCCTCTTCCTTCAGGACTTCAGGGCGACCTTGATTCCGGCTATTGCGGTTCCGGTCTCGATACTCGGAACCTTCTTTTTCATGCAGGTTTTCGGTTTCTCGGTCAACTTACTGACGCTTTTCGCCTTGGTGCTCGCCATCGGGATTGTCGTCGATGATGCCATTGTCGTGGTCGAAGCCGTCCATGAAAAGATGCACAGCAAAAAACTCTCTGCCAAAGCCGCTACAACATCTGCCATGAGCGAAATCACGGGAGCCATTATCTCGATTACTTTGGTAATGTCGGCGGTGTTCCTGCCTGTCGGATTCATGCAGGGTTCTACGGGTGTGTTTTACCGACAGTTTGCCTTCACGTTGGCCATCGCAATTGTGATTTCGGCGGTAAATGCATTGACTTTGAGCCCGGCGCTCGCCGCATTGTTTTTGAAAGATGTGCCGCATGACGATCACCACCATACCGCAGAAGCACCCAAGAATTTCAAGGAAAAATTCTTTATCGGATTCAATTCGGGCTTTACCAAACTGACCAACAAATACATCAACAGCCTACGCTTTTTAATCAAAAACAAATGGCTGAGTTTCGGCGGATTGGCTGTGGTAATTTTGGCCACGGTATACATGGTAAAAACCACGCCAACCGGATTTATCCCATCGGAAGACCAAGGTTTTATTGCGATTTCACTATCCATGCCGGCAGGCGCTTCATTGGAACGGACCAAAAACGTCATGAAGGAAGTTGAAGGCACTTTAGGCAACCTGCCTTCCAAAAAAGTACTGAATGTCATTTCAGGATTTAACATGCTTACGTCTTCCACCAGTGCTTCGGCCGGGGTTGCTTTCATCCTGTTAAAACCGGCAAAAGAACGCGGCGAACAGCAAGACATCAACGACATCATGAACGATGTACGCGGAAGGCTTGCCGGAATAAAAGGTGCCAATTTCTTTGTGTTTACGTTTCCGACCGTTCCGGGTTTCAGTAATGTCGATGCTTTGGATATTGTCCTGAAAGATAAAACAGGCGAAAGTATCAGTAAATTCAGCGGTATTAGCAATGCCTTTATCGGCGAATTGATGAAACGTCCGGAAATCGCATTTGCCTTTACCAGTTTCAAAGCCGATTATCCGCAACTCGAAATGGAAGTCGACGATATAAAGGCCGAACAGCTTGGTGTTAATGTGCGGGATATCCTGCAAACGATGCAAACCTATTACGGAAGTGCGCAGGCGTCTGATTTCAACCGCTTTGGGAAATATTACCGTGTGATGGTGCAGGCTGATGCGGCTTCACGGACGAATGTCGAATCAATGAACAATATTTTTGTCAAAAACCGACAGGGCGAAATGGTGCCGATAGCGTCTGTGGTAAAAATGAAACCAATCAATGGCTCGGAAACGGCATCGCGTTACAACCTGTTCAATTCCATTGGCGTAAATGCCATTGCCAAACCCGGATTCAGTTCGGGAGCCGCCATCAATGCGGTTCAGGAAGTAGCCGAATCCAAATTGCCGAAAGGCTACACCATTGAATTCTCCGGGTTGACCAAGGAGGAAATTGATTCCTCCGGGCAATCGGCCCTGATTTTCGGATTGAGTTTACTGTTTGTGTTCTTCCTTTTGGCAGCGCAATACGAAAGCTATATCCTTCCGATGGCAGTGCTGTTATCAATTCCGACAGGTATTTTCGGGGTTTTTGCTGCCATCGGTTTAACCGGGATTGAAAACAATATTTACGTTCAGGTTGCCCTGATTATGCTCATCGGATTACTGGCCAAAAATGCCATCCTGATTGTCGAATATGCCGTGCAGCGGCGAAAAGCCGGAAAATCATTGTTGGCCTCAGCATTGGAAGCCGCCAAACTGCGTTTGCGCCCGATTATCATGACCTCATTTGCGTTTGTGGTAGGATTGACCCCCATGATGCGCGCCACGGGGCCATCGGCTTTGGGTAACCATTCCATCAGTATCGGCGCGGCAGGAGGAATGGTTTCGGGAGTAATCCTCGGAATATTCATCATACCGGTTTTGTTCATCACCTTCCAGTATTTACAGGAAAAAGTAACCGGCAAACCTTTGGCTGTGTTGAACAACGAAAAGCGCTCCGAAACAGCAACCAACTAATAAAAATAAAATTATGATACAGTATATAAAAACCTATTCGGTACTTCTGGCACTATGGTCTGGCTTTTCCCTCTTTTCCCAGGAAGGGCCAGCTGCCGGATTACCTCAAAATTTCAGGAATACAGTCACTACCGATACGACGAACATAGCCGATATCAAATGGAAGGATTTTTTTGAAGAAAACGACCTGATACAACTTATTGATGTGGCGTTGGCCAAAAACAACGATTTACAGATTGCCGAAAAGAATATCGCTATTGCCAACCAACAGTTCAAACAAACCAAATGGGGCAATGTGCCACAAGTCAACGCTTTTGCTACGGCTTCTACGAATCATCTTTCTGAAAATACCTTTAACGGGATGAATCTCAATCAGGCATTGGGCACCAATCACGTGGAAGATTTTGCTGCCGGACTTAACCTTTCATGGGAAGCCGACATCTGGGGTAAAATCCGAAACAGAAAAAAAGCAGCCCAAGCCGAATACCTCCAGACTTCAGAAGCCAAAAAGGCCCTGCAGACCGCCATCGTTGCAGCTGTTTCGAACGGGTTTTACGACTTGTTGATGCTGGATGCACAACTCGCAATCGCCAGAAAAACACTGGAGCTGAATGACAATACGTTGTTAGGAGTCAAGCTGCAATTTGATGCAGGCCAGGTCACTTCTTTGGCCAAGGAACAAACTGAAGCGCAACGACTCATTGCCGCCCAATTGATCCCGGAACTCGAAAAAAACATACAGTTGCAGGAAAATGCGTTGGGTGTGCTCTCGGGAACGTTTCCGGAAGCAACAGAACGGGCAAGCAAACTGGAATCGATTGTGGTAAAGGAAAACCTGGCTGCCGGAATTCCGTCGCAATTGTTGAGTAAACGCCCCGATGTCAAAAGTGCCGAATTGGCCTTACAGGCAGCCAATGCCAAGGTTGGGATTGCCAAAGCGAGCTTGTATCCTTCGTTGACCATAACAGCGTCAGGAGGCGTAAATTCTTTTGAACTGAGCAATTGGTTTACTATTCCGGCTTCACTTTTCGGTTCGGTTGCGGGAGGACTTACGGCGCCTTTACTGAACAACAAGCGATTGAAAACCCAATATGAAATTGCAAAACTGCAACGCGACCAAAAAGTAATCCAGTTCCGTCAAGCTGTTTTGACCGCGGTTGGGGAGGTATCAAGCGCATTGGCAAAAATTGAAAAACAAAAAGAGCAGTATACCTTGGCCAAGGAGCGGGTGGAAACACTTAAAAAAGCTGTAAGCAATGCCAATTTGCTTTTTAGAAGTGGTATGGCCACTTATCTGGAGGTGAATATTGCACAGGGAAACCTATTGCAGGCGGAACTCGAACTGGCCTTCATAAAAAAAGAACAACTCGCCTCCAATGTTGAATTGTACCGCGCATTGGGCGGCGGCTGGGAATAAATTAATCAAAAAATAAATACCATGAAAAAACACACCTTATTGGGGCATCTCAAATGTTTCATGAACAATGAATGTCCGGAAGATCAAAACGACAAGGTTGAAACCCAGCCTTCTGTTGAAGAACAGGAAACCGGAATGGAAACAGTATCTGAATTCCACGGGTTTGACATTGATTATGTTTTTGCCAATTAATTATTGGTCATACAATACTCCAACTGCTATCATACATTAATCTGGATGGTTGTTTTTGTGAAGTCCCGGTGTAATGCCGGGGCTTTTTTTAATTAGTCAGAAAAACAGCTGCTGGGCAGATGAAAAATAAAACGGACCATATGGGTTGTGGTGTTTTAACTTTTCAAATATTGATTGTCTTTGACTTGAAAATAGGTGTTTTAATTTGACAAAATATTATTGGATATTATAACAAGAAAGCCTGTAAAGCCAATGTTTTACAGGCTTCTGTGGAGTCGGGAAGGGTTGCTGGTTGCTGCGCACGTCTCCGCCGTTCCGCTAATGCAAATGCGGTTTCTGCATTCATCTGTCTGGTAAAGACAGATAAATGCTAACCGCCTTGAAAAGGCAGGCATCTTTAAACACAAAAATCCGCTCAAGTGAACTTGGCGGATTTTCTTTTTAAAGCTGCGCGGCGGTAGCCGTGCCGCGCTGCGCTTGATGTGGAGTCGGGGAGAGTCGAACTCCCGTCCAAACAGGCAACCAAAGAGCTTTCTACACGTTTAGTCTCCGATTGGGTTTTCGACATCAGGCTATGCCAAAGACAGCGGCCTGGTGCTTAGCCCTATTAATGTCAGAAAGGATTCAGGACATTACCTTTCCTAGGTTTACTTTTACGGTTCACCTTGACCAACCGCCATAAACCAAGGCTTTTGAGGTGAATCCAGCTTTCCTGCCTTGCAGGAACGTGGCATTATCTTACTATGATTCGGATTATGCAGCTAAAGCGTAATTATTTTCGCCGTGTATAGTGTTGCACCTTCGGATTTACGAGCTGAAAGTACAAAGCTCGACGTGCTTACTGTTTAGTTCCACCCGCTGTCAAAACCAGTCGACCCCAGGTATTACAGGTTCTGTATTGCAAAAACCAGGCCACAAAGATAGTCAATTTATTCGAAAAATATCATTCACCCCCTACGGTATCCTTCAACGTAAACGGATAATCGCCAAACAAGGCAGACAAACGCTTCATCTGGAAGGTTTTGCGGGTAAATTTATTTGATAAGGCGATAATGACGGCGTGTTCTTTCCGTAAAGGGATGTAACTCGAGGTGTTGCCGTGCCACCAGCCGTTGTGGTAATACAGGGTCTGGCCGGTGTCCCATTCGCGCATCCTGATACCCAACCCGTAATTTTTGATGCCCCTGCTTTCGTAGCTGTACCCTTTATATACTTCTTTCAGCAAGGCCTTACTCAAAAAGTGTGGGGCATTGCGGGCCAAATCAAATTTCAGCAAATCGCGTGGGGTAGAGTAGATGTTTTTGTCGCCATAAACGGCATCCAAAAAGTCAAAAGGATATTTCTGGTAGTTGTATTTATATGACGGTGTGGCTTTTTCATGGGCTGTGGTTTCGTCAAACACAAAGGTATGGGTCATTTCCAACGGATCAAAAATGATTTGTTTCATCGCCTTGCTGTATTTCATCCCCGTTACCTTTTCAATAATAAGGGCCAGCAGTACATAATTGGTGTTGTTGTAGCTGAAATGGGTATCAGTGCGGTAATCCAACGGAATGTTCTTGTTCGTAAAGATATCCAAAATGTCGTTGTTGGTCAGCGTTTTGTCTCGTCCCCATACCGCCTTGTCATCACAAACATAATTGTATTTTTTAAGTCCGCTGCGGTGGTTGAGCAAGGTGCGGATGGTCACGTCCGGATACGGAAACCCTTCAAACAAGGTCGTTACTTTTTGGTCGAGGCTGATTTTTTTGGCGTCAATCAATTTGAGGATGGCCGAAGCTGTAAGCACTTTGGTAACCGAAGCGATGTGCAAAGGCGTGTCGGCCGAATTCAGGATGTTGTTTCCTTTGTCGGCATAACCTTCGTATTTTTCAAAAATAATCTGGCCGTTTTGTGCCACCAAAAAGCTCACATTTTCAAAATCCTTGGAGAAATTATGGGCAAAGAAATGTTCGATTTCGGTTTTTTTCTTCTTCAGGTAGGAAGCCGGAAGGGTGGGTAAGGCTTGCTCCGGAGGCAGCATCGCATAAGGCACGGCAGGTTTTTTCCTGACAGTCACAGCCGTATTTTTTCCGGACTGGTTACAACCTACCGATAAAAAGAAGACAAACAATAAAAAAAGATAGGCAGTCTGGCCGCGGGTAGCATTCATTTTTAGCAACTTGAAACACAAATATAGATAACCGAATGTTAAAATGCTCCCATTTCCGTCAACAACTTTTGACAAAAACGGGTTTTTGAATTCACCTTCCTGATTTACAGCTGTTAAAACACCGTATTAATTTTCCTAAAAAGTTTTGAAAACGATTTGGTTACAACTACTTTTGGAACGATTAAAAAAATAGCTTTAAAAATGAAGTTTGGCATCATCAAAGAAAGAAAAAACCCACCCGACAGACGGGTAGTATTTACCCCTGAAGAACTGGTCCGCCTGCAAAAAGAACACCCCGAAGCCCAAATTAAGGTTGAGTCTTCCGACATCCGTGTTTTTACGGATGAACAATATAGTGATTTGGGTATCGAAGTCGCCACCGACATGACCGATTGCGATGTGCTGTTTGGGGTAAAAGAAGTTCCTGTAGATGCCTTGATTCCGAATAAAAAGTACTTTTTCTTTTCGCATACCATCAAAAAACAGGCCCACAACCAAAAATTGCTCAAGGCCCTACTCGAAAAAAACATTGATCTTTACGACCACGAAACCATAGTTGATGCCAACCACAAACGCCTGATTGGTTTCGGACGCTATGCCGGAATTGTTGGTGCTTACAACGGCCTGCGTGGTTTTGGTATGAAATACGAATTGTTCAACCTGCCCAAAGCAGAAACGCTTCACGGAAAAGACGACCTCATTGCACGACTCCGACGCCAGACGCTCCCCAACATCAAAATTGTGCTTACCGGCCACGGAAAAGTAGGCATGGGCGCTAAAGAAATCCTTGACGGGATGAAAATCAAACAGGTGGCCATTGCCGATTTTCTCTCCAAAAATTATTCAGAACCCGTTTACACCCAAATTGATGTACTCGATTATAACAAACGCATTGATGGCACCAAACCTGAAGGCAACAAAGACTTTTACCAACATCCGGAATTGTATACTTCAGATTTTGAACGTTTCAGCAAAGTAGCCGATATTTTCATGGCCGGACATTTCCACGCCAACGGTTCCCCTGATATCCTGACGCGTGAAATGCTCATGGCGCCAGACTGTAAAATAAAAGTGGTGGCCGATATTTCCTGTGATGTAGACGGACCGATTGCCTGTACCATTAAGGCTTCCACTATTGCAGACCCGTTTTTTGGCTACCTGCCTTTTGAAAACAAGGAAGTGGCTTACACCCATCCGGGCTCGATTTTGGTCATGTCGGTTGATAATTTGCCTTGTGAATTGCCCAAAGACGCCAGCGAAGGTTTTGGCGAAATGTTCATGCAGCACGTCATTCCTGCTTTTTTTAATGGAGATAAAGACGGTATCCTCGCACGGGCCAAAATGACCGAAAACGGCAAACTGACGGAACGTTTCAGTTACCTGCAGGATTATGCCGATGGCAAATAGTACCATAACATACAGGTTAATCCCTGATTTTAAAGTCCCGGTTTGTATCGGGATTTTTTTATGGTAAAATAGGTAAAAGTCAAAAATTAAATTAAATTTGGCTACCGGCGCAAAAAACCTTTTGTTTTTGGGCCAACTAACCAACAAACCACATTTTATGAGTTCAACTACCGTAAAAACCAACTATCCTGCACTGTATACCCTGATTACGGTGTTTTTCTTCTGGGGTTTCATTGCCGCCGGAAACAGTATTTTCATCCCGTTTTGTAAAAGTTATTTCTCACTCGACCAATTCCAGTCACAGCTGGTGGACTTTGCTTTCTATACCGCCTATTATATTGGCGCTTTGTTATTGTTTGCCTTGGGCGACATGAGCGGAAAGGACATTGTAGGGAAGTGGGGCTATAAAAAGAGCATCGTTTACGGGTTGCTGTTCTCAGCCCTTGGTGCCGGTGCGATGATTATCGCTGTAGAAGCCAATCTTTACGCCGGAATGTTGGTCGGTTTGTTTATTGTGGCCTTGGGCTTTTCGTTGCAGCAAACCGCTGCCAACCCATTTGCCATCCTGCTCGGTAATCCGAAAACAGGGGCTGACAGGGTCAACCTGGGTGGCGGAATCAATTCTTTCGGGACAACCATAGGCCCCATAATCGTCGCTTTTGCACTTTTCGGAACGGCGGCTTCGGTCTCTGACGAACAAATAAAATCATTGGAACTGAACAAAGTGGTCTTGCTGTATATAGGAGTGGGGTTGTTGTTCATTGCCGCTGCCGGACTGTTTTATTTTTCCAAAAAAGTACCCGCCGGAATTGCCAATGAGCCCATGGAAAAAGCCAACAAAGCGCTGCGCACCTTACTCATCATGACCGTATTGCTGGTGGCTTGCTTTGTACCCATCTTCAAATCTTACCAAACCGATATTAGCTTACTAAGCCCACTGGAAGCCGAAGCACTCGAAAATTATCGCATGCGGTTTTTGGTGCTTGCGCTTGTGGTTGTAGTGGGAGGTTTGTTGTTTTCGTATGGTGCTGCCCAGAAAAAAGCCAGCGGTTGGGGCGCCATGCAGTATCCGCAATTGATTTTGGGAATGTTGGCCATATTCACCTATGTTGGGGTTGAGGTGGCTATCGGAAGCAATCTGGGCGAACTCTTGAAACTGCCGGAATTTGGGAGCATGCAATCGTCAGATATTGCGCCTTATGTTTCGATGTATTGGGGAAGCCTCATGATTGGGCGCTGGGCCGGAGCCATCAGCGTTTTCAACCTGAAAGGAACCAATAAAACCTTGGCACTGATTGTGGTTCCACTCATTGCCTTTGGTGTTATTTTGGGCGTCAACATCTTGTCTGGAAAAAACATGCAGCCGTTGTATTATTATGTGGTTTGTGTGCTGCTTCAGGTGGGTGCTTTCTTTCTGTGCAAAGACAAACCAGCCAGAACCCTGCTTATTTTCGGTTGTTTCGGAATTGCGGCCATGCTCATTGGTTTGTCCACCAGCGGTACTGTTGCCATTTATGCATTTTTGGCAGGTGGTTTGGCGTGCAGCATCATGTGGCCGGCCATTTTCAGTTTGTCTATCATTGGGTTAGGGAAATACACCTCACAAGGTTCTGCCTTTTTGATTATGATGATTTTGGGTGGAGGAATCATCCCACCATTACAAGGAAAATTGTCTGATATCGTGGGCATCCATCAATCGTATATTGTGGGCGTGGTTTGCTTCGGCTACCTGACCTTGTTTGCCGTTTTGGTGAAAGGGATACTCAAAAAACAAAATATAGACGTCGATACCATCGAAATGGATGGGGCAGAACTCGAAAGCGGACATTAAAAAAAATAAAATCAAAAACCCCGACAGCTATAAATCTTTCGGGGTTTTTTTATGCTCAGGATTTATTTATTCCAATCGATTTTCCTTGAAAAATACATCACCGATGAAAGAATGAAAAACAAACCGATACTGCCTACCAACAGCGCATAATCTTCCAATTGGATGATGACGTAGATAAAGGCATATAACACCGAAAGGGACAGCCCGATAAACATGGGGAATTTCCTGTTTTTGAGGATGGAAATCGAGTAGAGCGTAATCAACACCACAACGGCAGCGGTCGCAATGCCATAGGCAAAACTGAAACTGCTGTGTTCGGTAATCGAAATCAAAAGCGTGTAAAACATAATCAGGGCAATCCCAATCATTGAATACTGGAAAATGTGGATGTTGATTTTACTGATTGATTGGATCAGGAAAAAAATGAGGAAGGTCAGCCCGATGACTAAAAAGCCGTATTTGGAGGCCCTTTCGTTCTGTTGGTATTCATCTACGGGTGTAATGAAATCGACCGCAAAAGCATATTTACCCAAGTTGGGCAATACCTGGAAATTTTCCTGAGCAAACGGACGGTTGAAATGCAATATTTTCCAGTTCGCTTCAAAACCTTTGTTGGTTATTTTTTTATCCACCGGAATAAAACTGCCATTGAAATTGGGAGAATTCCAGTTCGATACCATTTGGGCACTGGTGGTTTTCCCTATCGGTACCACACTGATTTGTTTGCTGCCGTTGTAGGTAATGTTCATGCTGAAACGGTTGCTTTTAATAGCGTTAAAGTCAATGAAACCCGTTTCGAGCGCCTCGACAGTATCGTTGTCCTGGTTATTGTGGATGGGTTCAAAAGTGTAATTGTTTGTGCCGAACTTAATCTTCACTTCGTCATTAACACTTTTGAGGTTGGTGGTCCTGATAAGGATGGAAGCCTTGTTCCACAGCACATTTTCATCAGGAATGTTCTTTTTTTGGAAGGCCGGGGCAGCGTAAAAACCCGTAAACTGCATTTTGGCGGTGAATACATTTGATTTGTAGATGCTGCGCTGCAAAGGCGTCTTGATTTCGGCATCGGAAACATTCTGGAGTTCTTCCGGAAAAAAGTAGGCATTTTCAAACCGCTGGGTAATGGGGTCTTTGTAAGGAATTTTGAGCACCGGCCCATAAAAATATACACTTTCTCCCCATTTCGAGGTTGTTTCGGCAACGACTTCTTTTTGCCGCTGGCTTCTTTCGGTAATCAAATCCTGTACAAAAAACAGTGGGATAAGCAATACCAAAGTGAGCATACCGACCATAATCATTTTGGCCGTATTGGTTTGAAAGAATGATTTGGGTGCGGGGTGCGGGTGTTCGTGGTTTTCCATAATTTAATGTTATTTAAGAATTAATTTTAAAAAAGTGGATTAAAATGAATGCGCAATGATGTAGAGGTAAAGTATCGCAATGGGTATGTTGGCCAGTACAATCAATATCCTGATGAAGGTCTGTTCCCAGTGTGAAGGGTCTGCCAATAGTTGGTATAGAAGATGTAATAATGCCAAACTGTTGAAGAAGACTGCGAAAATCACAAAGCACAATCCGGCAATGATGATGCCGTCGTGTTGGGGCAACAGAAAAAAAGCGATGAAAAACAAGGATCCTGAAATAAAGGAAAGAACGGCCAATTGGGTTGAAAAGGAGTAGTATTTGAAATCCTGAAGTGTTTCCATAATTACCTGATGTTGAATGAATTTTGTATTGAAGTCATGGGTAGGGGCAGCATTTTGTAAAAATCGAGATCGTAAAACGGATGCGCGTCCCTGCCTTTCTGATAGCGTTCCTTAAAATGGTTGATTGCAAATGGATAGAAAAGCAATCCGTTAGTGATGACGATAAACACAAACGGGCTTCTTTTGCCGTTTCCCAGAAGGTAAAACTGCATATCGATTTCGTCTTTTACCGTGGTTCCGGTTTTGGTAAGCACATGATAAACATCGTGTTCTTCAAGGCTGGGCTGGATGTCAAAATGGTTCTGCACCAGAAAATTGCCCAATTCATACCCGAGGCTTTTTTCCGGAAAATGCAATAAGCCAGTAATGTCTATGGGCCAGGCGGTACTTTTTTTAAAGAACAATTGGTAAGGACCTTTGATGGTTTTGTAGAGCAGTTCGATGATTTTTTCTTTCATGATTTTAATTAAAAGTACTTTGAAATACAAAGTAAATTGATAAAAAAATAGGTTAACTTTTTTTGATCAGTTTTTCCAACGCATCAATATGGGCGGTAAAAGCGGTTTTACCTTCCTTTGTGGCACGGTAACTGGTATTGGGTTTTTTCCCGATGAATTGTTTTTCGATGGCAATATAATTTTCTGCTTCCAGTGCTTTGGTGTGCGAGGCGAGGTTGCCGTCCGTTACCCCCAACAATTCCTTGAGCATATTGAAATCGGCACTTTCATTTACCATCAATACAGACATAATGCCCAACCGGATCCGGTGGTCAAAGGCCTTGTTGATATTTTGTATGATGGTTTTCACGTTTATGTAATTGCTTTTATTTATCGTATTTGAAATGCATCAGGCTGCCGTAAACAATATGGCAGACACCGAATCCCAAGGCCCAGAACAATAACCCGTAGCCCAGGAACCAAAGTGAAATCAGCCCAAGTAGGATTTGGGTCAATCCCAAATAGCGTACATCGCCCAAGGTATATTTACTGGCATTCACACAGGCCAGGCCATAAAAAACCAACGTCAACGGCGCTACCAGCCCAAAACTGTTTTTCTCGATTAAATATAGTATAAAAAAACCGCCGGTAAACAACGGAATAAAAAAATTGATAAGCAACCTTTTCGAAGCAGGGTTCCAGATGTTTTCATTTTGTTTTACGGCCTTTCTTTTGCTCAATACAATTCCTGTTACTGCAGAAAGCAGAATAACGGCAACGGCAATAAAAACAAGGCGTAAAGTCGCTTCTTCATCAATCACCAAATCCAGGTAGTTCCCTTCGGTGGCCGTGTCAAAATGAATGGTTTGGTAAGCCATAAATGCCCCAATCAAAGAATAGATCCCGGCCAGTATTCCTGAAAGTCCGCTTAATGATATAAAACGTGAGGATTGCGCCATCATCGATTTGATGTCCTGAATGTCTTTTAAATAATCTTTAGCTTCCATAATAAAGTACTTTGAATTGCAAAGTAAATTAATATATTTTGTCTGACCAAATGTTTTTTGGTTTATTTTTGAAAGAAATTTACTTCCCATGAAAAAAACAGTTTTTTTGTTGCTTTTGGCCAATTCCTTTGCCTTTTCACAAACACAGGATTCCCTGATGCTGAAAAAAATCTATAAAGCAGCCCTGACGGAAAGCCATTGTTATCATTGGCTGGATGATTTGTCGAATAAAATTGGCGCACGACTTTCAGGTTCAAAGGGAGCCGAAAAAGGCGTGCTTTATACCAAACAGGAATTGGAAAAACTGGGTCTGGATAAAGTGTATCTTCAGGAAGTCATGGTGCCCAAGTGGGAGCGGGGAGAAAAAGAAGTTGCTTATTTATTGACCGGAAACAAAAAAATCAGCTTTCCGGTTTGTGCCTTAGGGATGTCTGTGGCCACACCAAAAAACGGACTCACTGCACAAGTCATCGAAGTCAAAAGCCTCGATGAACTGAAAACCTTGGGGCAGGATAAAGTCAAAGGAAAAATTGTATTCTTCAACCGCCCGATGAATCCGGAGTTTATTGAAACCTTCCATGCCTATGGGAGTTGTGTAGACCAACGTTCTTCTGGTGCGCGCGAAGCAGGGAAATTAGGAGCATTGGGTGTCATTGTCCGTTCAATGAATTTGCGTCTGGATGATTTCCCGCACACTGGTATGACCAATTATGGCGATACACCTAAAGAAAACCGGATTCCGGCAGCGGCAATTTCCACCCTTGGTGCCGAAAAAATGAGCCAGTTGCTTAAGGAAAACCCGACCGCCCCTTTTTATTTCAAACAATCGTGTAAGGCTTATGAAGACGTACTTTCGTATAATGTCATCGGTGAAATCACTGGTACTGAAAATCCTGAAAAAATTATGATAGTGGGCGGACACCTCGATTCCTGGGATTTGGGAGATGGTTCACACGATGACGGTGCCGGCTGCGTGCAAAGTATGGCTGTTCTGGAATTACTTAAAAAAACCGGCTACAAACCTAAAAACACCATCAGGGCCGTTTTGTTCATGAATGAAGAAAATGGCGTTAAAGGCGGTCAGAAGTATGGACAAGAAGCCGAAAAAAATAAAGAAAACCACATTTTTGCGCTCGAAAGTGATTCCGGCGGTTTTTCGCCGAGGGGATTTTCCATAGAATCAGACGAAGCCAATTACCAGAAAATAGCCAGCTGGAAACCCTTGTTGGAGCCTTACCTCTTGCATGTTTTCCGGAAGGGGCATTCCGGCACAGACATCGGCCCTTTGAAATCAGACAAAATTGTTAAAGTGGGATTACAGCCTGATTCGCAGCGTTATTTCGATTACCACCATGCGGCCAATGATACTTTTGATGCCGTCAACAAAAGGGAACTCGAATTGGGCGCTGCGGCCATGACATCACTCATTTATTTATTTGACCAATATGGTTTACAATAAAAAAAGAGGCTGATTTTTCAGCCTCTTTTTTTTATTTACTTGCGTTAACTATTATTTCTCCCTGTTGATGTAAATCCAGCCGGTTTTTGTTTCACCGCCATCTTTGCGTTCAATTACAAAATAATAGGTTCCGTCAGCCAATTCATTTCCGGAATCAGATTGTCCGTACCATTCATTGACATAATCATACTTGGAATACACCGTTTTTCCGTAACGGTTAAAGATGCTCAGTTTGCCTACATTGAAGCCCGTAAGGTCAAACGAATCATTCAGTCCGTCACTATTAGGTGAAATACCTTGTTGGATCTGGCAACTGGTGTCTGATGCGGTGAATATGTGGCTTGTACTACAACCGGTATTATTCAAGGCGGTAACCGTACAAGTATAATCGCCCGCTCCGGAAACCACTACAATCGGGCTTCCATTGTTGGTAATGCTTCCTGGTCCTGACCAGTTGTAACTTACCGAATTGGCAGCGAAGTTGGTATCGATAACCTGAAGTACATATTCACCACCATCACAACCACCAGTGATGGTGAATTGTGGCGAGGTTGTAATGTTCACCTGGAAACTGTCCTGATCAGTACAGTTTGGCGTCGTACCACTTTGAGCATATACATATACCGTTTGACTGGTGGTTAATGTCAGGTTGGTAATCGGGCCCACACCATTGGCGGCAGTGAAATAATTACCCACAGCCAAAGCAGGAAGCACGTAGTTGTCACATGCATTCACGGTGCTTACCGGGGCAAGTACCGGAGGTGCTATAACGGTTACGGTAATCGATGTCGTACCGGCACATTGGCCTGGATTTGGTGTAAAGGTATAAGTTACAGGGCCGACCACATTGGTATTAATAGCCGCCGGCGTCCAAAATCCGGAAATAGGATTGTTTAAGTTGTTGGAAGTACCGGGAAGTGATTGCGCTGTTCCTCCTTGGCAGACGTCTGCAATAGGGGCAAAAGTCGGGGTGGTAAGCGGGTTGACCGTAATACTCATTGTAGCCGTTGTGGCACAGATTCCTGCAGCAGGCGTAAAGGTATATACTACCGTTCCGGGCACCGTAGTGTCAATGGTTGCAGGTGTCCAGGATCCGCTAATAGGATTGCCGGGGTTAGTGGAAACAGCCGGAAGTGCCTGCGGCGTATCATTGATGCAATAAGGTCCGAGTTGTGTAAACGTTGGTGTAATCAATGGATCAATCGTTACCACAAAACTGTTTTCCGCACTACAAGGAACTGTTCCGTTTTGTGCATATACATAAATGGTTTGTGTAGATGTGATGGCCGTGTTAACAGGTATCAAAGTTCCCGTTCCGTTGGGTCCGCCTGACTGGGTGTAATAACTTCCTACAGTAAGTGGTGGCAGGTTGTAGCTGTTACAGGCTGTTACATTGGCAGGGGCATCCGGCACCGGATAAGTATCTATTGTAACCGTTGTTTGTCCTGTATTGATACAACCTTGATGGTTGATGGTAACTGCATAAACGCCAGCCTGTGTCACGGTAATTTGGTTGGTAGAGCCAGGGAAAGGGTTGCCGTCCAAGGTCCAGGTGTATGTTGCATCTGCATTGTTGTAATTGGTCGGGGTAACGGTAATGGTTCCGCTGGTTCCGGTACAAAGGGCAAAGGCAGGGGTGATGTTAAAGAAAGGCGTCAAATCCTGCACCACCAAATTGAATGGTTTGATGGTAAAACAACCGGTTACAATATCTTCAACCCTCACATATATGGTTTGTAAAAATGCGGTGGTATTGGTATAAAGGTTAGGGAGTGCGTTAACTTCAGCAGTAGCATCAGCCATAGTACCATAATAAACCACGGTATAAGCTGTAGGGTTTAATGCACCCAACGATGAGGCGTTATTCTGACTCAAGGTAAATTGACCAAAGCCTGAAGCATCACACAACGTAAGGTTGTTCGGGGTTCCGGAAGCTACAGGATCATAGAACTCGATGGTTACACTTCCTGTTGCAGAACAGGTTGTATTGATATAGGTAGCAATAATACTGTAAAGACCTTCTTGCGTCACGGTTAAATTCGGACCGGTCTGGTTAGGGATAGGGTTTCCGTTAAAAGTCCAGGCAAAAGTATAATTGGCAGGATTTAAACCACTTTGGATGGTAAACGAAGCACTGTCGCAAAGTGCCGTATTGTTGGCTTCCAATAAATTATTACCTAAGTTGATGGTGCCAATGTTGAAACTGCCTCCTTTCAGGAATACCGCAGAATCAAACAACGAATCGTTCCTGTCGGCAATCACCAATTTGATATGGTATTGTTGGCCAGGTATTACGGCAGAACTGGCAGTCAAGGCTACTGTTTGTCCGTTGAAGTCTATCGGGGCTGCCAACGGATCCAATCCGCCCGCTCCGTAAAAACTGTCAAAATACTGAGGATTTGCAGATGCACAACCATTATTGTAAAGTTGGTCCCTTATGGTCACAACAGAAATTGGTATGGTAGTACTTGGCAGTACGGCCAGGTTGGTTGTAACTCCGGTTGTGGTGTTGGTCAGGAAGAATGCAAATGCGTCTGAAAAGTCACATTGGAAAGTACCATATTCTTCTGAAGCAAAAATAAAATCAAAACTCATATTGCTGATCAGTGGTACAAAGTCAAATTCCAGTCTGGTGGCATTGTTATAGCTCGTAAGTCCCGGATCGATGCCAAGTCCTTGTATATAATTAAAGAGTTGTGTATCTCCGCCCCATCCGGCTGCTCCATCACTCAAACCTTCTGTATTGGGTCCTGGAGCCCTGGTCACATCGCCCGTCATTAATACCAATCCCTGACTGAATGGAAAACTGGATCCGTTTTGGTTAAAATATCCAATACCATTTGCAGACCCGAAATTACTTCCTGTCGATGATGTAATATTCGTTACCGTAGCACAGGTCGAATTCAACAATACATCCTGAACCAGTTGAGTGGTTGTATATAATGTGGTACTGGTAGAAATAGGAGGGCGTGTAAAGGTAACCGGTACAGACCACAAACTGATGTCAGTGGCACTACAAACGGCACGAACATACACTTTAAATTGAGGAGCATTCGGTAATGGTGTGTAGGTGAAAGTAGTACTATTAGCCGTCTGCCATCCCGTTGTAGCCGCAGTCGGCGTAGGGTCATTGGACGGAATTATCAAAACCTGCCATTGTGTGGCTGTTCCCATTTCTGTCCAACTGACAGTAGCGGAGTTTTGCGTAACAGCACTCAGAGTTACAGCTGTAGGCCTCGGACAGGTAGGAGGTGGTCCACAGGTTACATTGGCCACCCATCCTGGGTTGTTGATAATGGTGTCACTCCTGAAAACAAAGGTCAGACATCCACTTGGGCCTGAGGCGGTAAAAGGGCCGGGTAAATTTCCTCCTGTAAGGTTGCCCCAATACGATCCTGCCAAACCACCCGGCACGTTTCCGGGGCCATTGGTACTGGCCAACAAGGCTGCTGGTGTAACTGTATTAGAGTCATAGACATACAAACCATCAAAAGTGGCTTCTGTGTTGAACGAGGTAAAAGTCACTGTAACCTGTTGTCCGGTTATGGTAGGACAAATAAGTACCGTTGAATTGGAGTTGTCAGGATAATTACCGGTAGCGCCTCCCGTATCCACAAAATTTCCGCCACATACCGGTGGTGCTACTTGTGTAGTGGCAGAAACTGGTCCTGTCCACAAGCTCAATCCGTTTGAAGTGGAACTACAATCAGCCCTTACATAAAAATTATAACAGGTAAGTGGAGCTAAAGTAGTAAATGTGTAAGTGGTTGCTGTTCCTGTTACTGTTAACCATCCTGATGTTGAGGCATTCGGGGCAGGCAAATTACAGGTTTGTGCCAATACCTGCCAGGAAGTACCCACACCAATATTGGTCCAGTTTAAAGTGGCTGAAGACGAAAGTACGGCACTTACTGACAATGCTGTCGGTTGCGGGCATGGCGGAGGCGTAACACAGGTAACATTCGCCAGCCATCCTAATTGTTGACCGCTACCATCAGAAGTGAAAACAAAAGTCAGACATCCTGAAGCAGAAGTTGCATTAAACGGGCCCGGTATTGTTCCTCCGGTAAGGTTTCCTAAAAGTGGGAAAGTATTGTTCGGACCATCATATACTTTCAAAAAGTCAATGTTGTTTTCCAAGGCAAAGGCAGTAAAAGTAACCGATACCAAATCACCAGCTGTCAAAGCACAAATGGTTGTAGTTGTATTGGAATTGTTCGGATAGTTGGCTGTTGCCCCTCCCGGATCGGTAAATGTACTACCGCAGGTTGGCGGGGTAGAAACAACCAATACATTTGACCAGGTACTTTCGCCGTTCGAAGTAGATGTACAGTTTCCTTTGATGTATATATTATAACAGGTATTTGCTGTCAATCCTGTAATTAAAAACGAATGGAGGTTGGGTGGTGTAAAAGTAGGTGACACCATTGGCGTTCCGACAGTTGCAGCTGTAGGGGGTGTAGTTCCACAAGGTACGATATAATAAGACCATGAGGTTGCCGGGCCAATATCCGTCCATCCGACATTTATGGAAACCGGAGTAACTGCCGGGCCTGCCGGATTGGTTTGCAGCACGGTTGTCAACGCAGTAGGCTTCGGACAAACCGGCGGCGGGCCACAAGTCACGTTGGCCACCCATCCTGCTCCCTGTACGGAAGCATTCGATACAAA
>CAZXRX010000026.1:0-31741 GCA_964642945.1 uncultured Flavobacterium sp. | reverse complement strand
AGTAACCGAACTTGAAATATTGGTAACCGGGTTGATACGCAATCCGCCCAAGCGCATTTCTTCCTGGCTCAGTTCATCGAGTGTTTTATAGGTATTCCGGTAAGTGAGCAACATGTATTCTTTCTTGGTATCCATACTGACCGATGGCGCCCTTTCGTAGTCGGCCAGTGCCATGATTGATGCGGGCGGTTTTTGGTAGGTCACATTTTCCTGCGCCAAAGCAGAAAATCCGGTACCGAGGATGAAAAGCAATAAACGTAATTTCATGATGTTTAGGTTTTAATTTTAATATTGGTCTAAAGTTAATCATTGTTGTTACAGACAAGTGACTTGGTGAAAAATATTTTTTCCAAAAATGAGACGTCCCATCCGCTGCCTCATATTTTTTTATAATTTTATAAAAAAATACAACATGAAAAAAAGCTGGATATTCTTTCTTTTTTTGTCCAATTTAATCACTGCACAATACACTTGGGCGCCTTTGGTCAACGTGCCTTCCAACAGCAACGGACAGCGTTTTGACGATGTTTTTTTCCTGAATGAAAATGAAGGATGGGCGGCCAACGGCTATTATTCTTCGGTTTACAAAACCACAGACGGCGGCCAGACCTGGATCACCCAGGTTGCCAATGGTGGTTTGGGCGGATTTTATTACTTCAGGAATATCGAATTCCTCAACTCCAATATCGGGTTTTTAGGGACGCTTTCCGGCAGGTTTTATAAAACCACTGATGGCGGAACCACCTGGAACCAGGTCAGCAACATCAGCCCGAATCCGCCAGCCATTTGCGGACTTGATTGTGTAGGAACCAGCACGGTTTATGGTTGTGGCGCTTATTTTTCGCCAGCCTACCTCATTAAATCGACAGACAGCGGTGCTACCTGGCAATATATTGATATGAGTGCCTATGCCAATGCCTTGGTGGAAGTATTGTTCCTTGATGAGAATACAGGTTTTGCTTCCGGCAAGAATGCCAATGGCGGCGTGGTGTTGAAAACGACTGATGGCGGCGCTACCTGGACGGTATTGTTCAATGGCAGTATCCCTGGTGAATATGTCTGGAAGTTGCAGGTTTTGGCCGGTAACACCAATGTCATTTTTGGTTCTGTGGAGTCTGTGGTGCCCAACTTAGGGAAATTGATCAAAACCACAGATGGCGGACAAAACTGGACAAGCAAGAACTTTCCGGCTGACGACGACGTGCAGGCCGTTGGTTTCGTAACAGAGAACCATGGCTGGATGGGTGGCCACGATACCGGATTTTATGAAACCCTCGATGGAGGCGACACCTGGACCAACACCGGTGTAGGCAGTAACCTGAACCGGATTTTCTTCGTGAATAACAGTGTGGCTTATGCTTCAGGTACCGGAATCTACAAAATGTCTACCACCTTGGGCAATACCAATTTTCAGGAACAGGCTCGGATTCCTTTGGAGGTGCGGGTTTCCCCCAATCCGGTTAAGGACAAACTCAATATGGAGGTCGATTTCAGGGGAAGCGACCATTTGGTGCTCGAATTGTATTCCGTCAACGGAAAATTAATCAGGCAACTCAAACTCGACCAGATTGCAGCCGCAGGAACAGTGCGGTATTCGTTTGACTTTCCGTATCCGAAAGGCGTTTACTTACTCAATCTGCACACCAACACCGGAAGACAATCGGTAAAAATAACCAAGTAACCACAATGAATGTTTAATTTTAAAAAATTATAAAATGGGAAAATTTGTAATTTCAACAAGAAAAAATGGTGAATTCCAGTTCAACCTGAAAGCCGGAAATGGCCAGTCCATCTTATCCAGCGAAGGCTACACCACGAAGGCGGCCTGCGAAAACGGCATTGAATCGGTAAGGAAGAATTCACAAGACGACAGCCGTTTCGAAAGAAAACAATCGGCAGGAGGAAACCCGTATTTCAACCTGAAGGCCGGCAACGGACAAATCATCGGAACAAGCGAAATGTATGAAAGCAACGCCGCCTGTGAAAACGGAATTGAATCGGTCAAAAAGAACGCGCCTGACGCCACGGTTTCAGACGAATCATAGCAAATAATCTTAATTTACAAAGCCTCCCGAACCGGAGGCTTTTTTTGTTTCTGTCTAAGCCGCTACCAACAATATCATAAAAAAGATACACAAAGTAGCATACTTTTTAAAAGATGCTTATTTTTGGGCTACTATTTTACTAAAACGATAAAATTATGTATCATTCAAAAATAAAAGGATTGGGCTTTTATGTGCCCGACAATGTGGTCACCAATGATGATTTGTCAAAATTGATGGACACCAATGATGAATGGATCCAGGAACGCACCGGAATCAAGGAACGCAGGCATATCATCAAGGGCGAAGACACCACCACTTCCATGGGGGTAAAAGCAGCACAGATTGCCATCGACCGATCGGATGTTTCGAAAGACGACATTGATTTTATTGTATTTGCCACCATTTCACCAGATTATTATTTTCCTGGGCCTGGGGTTGCCCTGCAAAAGGAACTGGGCCTTAAAACCATAGGCGCACTTGACATCCGCAACCAATGTTCGGGGTTTATCTATGCCCTGTCTATTGCTGACCAATACATCAAGACCGGCATGTACCAAAATATTTTGGTAGTCGCTTCAGAGCTGCAATCGTTGGGGCTTGACATGACCGACCGCGGCAGGGGTGTCTCGGTAATATTTGGAGATGGTGCAGGTGCTGTCGTGCTCACCCGTGAAGCAGATACCAACAAAGGAATCCTTTCAACCCACTTGCATTCTGAAGGCGAGCATGCCAAGGAACTGGCCGTTTTGGCACCTGGCATGGGCGGAAGATGGGTTTCAGACATCCTTGCCGACAACAACCCTGATGATGAAAGTTATTACCCTTATATGAATGGGCAGTTTGTTTTCAAAAATGCGGTAGTGCGCTTCAGTGAAGTGATCCATGAAGGCCTCAAAGCCAATAACCTCGAAGTTTCCGATATTGATTTACTGATTCCGCACCAAGCCAATTTAAGGATATCCCAATTCATCCAACAGAAATTCAGCCTGACGGATGACCAAGTCTTCAACAACATCCAGAAATACGGCAATACCACGGCGGCATCCATCCCGATTGCCTTGACCGAAGCCTGGGAAGCCGGAAAAATAAAAGAGGGAGATTTGGTGGTACTGGCTGCTTTCGGAAGTGGGTTTACCTGGGCCAGCGCCCTGATCAGGTGGTAGACACCCAATAAAAAAATCCCCAGTCTGCACTCAGGGATTTTCTTATTCAAATGGTTTAATCTAACTTTTTAAACATTTTTTGTTTGGGGCAAAAAGGGTGTTTAAGTATTTACTTTCTTCGGGTCAAAGATGTAATATATGTCGATTAAAAGCAAATAAAATCGATGAAATACATAAAATTTATTAATTTATAGGAATTAATCTTACAAATTTAATCCTCCAAATTGTTTTTTAACCCTAACACCCCATTTTCAATTTCATAAAACACTTAATAATGGTATCTTTGCCATCTTAAAAAACAACAACCATGTCACTACAAGAAATCTTAATTCCGAGTATCCAGCAAGCCATTCAGGAACTTTTTGATGTACGCATCGAAACCCTCGAATTCCAGGCCACCAGGAAAGATTTTGAAGGTGACATTACTTTGGTTATTTTCCCGTTGTTGAAAGTCATCAAAGGCAATCCGGTGGAAATCGGCACCAAAATCGGCAGTTACCTCTCTGAAAACGTCAAAGAAGTCGAAAAATGCAACGTGGTGGCCGGTTTTTTGAACATCGTGATTTCCGACGCGTTTTATGTAGCACTTTTCAATAAAATCGCAGCAGATCAACACCATGGTTTCGTCCCTGTAAAAGAAGATGAAAAAGCCGTCATGGTCGAATATTCTTCTCCCAACACCAACAAACCATTGCACCTTGGGCACGTCCGGAATGTGCTTTTGGGTTATTCGGTAGCCGAAATCATCAAGGCTTCGGGTAAAAAAGTCTATAAAACCCAGATTGTCAATGACCGCGGTATCCACATCTGTAAATCGATGTTGGCCTGGCAGAAATTCGGCAATGGCCAAACGCCTGAATCTACCGGTTTGAAAGGCGATAAATTGGTAGGGAATTTTTATGTGGAATTCGACAAAATGTATAAGGCCGAAATTTCGCAACTGATGGCTGAAGGAAAATCTGAGGAAGAAGCCAAAAAGCAAGCCCCATCTATTTTGGAAGCCCAGCAAATGCTCCTCGATTGGGAAGCCGGAAAACCGGAAGTCATCGCACTCTGGAAAACCATGAACCAATGGGTGTATGACGGTTTTGGGCAAACTTATAAAACCATCGGCGTTGATTTTGACAAAAATTACTACGAAAGCAATACCTATTTATTGGGTAAGGAAGTCGTGCAATATGGGTTAGAGAAAGGCATTTTCGAAAAAGACCCTGACGGTTCGGTCTGGATTGACCTGACGCCTGACGGCCTTGACCGGAAAATTGTACTGCGCTCAGACGGTACAGCCGTTTACATGACCCAGGATATCGGTACTGCCATCCAGCGGGTAAAAGATTTCCCGGATATCGGCGGAATGGTCTATACCGTTGGGAATGAGCAGGATTACCATTTCAAGGTATTGTTCCTGATACTCAAAAAACTGGGTTTTGACTGGGCCAAAAACCTTTATCACCTGTCTTATGGTATGGTCGAACTGCCTTCCGGAAAGATGAAATCGCGTGAAGGGACGGTGGTCGATGCCGATGACCTGATGGCCGAAATGACCACTACGGCCCAATCCATTTCTGAAGAACTCGGTAAATTGGAGGGTTATTCAGACGCCGAAAAAGCCAGATTATATACAACCATTGGTTTGGGGGCACTCAAATATTACATGCTCAAGGTCGATCCGAGAAAACAGATGATGTTCAACCCGGAAGAATCGGTAGATTTTGCCGGAAACACCGGCCCTTTCATCCAATATACCTATGCGCGGATTCAATCCATTTTGCGCAAGGCCGATTTTGACCTGTCTACAGGAAAAGCCCTGCCAACCTTGCATCCGAAAGAAAAAGAACTCATCAAGCAAATCGATTTATTTCCCGAAATCATCCAGCATGCGGCCCACAACCACAGTCCGGCCTTGGTAGCCAATTATACCTACGAATTGGTGAAAGAATACAATTCGTTCTACCAGACCGTTTCTATTTTAGGGGAAGCCGATTTTGACCGTAAAGTGTTCCGGGTGCAATTGTCGGGTAAAGTGGCCGACACCATCAAATCAGCATTCGGCCTGTTGGGCATTGAAGTTCCGGAAAGAATGTAATCAATCTGTCATTTTGCCTACCAGTTCCCTTATGATTTGCTGTAGGGCTTCCTGGTGTTTTTTTACTTCTTCAGTACTTTTAAAAGTAATGATGCGGCGCCCATCTTTATAATCACCTTCCAGCAACCCGGCATTATTATTGGCATCAGCACCCCTGAGAAAAATAAGTCGTAGGGCTTCCTGTTTGTAAAAATTGAACCCGACTATATAACGCCGGTAGGTTTTCGGGTCAAACGGCGGCATTGAACCGGTATAATAAAAAGTAGGGGCGTTCCAATAAATGCCTTCGCCTACCTCAGGATGTGCAGCCAGGATTATTTTGCGTAAATCAAACACCAGTTCCTTTAACGGATGTTCGAGACCGTTAAGATAATCAGCCACTTTTTCTGGTTCTGAAATACCGAGGGCGAGGTTGTTTTCTTTTTTCATCACTTCAAAATTAGCAATAAAGCGGTAAAAAAGAAATTTTCAAAAAAAATTAAAAATTGAACCTGAAAAAAGCATTCGGTGACCGTTCCAAGCCATAGGTATTGACTTCTTCTACGCTGTTGGTATTTGGATTGATTCTGTAATTCTGGTTGATGATGGTTTTGACGTTAAATATATTTTGTACCGATAATCCGATAACCAATTGTACGCTTTTGGTCCAGTTCAAATTATAACTGCCTGAAAGATTGATTTGGGAATAGGCTTTTAAACGGTCAGCATTGGGTTGCCCGTAGATAATGGTGGTAGACCAAGGCGTTGTAGATAATGGTATGGTGGTAGGCTTTCCGGTAAACCAACGCGAACCCAGGGCCAGTTTTAATTTGCTGTCATCATAAATCAGTGCAGCGGCAAGGGAATGCCTGATTTCAAAATTGTTTGGAAAAGTTGGGGTCCGGTAGCTGTCGAACGAATACTTATTATCTGTATACGAATAACTCACCCACGAAATGAATTTTTGGAATTGTTTCTGCACCAATATTTCATTACCCAAAACGGTATAACTGCCGTTCATTTTTATAAATTCCAATTGGTTCTGGAACCCTTGGCTGCTGCTGGTAATGCCACTTACTTTTTTGTAATAATTATCCAGACTGACCAGCCATTTGTTTTTTTTGAAGGTAAATCCCAAGGCCAGCTGCTTGTTTTTTATAATGGGCACTGCTTCATTGTCAGACAAGGCCCAGCGTCTTTTTTCCACCCCCAAAAAATCCTGCGCCAGTTCAACAACTTGTGAGGCATTTTGGCTTTTTTGCTCCATCAGGATTTCAAGCTGCAAATTTTCAAGCAGGGTATAATTCAATTGTAAGCGGGGTTCAATACCCAATAGGTTAAATTCAGTGATGTAGTTGCCACGAAGCCCAAAATTCGTTTTCAGTTTGGTATTGCCAGAAGTATACTGCATCTCTGCAATCAATGCATGGGTATGCAGCAGGTCATGGTCTTTTCTTGAAAATGGAGGATTGTTCACCCGGTCGTTGTTCCTAATGCCTATCGCATTGAATTGGTAGCCATTGTTGAATTGAAATTTTCCGCTCAATTGGTGGCTGTTCCTTAACCGTATGCCCATGTCGAGAATTTTATTTTCCTGGGCTGATACCTGGCTGCTTTCAATCGACTCATAACCAGACCTTATGCCATAATACGACCCGTAAGCTTGTATTTCACTGGTGCTTTTTGTATTCCAATGGGTTTGAAAACTAAGGCTTCCACCAATGGTTTGCTGTTCCAGGACGCTGTTTTTGGTGATGGTTGAGATATTTTCTACCTTACTTTCGGTCAGATCCAGCTTGTTGTATATGGTAATAGCGTCAAAATACAGGTCACTGTGACGTTTTATTTTCTGATGGTACTGTACCGTAAAATCATAAAAATAAAAGGTTTCATCATTATAGTAATTAAGCAGTTGATCGGTATTGATGCTTCTTACGGCAGTGTTCTGGAAAATGCGGTTGTAGTAACTTTTATAAGTTGGCGTAGTAATGAGGTCGGTAAATGACCTTCGACTGCTTACCTCAATATCGGCTGCCTCGGTCAATTTGAACTTACAGTAAAAATCAGAATTGATTAAGTTCAGCCCCACCGAAGCCTTCCGCTGCCCAATATCAGCACTGTGCGTAGAAATGTCTACTACACCCGAAACACTTTCCCCGTAAAACGGATTGCTTCCGTTCTTGATTACTTTGATGTTTTGGGCCAGGTGTGGATTCAGTGCAGAAATCAATCCGAAAAAATGCGAGGTCTGGAAGAGCCGGATTCCATTCCAAAGAAACAAATTCTGGTCGTGCGTGCCACCCCTGATGTTGATGTTGGAATGGGTGTCATCGGTACTGCTTATACCAGGAATCTGCTTGATGGTTTCCAATACATCGGGTTCCGTCAAGCCTGGAAGCAAACCGAATTTTTTTGGTTTTATCTCATAAGATCCGTCTGCTTTTTTGGCAATCCCTTTGGTCAGGTATACTTCGGTTACCACTTCATCCAATTCGTTGATGACTGGTTTCAGTGTAAATGTAGGGCAGTTTCCGATATAAAGTTGCCCGGGTTTGAGGATGATTTTTTCATAATTCACGTGGGTCACTTCAATGTCATTGGGCGAGCGCAACAACAATTCAAAATACCCTTTTTCATTTGTGGAAACCGCATAATTCGTTCGGGTGATGCGCACATTGGCAGCAGCTATGGGTTGCTGGGTTTCACTGTCAAACAGATACCCGCAAAAGGGCTTGTCGAGTTTTTGGTCATTGAGTACCGAGATAAAATTGTCTGCAATAAACCGGAATTGGATTTTGGTCTTGGCTGTAATGTAGGCGAGTTTTTCTTTCAGGTTTAGTTTGTCGTCGGGCGGAACCAGTTTGAAAATAATGATTTCTTCTTCAATATAGCTGAAACTTACTTGGTGTTTTGCAGATAACTCATCAAGAAGGTTCTTCAATAAAACTGTTTTGTCCTGTGCCTGTAAACCCAAAACAAAACAACCGAACAACAAACTGAAGAGAATCTTTTTTGGCATCACTTTAAGGGTTCGAGGGCATAGTGTTTTGCAGCAGTTTTATTGATTTTCAAATGATAGGTGGAAGCAATAACCTGCAAAGCAATATCAATGTTGTCTGACGGTAGTTTTCCTGAAAAAAGTTGCACTGATTGCAGGTTGCCACTGTCTATAGTGATATCATAGACCCGTTCAATTTCATCAAAAACATCAGACAGTCCGGCTTTTTCGAATGCCATTTGACGTAGGGTCCACTGTGGTTTGGTATCAGAAATGGTTTGGCTGATTATTTTTTGATGGTCTGCGAAAGCCACCGTTTGCCCTTTAGTGATTATGACCTGCTGGTTCTGGTAATTGACTTTTACCCTTCCCTCAAAACAACTCACGTCAAAACGGTTGTTGCGTGCTTTTACATTGAATTGGGTTCCCAGTACCGTTACTTTTCCGAGCCCGGTTATTACTTGGAATTTTTTGCCTTTGGCGACCCTGAAGTAGGCTTCCCCTGTCAATTGCAGGTTGCGGTTGCTGTCCCAATTCCAGTTTTTGTAGGTGATTTCAGAACCCGAATTGAGCAATACCTCGGAGTTATCAGGCAATAAAAAAGCAGTTTGCTGTCCGTTTACGGCTGTTTGTGTTTCGGCAGAAAAAGCGATGAAGGCAAAATACATGCCAAGGGCAAGCACCAAAATGGCAGCCACTTTCATCCACCAAGCAGAATACATCGAAATGGTTTTCGGCTGTGCTTTTTTGGTTGACAGTATTTGGTCGAGTAGCTGCTGTTCGTCATAGCCCGAAGTAGTGAGTTCAGATGAAAACTCACGTATTTTCTGGTACAAACCGTAATCGGGTTCCTGTCGGAAAGCTTCCAACTCCGCCTCGGTCAGTTCGTCATTCAGCCACTTCGCCAATGGGTAATTTTCTTCCATTTCCGGGTTATTTTATTATAAAACAGGTTAAGGTGTAATTACCCTACCTGAAATGTTCAAATTCCTTACGCAATTCCAGTAGTGCCAAGTGTATTCTTTTTTCAACGGCCTTGACACTGATGTTTAAAGCTTCGGCTATTTCGGCGTATTTTTTTCCGTCAATACGGTGCATCAAAAAAGCAGTTCGTTGGGTTTCATGCAGGTTTTGTATGGCCAGCAACAGTTTGTCTTTGAATTGTTGTTCTTCGAACAAAAATTCAGGATTTTCATCTGAACGGTCATTTTTGGAATGGTTTTTCCGGTAATTCAATTTTACCTTTTCGTGTGCCACCTCATTCAAGGCAGCATTGTTGGCGATGGTGTAGAGGTACGATTTGGCTTTTTCCTCCGGAACATCTGCACAGTTTTTCCAGAGTTTGATGAAAGTTTCCTGGGTGATGTCTTCGGCGTATTGTTCGTTTCCGAATTTATAAATAAGGAAATTGCGCAGGGAACGGGCATGATTTTTAAAAAATCCTGAAAAAACAGTTTCCTTGCAAAGGCCGGTATTTAAAGGAGTTTCCATCAGGTTTTTTAAATTTCTAAGGGTAAATGTAAAAAAAATATATCAATTGAAGTAGGGTATTTCTGAAATCACCTGTTTTACCTACAAACCAATAAATTTGGATTGCATGGAAATCAATAAAAACCCATCAGACAGAAAAACTTACTTCCCGGGAGTAAGTGCCAATACTGTTTTTGGGGGTAAATTGTATCCGGTGGAAATCAAGGTTTTTGATTCGGAAAACCAACTTACCGATACCTTCAGGATTCAGGGTTTTCACCAATTCTTTAATTTCATTGACGCCTTGCCCGATGAAACCAATGCCGTAATTGTATACCCGGTTTTGGTGTCAGACCCAAAAGGGAACTTTACGGTTTTGAGAAGCAATGCACAGTTGGAAACTTTTATTGCTTTTACCATAAATAGGAATACTAAACACTTAAATTAAATTACCATGAAAAAATTAAGATTAATCCCGCTTTTGGCTGTGCTTTTTATGCTCAATGTTGCTTCCACCTGCAGCAATGATGACAATACTCCCGTTTCTGTTGACCCGACTCCGGTAATCAATACAGTCAACCAAGGAACCTGGCGCGTTACTTTATACAATGATTCCGGAACTGACGAAACCAGCCATTTCACAGGCTACAATTTTACCTTCGGAAACAGCAATGTGCTTACGGCTACCAACGGCACCAATACTTATACCGGAACCTGGTCTGTCACTTCTGATGACAGCAATGACGACAGCCCAAGCAATGACCTTGATTTCAACATTGCGTTTTCATCTCCGGCCAATTTCAGTGACCTTACCGAAGACTGGAACATCATTTCGTACTCGGCTACCAAAATACAGCTCATCCATGTCAGTGGGGGTAATGGCGGTACTGATTACCTTACTTTTGAAAAAAATTGATTTAACCTCGTGTGCTAAAAAAAAGCCATTCGCTGCGGTGAATGGCTTTTTTATTGGAAGTTATTTTTAGATTATTCCGGCAATGCCCTGTGTTTTGGTTAGCTTTTACACAGGTTAATCAATTGGGTGTAGTGAATATCCGGATGAAACCTAAAAACGAACCGGGAAATCAGCTGTTTTTTACCTCCAAATACTTTTCAGTTTCGGTTCCAAATGCTTAAATTTGCACTTCAATTTTAGAAATTTACCATCATGTTCAATAATTTAAGCGAAAAGTTAGATAAAGCTTTCCACATCCTGAAAGGGCACGGAAAAATCACCGAAGTCAACGTAGCCGACACTTTGAAGGAAGTACGCCGCGCCTTGCTCGATGCCGACGTCAACTTCAAGATCGCCAAGGATTTTACCACGAAAGTGAAAGAAAAAGCCATGGGGCAGGACGTACTGACGACCCTGCAGCCTGGGCAATTGATGGTCAAACTGGTCAAGGATGAACTGACCGAACTCATGGGTGGCGACGCGGCAGGCGTGAACCTTTCCGGGAACCCGAGTGTGATTTTGATGTCGGGGCTTCAGGGTTCGGGTAAAACGACTTTCTCCGGAAAATTGGCCAATTACCTTAAAACCAAAAAGAACAAAAAACCACTTTTGGTCGCCTGTGACATCTACCGTCCGGCGGCGATTGACCAATTGCATGTGGTAGGTGGGCAGATTGGTGTGGAAGTCTATTCGGAACGCGAAAACAAGAATCCGGTTGCCATTTCCCAAAACGCCATCGCTTATGCCAAAGCCAACGGGTTCAATGTAGTGATAGTCGATACGGCGGGCCGTTTGGCCGTCGATGAAGAGATGATGAACGAAATCGCCAACGTACACCAAGCCATCCAGCCACAGGAAACCCTGTTTGTGGTCGATGCCATGACGGGGCAAGATGCTGTAAATACCGCGAAAGCCTTCAACGACCGCCTGAATTTTGACGGGGTCATCCTGACCAAACTCGATGGTGATACCAGGGGTGGAGCTGCTATTTCGATTAAATCGGTAGTCAACAAGCCCATCAAATTCATCGGAACCGGTGAAAAAATGGACGCAATAGACGTTTTTTATCCTTCCCGTATGGCCGAACGTATCCTCGGAATGGGAGACGTGGTGTCGTTGGTAGAACGCGCACAGGAGCAATACAACGAAGAAGAAGCACGCAAACTCCAAAAGAAGATTGCCAAAAATGAATTTGGTTTTGACGATTTCCTCGCACAGATACAGCAAATCAAGAAAATGGGAAGCATGAAAGACCTTGTCGGCATGATTCCTGGCGCCGGAAAAGCCATGAAGGATGTCGAAATCGAAGACGATGCGTTCAAACACATTGAAGCCATCATCCACTCGATGACGCCTAAGGAAAGAAGCCGCCCGTCTATCATCGATATGAAAAGGAAAACCCGTATCGCCAAAGGTTCCGGACGCAAAATCGAAGAAGTCAACCAACTCATGAAACAGTTCGACCAGATGAGCAAAATGATGAAGATGATGCAGGGGCCCGGCGGAAAAAACCTCATGAAAATGATGGGTGGCATGAAAGGGATGGGAGGCATGAACTAACATACAATCAAGGCGCGTGTTTCCGCGTCTTTTTTTATTTACTGAATTGAACACACACAACTACCATATGAAACTACTCGACGGAAAAAAAGTCTCCGAAGACATCAAGAACGAAATCGCAGCCGAGGTGCAGAAAATGAAAGCCAATGGCGAAAAAGTCCCGCACTTGGCCGCCATCATTGTTGGTAACGACGGCGCCAGTCTGACCTATGTGGGCAGCAAGGTAAAAGCCTGTGAAAGGGTAGGGTTTGAATCGACACTCATCAAAATGCCGAGCACCACCTCAGAAACCGAACTGCTCAAAAAAATAAAGGAACTCAACCAAAATGACGACATCGACGGCTTTATCGTACAATTGCCGTTGCCCAAACAAATCGACACCCAGGAAGTGCTGATGGCCATTGACCCCAGCAAAGATGTGGACGGTTTCCATCCGGAAAACTTCGGGAAAATGGCGCTTGACATGACGACTTTTATTCCTGCGACCCCTTTCGGGATATTGGAATTGCTCGAACGCTACAATGTCGAAACCAAAGGAAAACACACCGTCGTTATCGGCAGGAGCCATATTGTGGGCCGTCCGATGAGTATCCTGATGGGACGCAAAGGCTTCCCCGGAAATTCCACCGTGACCCTCACGCACAGTTATACCAAAAACATCGCACAAATCACCACCCAGGCCGACATCATCATTACCGCTTTGGGTGTGCCCAATTACCTCAAAGCCGAAATGATCAAGGACGATGCCGTGGTAATTGACGTGGGTATTACCCGCGTAGCTGATGAAACTTCAGAAAAAGGCTACCGCATTACCGGTGATGTCGATTTTGAAAACGTATCGAAAAAAGCTTCTTTCATTACGCCGGTTCCGGGAGGTGTAGGACCGATGACCATTGCCATGCTGCTCAAAAATACCCTTTTGGCCAGGGAACAAAAACGATTGAAGAACGCCTGATGGAAATTGTTGTTGCCACCAAAGAACAATTGCCAATCATACAACAATTGGCACATGACATCTGGCCCGAAACCTATGGCGGGATTATTTCCGAGGGGCAGATTGCCTACATGCTCGACATGATGTACAGTATTCCTGCGCTGGAAAGACAGCTCGAAAGCAACAAAATATTTATCCTTTTCCAGGAAGAAGGAAACAACCTTGGTTTTGCTTCGTATGAATTGAATGCAGAAGGTTCACCCAAAGCCAAAATCCATAAATTGTATGTATTGCCCCAAACACAGGGCAAGGGAATCGGGAAGCAATTGCTCGGTTATATGGCTGAAAAAGCACGGGAAAACCAAAATACAGCCTTGTATCTTACGGTAAACAAAAACAACAAAGCCCGTGATTTTTATGAAAGAATGGGTTTTGAAGTCACCCGTGAAGCCATTTTTGACATTGGCCAGGGTTATGTGATGGACGATTACATCATGGAAAAGCCATTGTAACAAAGAAAGTTTTTCCTTCATATAAAAATTCCACCAGCCAAAGCCGATGGAATTTTTTCTTTCCATAACATTTTTCCCTTATTTTTTCATGACTTTTGTCGTAAAACTTTCGTTTTCAGTAGCGATGGTCACAAAGTACAGGCCGCTGGGTTGATTGCTTATATCCAAGGTAGTGGTTTGCAATCCGGTAAGACCGTTGCGTTTCACTTCCCTAATGACCTGCCCTTGTATGGAGGTCAATCGCAGGGTCACATCGGCTGAGTTTTCCAATACAAAATCAATATTTACTTCGCCGTTGGTTGGGTTCGGATACACCACTGATTTTAAACTTTCACTGTTTATTTCATGAATTGCTAATGTTGAGGTAGGACAGTTCACCGCCTGTAGCGTATTGGTGTTGACATTGGTTCCGATGCCCAATTCGCCTTCGATATTCCTTCCTGTGGAAGACAATGAAAGGGTATTGTCCAGTACCAGTGAATGGGTATCCCCAGCAGAAATTGCCAAATGGTTGTTGTTCGTACCCACCTGGTTCAACACATTGACCGCAGTATTGTTGCCCAATCCCAACTGTCCTGAGGTATTGTAACCACCAGACCAAAGTGTACTGTCATTTTTGATGGCCAACGAAAACGAATTTCCGGCAGAAATCGCAATGTAAAGTGTCACCATTCCGGCACTGGAAAAGCTGATGGGTACCGGCAGGTTTGAAGCTGTATTGGTTCCGTCGCACAATTGCCCATTGGTGTTGTTCCCGAAAGTATACAGGATGTTGCCGGTAGTCAAAGCCATACTGTGATCGTGTCCGGCAGACACCAATAACCAGTTGTTGGAAGACGTAACCAGTATGGGTGACAGGCTTGTGGTGTTGGTGCCATCACCCAATTGTCCGAAGGTATTGTTTCCCCAGGCATACATAAAGCCCAAGTTATCCACCGCCAAGGCATGTTGGTTCCCCGCATCAATACGCACCCAGTTGGTACCCGTGCCCACTTGGGCAGGAAGGTTTAAATTGACCACATTGCCTTGCCCCAATTGTCCGGTGGAGTTCAAACCCCATGACCACAAGGTGCCGTTGGTTTTGATGGCCAGACTGAAGCGGTTTCCGGCAGATACTTCCAACCAATCGTTGGCAGTGCCTACCTGGGTCACATTGGGTGTGGCCGAGTTGAATACCCCATTGCCGAGTTGTCCGAATTGTCCGTTGCCCCAAGACCAGAGTGTGCCGTTGGTTTTTACGGCTAAAGAATGCACATAACCTGCAGAAACTGTCAGCCAATCGTTGTCTGTACCAATCTGTACCGGAAGGTTCTGGTCGGCCAGGTTGCCCAATCCCAGACCCAATTTGTTGCTGTTTTGCCCCCAACCCCATAAGGTTCCATCGGTTTTGATGGCCAAGGAAAAGTTTTCGCCGGCAGAGATAATACGCCAGCAGCCTGTTGAACCTGCCTGTGAAAATGTGTAGATTGAAAAAAGCAGGGCAATAACGAGTAATGGTAATTTTGTTTTCATGATATAAAGTTTTAAAGTGATTTCAACCTTATATCAATTATCAAAGTAATTTGTTACCCTACAGTTTCATTTTTTTTGTGAAGCACCATTTCGTATTGTTCCAGAAAAGGTTGTAGCCCGATTTTTTTCAGGAAGGCGAGGGTTCCTGAATCAGCCTTGTCGATATTGATGAGCACCACATCTTGTGTGGTATTGTTCTTTTGGATTTCATAAAACAATTGATGGCCGATGCCTTTTTTGCGGTAATCCTGATGCACGCCAAACTGTTTGATACGGGTGGAATTTTTTACGTAAACGGCGTAGGCAACCCACTTTTTACCTTCAAAGACCGCTATGGTTTCGTGCACATCTTTATTCCTTCGGACGCACGAAAGTGCGTTTTGATAGGCTGGGGTATGGTTCCGGAAAGCTTGGGTTTCGTGTTCGTCTTCCAAATCGATTTTCCTGAAATCAAGACCGGTCATTACATCCGGAAGCGCCACCCTTCCCTGAAAACAGGAAAGGGTTCGCATCCTTTCATAACCCAATTGTTCATACAGTTGTAATGCCCTGCTGTTTTGTGAAATCACCTCAAGCCAATGCTGTTGGATGCCTTGAAGTTGGAGTAACGGCAGTAAAAAGGCATACATTTTTTTGGTCAAGCCCAAGCCACGGAATTCAGGAATGACGCCCGTTCCGGCATTATAGGAAATGGCCAGTTCATTTTTTTTATCAATTCCGATCCATACAAAGGCAACCAGTTTTTGGTTTACACTAACCCCTACGGAATATTCCAATTGAATGTTTTCCGACAGGATTTTATCTTTCAGTTGCTGTTCGGTCAAGGTGAGCGGAACGAAATAACCGCTGAACGACAAATTGAAAACTTCGGTCAGTTCTGCTAGGGTTCTGCCTGATAAATCATGAACCCGCATCTTATTGTTTTACCCTGTTTTGTTCGCTTTCCGAGCCGTTGGCGTTGTATTTGGCCTTGTTGGCAGTATTTTTTCCAAAACGGTAAGAGAAACCAACCGTGAATACGCGGGTATCCCTGTTGGCATACCAATTGGCTTCTACGTTATTGAGATTGTAAATTCTTCCCCTGATCATATTGGTATAAAACACATCACTCAGGTTGAATTTCAGGGTTCCGGCATCGTGGAGTATTTTCCGTTGCACACCCAAATTGACAAAACCGTAATCACCCACTTCAAACTGGTTGTCAATCACATTGGTGAGGTATTGTCCGCTGATTTCGCCACTCCATTGCTTCGAGAACACGATACTGTTGGTTGCATTGATAAACCAATAAGTGCCCTTGGCATCCAACGGCTGGTCGTACAGCTGGCTTTTGTAATGGGAATAGTTCACTTCTGAATACAAGATTGCAGTCCACCATTTGGCTGGGTTGAACCTGCTCTGCAGTGAGAGTACATATTGGTTGCTTTTGCCAATGTTGTTCGGACGGCTGTAATAAATACCATTCTGGATTTCTATGGTTTCATTAATGGCATCTTTGGTATAACCGTAGGTAAAAGTGGCCGAAAGCAGTTCCTTGTAATTGTACCCCAGTGAAAAATTGTGGCTGAAAGTGGGGTTCAGGTACGGGTTTCCCTCATTAATGGTGTAACGGTCCAAGGGGCTTGAAAACGGATTCAGGTCTTTGTAAAACGGTCGGTCGACCCTTTTTCCGTAATTCAGGTTGATGGTTTTGGTCGCCAGGCTGTCAATTTTGTAAAGCAGGTATACTGTCGGGAAAATTGAATTGTAATTGTTTTTGAATTCGGTATACGGATTGGCCAATTGCTTTCCTTTGAGTTGGGTGTCTTCAAAACGCAAACCGGCCTGGATTTCCAGTTTTTTGAACGATTTGCTGTAACTGACGTATGCCGCCGTGATGACTTCATCATAGAAAAAATGATTGCTCAGGGCGCTGTTGTATTGCGTTCCGCCGGTTGGTGTGGTGATGGTGTACACAGCATCATTGTCTGTTTTGGTCAAACTCACCTTGGCACCGAAGTCCAATTTGGCATCGCCTTTCAAAGGGGTGCTGTAATCACTTTTCGCAGCATAGATTTTAATGTCTGAAGGCAGGTTTCCGTTTTGGGTATCCTTATAGGAGTTGGTTCCGTTAGGCAGGAAGGTATCGTTTTTATACAATTGGGTAATTTCTGATGAATAGGCTACATAATCCAGGTCTGTGGTGAACAATTGTCCCGGTTTTGAAAATTGGTGACGGAAATTGAGCGTGACGGCACCATTCCTGAAATCGGTTTCTTCCTTGTTGTCTGCCAACACGGTTTGTGTTAAATTCCCATTGGCATCGCGCACTTCGGCTACATTGTAACGGGGTCTTTCCGACGGATTGAGCAAGCCTTTGGTGACAATCCCGATGGTGCTTTTTTCAGAAAGGTAATAGTCAAAACCAATCCTGGCGTTGTAGGAGGTTTGTTTGCCTTTCAAGTAGGTGTTTTGCACGAAAGAGGAATCCGGGTTTTTGAACCGGCGTTCAATCGTGAGATCCTGGTAATTTTGTGCCTGTATGTAACTCAGGTTGGTGTACAGTGCAAATTTTGCGGTATTGTAATTCAGGTTGAGGTTGTCTGAAGTCCGGGCGTAGGTGCCTTGCCCGTAGTTCAGGCTGAAGTTTCCGTTGAGTCCTTTGAGTTTGCTCCTGCGGGTAATGATGTTGATGATGCCTGCATTACCGGCCGCTTCATACTTGGCAGGCGGATTGGTCATGATTTCGATTTGTTTGATGGCGCTCGTTGGCAGTGATTTGAGGTAATTTTCGAGTTCACTACCGGTAATGTAGGTGGGTTTGTCGTCGATAAAGATGATTACCCCTGATTTACCCCGCAATTTGATATTCCCGTTATCATCTACCGTTATGCCTGGTGATTTGGCCAAGGCATCCATGGCATTGCCGCCCGCATTGGTAATCAGCGCATCCGGATTTACTACGGTCCGGTCGGCTTTTTGCACTACAAACGGTACTTTATTGACCACTTTTACTTCATTCAATTGGATGGCATCGGCTTTTTTCAGGCTGATTTCGGGCAATTGCACCCCATTGTTTGTGGCATCCACCACTATCGGATTGCTGAGGTAACTCCCGTTTTGGTTCGCATTGATGGAAACAAAATAAGTTCCGGGTTGGAGGTTTTCGAAAACAAAAGAGCCGTCGGATTCCGTCAGGCCTGTTTTTTCGAGGGTTGTTTTGTCAGATTGGAGTAAAGAGACCAGTACCCCGGAAATCGCTTTTTGGTCTGTATCGGTTACTGTCCCTTTGATGTTGCCATTATTTTGGGCATGGCCAAGCGTTACAAATAAAAGGCAAGCCCATACTGCCTTAAAGAAATTAGGAAGGTTCATTCGTTTTTTGATTTTTCCCGTGGCGTTCCGGTAATTTGTTCCGCCACGGGTGATTGATGATTGATTGATTTCCTAATTGGTAGCCAGGGCCTGCTTTTTGTTACACCCAAGTTACAACAAGGGATAATATTTTTCTTCCAACACCCTGAAATGCCAGCGTTGGTGCCCCGCAATCATAAATGCCATCGACAAAACTGAATATTCTGACCCGTTGTAGGCCTTGCCCGAGCGCAACAACATTTCAGGTGTAAAAGATTGGTATAGGGCGATGTAGTTTTTCCTGACCAAAATAAGTTCTTCCATTAAATCTTCTACTGTTCTGCGGTGGGCTTCTGCATGGGTGGCGTACTTGTCTTCATCGTAACCCAGCATTTTCTGACCATCCATCCGGGCAAAGGCTGTCATCCGATAAGTGAAAACCCGCTCGGTATCAATGTAGTGTTGTAAGATATCTTTTATGGTCCATTTACCAGGGGCATATACTTTTTCACCCAAGGCTTTCCATTTTTCAATTGGGGCAGTTTCGAGTTCTTTCAGGCTGGTTGCAAGTGCTTCCATATGCGTCACATCATCGGTAAGGTTGATGTAACGGTCAAAATAGTCGGGCATTTTTGGAATGTCAGATTTTTTCATCAAAGTTGTTTTTAGTTAGCGGTTTCAATCACGATTTGTGGGTAGCCAATGCCCATGGTCGTACAGGCTACCATTTCGTCTGGGTTTGGTGCGCGGAAGGCTACATTTACCTGAAGGTTGTCTATTTGAAGGTTCGCAGGTAAATTCAGCGCGTAAAAGGTGTTGTCAAAAGAATTGGGAGGCAGTCCGGTTACGTCGTTATCGAATTGAATGAGGTAAATGTTGCCGCAATCCAATCCTTTGCCGAGTACCTTGGCGTTGTAATCTGGCATTTGTTGCGACTCCTCTGTGCTTTCACAGGAGGAAGTCAGTAAGAATAATACCAGCAGTACACTGATTTTTTTTCCTAAAGAAAGGAGTCTGTCTTTTTGGTTTGTTGTTTTCATAAGCGAATATTTTTTGGTTGAAAATTTTATAATTTTTTATTTTTTTGCACTTCCTGCCATTGGTTTTCATAGGTTGTAATGGCATTCATTGCGTTGGTGTCTTCCCTGAATTTGGTTTTGAGCTTCTCGAACAAAGGCTTGCTTTTTGGGTTGCCGAGTTTGCAAAGCAACAACAACTGGCTGAAAATGACATTGACCTCATTTTCCTGCAGGGCCATATTGAAACGTTCTTCCACTAACGGATACACGCTATCTGATTTTCCCAAGGCGATAACCGTATCGATGGCTGCTACCGGATAATCCCAGATTGGGGTTGCCAGCCACCAACGCGGGGAATGGATGTCGTTGAGTGCAGCGATGGCAATGTCTGTACCCCTTGGATCACCCAATTCTTTCAGCCCGTTCAGGCAGCTGATGAGACTTTGGCTTTTCCAGGACGGTTTGTCTTTGAGTTTCACCAAGGCATCAAAGGCTTTGGTACTTTTGCTTTTGCCCAAGGCGATGGCTGCGGCGTTGATTACCCGGTCGCTCTGATTGTTCAGTGCCTGAAGGTAGACTTCATCATATTTCGGGTCTTTGGTCAAACCCAAAAAGCCAATTGACCAGGCTTTGAGCCAAGACGTTTCTTCCTTTATGGTCTTGAGCAGTAGGGCAATGGTTTCTGCATCATACGGAGCTGTTTGCAAGTTCCGCAATTGTATCAGCGCTGAAGCCCGGAAGCGCCAATACGATTTTCCGCTGACGGTTTTGCGGAAAGCGGCCAAGATTTTGTTTTTGTCGGATGGCAAAGTTTTTTCATTCCGGGCCAGGTCTGCCAAGGCAGTGAGGGCTGCCATTTTTCCGGTAATATCTTCATCATTTTCCAGTTGATAACACCATTCCTCAATGGTTTTTTCAAAGGTCATTTCCTTTATCCAGGTATTTTCGCAATCAAAATGAACCAGTTTGGGGTCTTTTTTAACTGCAAAAGTGAATTGGTTTTCGGCTTTGGCTTCGAGCCGGACGGTTTGGGTTTCACCGTCAATTTCTATGTCTACATTACCCTGAAAGTAATCATTTTGCGGGTAGACTTCTTCCGGGTTGGGTTGTTGTACTTGCTTTACAGACAGCACCAATTGTTTTTTATTGGTATCATACGTTTTGCTTACTTCAAAAACCGGGTGCCCTACCTTGTAGAGCCATTGGTCAAAAAACCAGTCCATTTTCTTGCCGGCGGCTTTTTCCACGGCCTTTTCAAAATCAGAGGTAGCCACCTGTTTGTTGGAATTTTCGCTAATGTAATAAGTGAGGAATTTGCGCCAGTTGGGTTCACCAATCTCTTTGCGGAGCATCCGAAGCACCAAAGCACCACGCGTTTTGTTGTAATTGTCTGAGGTATGGGCAGCCAAATCGGCAAAGTGGTCTGTTACTATCGGACGTCTGTAACCCGCATTCCAGTCGCCAAAAACCAGGCTGTGGTCGAATGTCAGGTAATAAGTAAGATACTCTTCCGGACCATTGCGGTGGTAATTGTACAGTCCGTCAAAATAATGGCTGAACGATTCATTGAGCCAGAAATCTTTCCAGGTTTTCGGTTGCAGTAAATTGCCAAACCATTGTGAAGCCAGTGTCTGTGCTTCTACACCATCCCATAAATAAAAAAAATCGGCATGGGTACGGTCGTCATCTATCATGTTGTCTGATACAATGGCGGCGGTGTGTTGTCCTACCATTCCCGGAAAAGGGTAATCCTGCACCATGATTTGCGAATAATCGTTGTAGGGATAGGCTGTTGCGGTTTCTTGGGAAAAGAACTTGAACATTTCAGGCAAACGTTCAATCGTAGCCTGAATGGCTTCTTTTTCGTCAGGATACCCAAAAGTGTGCAGGGTGGTTTTTTCGAGTTTCAAAGGCACATCGACATATTCCCCTACCACTAATGCCGTCAGGTAATTGGCGTGGGGCGTTTCGGTTTTGTAATGGAAGGTACGGCTGCCGTCAGCATTGTCTTTTGTTGAGACCCATGTTCCGTTGGCAATGGCCATCAGGGGTTTTTCAGTGGTGATGGTGATTTCGGTGGTGCGTAAATCATTGAGGTCATCATACGACGGAAACCAATACCGGTTTGACTGCGGTTGTCCGGATGACCAGATTTGTTTGCGGATAGTTGGGGTAACCTTTGTTGGGGCGATAAACCGCAGGCCCTTCCCTAAACTGCCGCCCAAGTTGTTTGGGTCAGACTCGTTGACGTAATTGGTGCGGTAATCAATTGTTACTGATGCCTTTTCGTTAGTGTTGTATTGGCGTTGGAGGGTAATTTCCAGACCGTCGTCTTTGTCGCCTCCATCATACCGGAATGCCAATGGGGTACCATTTTCAGAAACTACCGAATTGATGGTAAGCCTACCGGCATCGAGGGTGATTTTATTTCCGACATTTTTCATCGTGAAATTGATTTTGCAACTGCCATAGGCCTGCTTTCGTTCCCAATCAAATTTCAAATCCAAGGCCAGGTGGCTGATGTCTGTTTTTGGTTGACGCATCACATAGGGTGGAGGCAATGTCTTGGCAGGCGCTGCTGTTTGCGAAATCACAGGCGAGCTGAAAAGGCTTGTACAGAAAAATAATATAAGTTTCAGTTTGGCTTTCATCAAATATCGTCGTTTAGTTGTTCGTTGAAATAGCTGTCAAAATCGGGTTGGTTGTTTTTCATCAGCACGTGTTTTACCCAGGCGTTGCGTTCGAACCAGATAACGGCTGATTCCCATACACAGGTTACGATACCATTATCAGAAAACAGTCTGAAATTTTCAGGGTCTTCGTTTGGGGCGAGGTAAACATATTGTTGCAACATGTTTTGGTCAACCCACCAGTTGATGATGGCAAAACAGCCTCCGCTCCATTCATGCAGCATCAGGGTTCCGATTTGGTAATTGTCGAACAGGTTTGTTTGGTTTGACATGTCACCAGTGGCCATACCGCTTGGCTTCAGCCATTGTTGAAGATGTTTTTTTGCTTGCTGTAATTGTTGGTTGCTGATGCGCTCTTTTTTGGATGAGATGCTGTATACTTTCAGTTTCCAATCGCCTTCCTGATGCACTTCCAGGAAACGGATGGGTCTTTTTTGATAAGCATCAAAAACCATAATCAGTTGGGCAGGGCAAGGGTGCAGTTGTTTCTTTTAAGGGTAAACTGACTGCTGTAAACGCCTTGGCCCGAAACCACATTCAAGGTAAAATCAGGTTGTGCCAGATAGTCGCAACCAGGTGTGGCCTGCGGATTTTGTTCAAAATCGTATTTGTCCTGACCAATCACGGCATAATTACCCTGTGGCAGGTTGAGTGTATAATCGCCATTGGCATCGGTAACAAAAGTAGTAATTACGGTAGAAAAAGGCAGGTAATTGTTGGCATCCCTCACATAAAAGGTTTGGTTGGCAGATGGATGGTAAACGGCCAGTTGGGCCAATAAAAAATCGGGTGGATTGGCACCGCCGCGGTATTCGCTGTTGTTGTCGATGTGGCCAGTAATGGCTTGTGTTGTTGAGGCCTGTTCGCTGCAGCTTTGCAAGGCAATGACCAACAATAAAATTAAGTGTGAAATTGTTTTCATGTTTTTTATTTTTAAGTATTTAATATCCGGCTCACCTGTCTTTCGCTTTGCAGGCCTACCCTAGAAGCGATGGCCAGGCGGGAAAGGTCGGGGTTTTTGAGCAATTCATTTATTTTTTCCTTGCGGATGAGGGTAATGTAGTCGTTGACTGTAATATGGGTTTCTTTCTTAAAAGTACGGGTAAAATTACGTTCGCTCATATTGGCGATTTCTGCTAGGTCCGATAGGTTGGTTTTGGTATTAATGTTGTCGATAATCCAATCCTGTACTTTGTGTATGCCGGTATGGATGTGGTTCCGGAACTGCAAAAACTCACTTTCCTGTTTGGCATGGCCGTTGCGGCGCTTGTAGACCACCAATTCGCGTGCGACCAGATGAGCAAAATGGCTGCCTTTGAGTTTTTCGATGAGGTGTAGGGTCAAATCAATTCCTGAGGCAATACCTGCACTGGTATAGATGCCGTTGTGTTCGGTAAACAGGATGTTTTCACAGACCTTGATTTTGGGAAATGCTGCCTGCAAATCGATTGTTTTCTTGAAATGTGTTGTGCACGGAATCCCATCAAGCAAACCACTTTCGGCCAAGGCAAACGCTCCAGAGCAGATGCTGCAGATATTCACGCCTTTCTGATGTATATGACGCAGCCAATCAAACAACTGTGTTTCTTTCCTGAACTGTGCAGATTGGAGGTAGGACGCATTGGCACCCGGAATGAATAAATAATCCCCTTTATGCAAGCTTACTTCTGTAAAGTGTTGGACTTTCCCAATCGGCAAGCCCGAAGTACTCACTACCTTATCAGTGAGGTTGCAGTATTTTATTTCAAAATCGGCACCGTAGTCTATGGCTTCGTGTATGGCCTGGTCAGGGCCTGCCAAATCCATTAAATGAACTTCCGGAAGCAGTAAAAAGACAAATTGGGTGCTCATGGTTTATATCTTTATTGGTCAAAAATACAAACATTTAACTATTGTCAATGGCCAATTGGAAGACATTTCCGGCCATAGGGTTAAACAGTCTAATTGATCAGTCTATAAAAATCACTTTCTTGATTTTGCCGTTTTCTATCTGGTACATGGCCGATGCTTCTATATATTGTTTCCCAAATTGTACCTTTTCTTTGTCGATGACGATATTGCCCTGTACAATCCGGGCCTTTAGTTCGCAGTGCAGGTTGGGTACTTTTTGGAACATATCGGCATATTGTTTGCGCATGGTCTCTTTTCCTTTGTATTCGGGTCGGTCAGGATAGGTGTATATCTCGACGTCTTCTGCATAAGGTTCCAGAAACGCTTCAATATCCCTGGCATTATAGGCGTTGAGTTGCCTTTGAACCAATGTTTCCGGTGTATCTTTAATCAGGTCTTCCGGACGGTAAGCATTTCCGTTCAAGATAACCTGCTCTATTTTGGCCAGGTTTTCAATGTTATCCAGAGGGTTGGCATTGAGTAAAATCAAGTTGGCTTTTTTTCCTGTCACAATACTGCCTGATTCCTGTTCGGTGTGGGCAGCCCTGGCTCCGTTGAGGGTAGAAGCCGTGAGTATTTGCCAATTGGTCAGGCCGCTTTGTTTCATCGCTCTGATTTCTGAAAGATAGGAAGAGGCATGTAAGGTGCCTATGTTTCCGGCATCGGTTCCGGTGGCAATGATTACGCCGGCATCGGCCAATTTTTTGAGGTTGGTCTTGCAGATGGAATCAGTGGTTTGGGCTTTTTTGAGGTTTTCGGGGGCATTGGTCCAATTTTTATAGGCGTTGATCAAGGTTGTGTCCTGAAGGTGTCTTAAATCTGTCAGGGTTCCGAGTTGGTAGGCATCTGAATGTATAAAATCATGGGAATCCAATTTAAGTTTCTGCCCAAAAACATTGTCATAGCCAGCTGCTACGGTAAGGGTAGGGCAGAGTATGGTTTTTTTGTTTTTAAGCAATTGGATAAAATCAGGTTTTACGATTTCATCTTCAATATTATGGACCAAAAAATCGGCCCCGTTCTCCACGGCCAGTTGTGCCGTAATCCTTTCCGTGGCATGGACGGCCACTCTTACCTTGTTTTTGTGTGCTTCGTCAATAATAGTCCTGATAATAGGCAAATAGCTTCGGGCTGAGGCTTCCGTACCCTTGTTTTCATTGTTGACGATGTACCAGATCTTGATGATATCAGGGTGGTGGGCAAGTTGTTCCTGTACCCGGTTTTTTGCTTCCTCCGTGGTTTGTACCAATTGAAATGGGGCATCTTCCTTAAGGTCTTTGTAGGCAGCAGGGATGTAAGTGGTGAGCAACGGCCCCGACATACAAACGGAAGGCAGGCTGGGGTTGTTTTTGAAGTTGTCTTTCAGTTTCAGGAGGTTATAGGTAGCCCCTACATCAACCACTTGGGTAATACCACAACGCAGGTACAGTTTGAGGTTTTCCTCCATTTTAGCGCTGGCATATTCAATTTCTTTCTGGTAAGGCCGGTCTTTTTGCAGGTTGATGGCATCCGGACGGGTATACAAACCGCCACTCTGGAAAAAATGCACATGGGCATCAGTAAGCCCGGGGGCAAGGTACTTGTCTTTTCCGTCGATGATTTGGGCATTGGAAGGTAATTTTATTTTGGATGACGACCCCATTTGCGTAATCCGTTCGCCGGAAATAACCACCGTCTGCTTGGGAAGCAACCGCTGTTTTTCAACATCAACTACCGTGACATTGGTCAGGTAGGTTTGGCTTTGGGCTGTAAATGACCCCAATAAGAGGGTAAGTAGTAAGTATTTTTTCATGGTTCCGGAAGAAGTTCAGTTGACTCAAATATACTAAAATGTTGGTTTCGATGGAAATAGCAGCAAACAAAAAAATCCCAACCTTTCGATTGGGATTTTTATTTATTATGGTTTAGTTATTTTAAAAACCAAGTCCGACTGCAAATCCTTTTACATTCGAATTAATCGTGGTGCCGATAAGCGTGGCCGCACCGGTGGTCAGATTGACTGAATACAATCCGTTAGTACCACCTACGGTTAGCAAGGCATAGGCAAGATTGCTGGTGCCTCCAATATCAAAACCATTACTGGCAGAAGCGTTTACCCCAAGGGCAAGGCCATTTGTAAGTGTGCCATTATTAGGTGGGTTTTGGATGTAAAGCATATCAGTAGTGGAATCAATGTCATACAAGGTTGTCGTAGCGGCTCCCGCATAATTGTTGGTGTAAGCTACGGCTGTTACATTCGGTGAACCCGGGCTTAGTGCAGTATCGGTTCCTACAACCAAACCAGTGTTGGGATCAACGCGTAAGTTTTGTCCTGTGTTACTCACAATACGGATACGGTCAACAGTAGGGTTAAAATCAAAACCAAAATCAGTTCCGCTAAGTGCGATAGGCAAACCTACTGCAGTGGCAAATCCGGATGACATATTAACCGTATACAATTGACCACTGGTGCCTAGCGCATACAATTGACCGGTCGCAGGACGCATATCAATTCCTAATACAGTATCCCCGCCAGACATACCGGTAATTACCCTCGTTAATACAGAGGCAGGGTTGCCCGGATTAAACATATTTAGATTGTTCACATTATCGACCATATAGGCGATAGGTCTTGTCGGGATTGCAATTCCGATAATCGTGCTGGGCAACATTCCTAAATCTGTTGCTGAGCCGGAAGTCAGGTCAATCTGATACAAATGGTTCATGCCACCAGTAGTCATATTGGCCAAGGCAATGCCGCTTTCGGCCGCAATATCGAAACCACCTTCAGCATTGATACCCGACACGCCCAAATTTCCAATAGGAGTCAAGACGCCGCCGTTAGGTGGGTCCTGCTTGTTGAGCCTTCCTGCGGCGAAATCCAATACAAAAAGTTCTGTGCTGGCTGCCCCGTTGGTATTGTTGGTATAGGCTGCCCCACCTATGGTAGCCGTTGCCGGTGTCAGGGAAGTGTCTGTGCTCACCACGACTCCTGTTTCCGGATTTACCCTTAAATTCTGATTGGATCCGGTTACGATTCGGATCCGGTCAACAGAAGGATTGAAGTCGAATCCGCTAAACGGACCTACAAGGGTAGTGAACGCTGTAGTGTTGATGATGGTGGCTTTACCTGTAGCAGGCTGTATGGTGTAAAGGTGGCTGTTGCTGCCCAATCCATAAAGCTGTCCGGTAGCCGGGCGGAAATCGATAGCCGTTATATTTTCCCCGGCATTTAGTCCTGTTATGGCTACGGTACTGATTGGAGACGTAGAATTATTGGCATTGTATTTTACCAAGCCATTGGTAGAACTAAGCGCATAAAACTCCAAATCGGGTTTGTTTACAGACGGGTCTGAATTGTCATTGTTGTCGCTGTCACTACAGCTTGTAAAGAGCGTCATGGTTAATACCGCACTCAGGCAGAAAAGGGAACGAATTGTTTTTTTCATAATTTTTTGTTTTGAATATTTATCATGTAAATCTACGTGGCTAACCTACTTTTGGTTTTACACAATTATGGGTTTTCTTTATAGAGTGTTTTGGTGTAATAAAGTAATTGTATCCAAAATTGAATATAAATAATGGCCAGGTGATTCGTTTCGATTTGGAAAATAAATTTGATGTTTTGCAGGGCTGCGCGAAGGATTGAAGTGGAAATCCTTTTTAGGGTGGTGTGAAGCGGAGCGAAGCACAAAGCCGGAAAAGATTGGAACGTAAAGCCTGGTCCGCCGCGGCGGACGCGCCAAAAAGAAACAAAAAAAGCCCGCTTCGAAAAGCGGGCTTGATTGTAAGTAAGTTAAACGGGTTATAAAAATGTTTTTATTTTACTTTTTTCACGATAGCTTTGAAAGCTTCAGGGTGGTTCATTGCCAAATCGGCCAAAACCTTACGGTTCAACTCGATTCCGTTTTTCTTCACCATTCCCATGAATTGTGAGTAAGACATTCCTTCCAATCTGGCACCAGCGTTGATACGTTGGATCCACAAAGCGCGGAAGTTTCTCTTGTTTTGCTTTCTGTCGCGATAGGCATACACCATCGCTTTTTCTACTGCGTTTTTAGCAACCGTCCAAACATTTTTACGACGACCAAAGAAACCTTTGGCTTGCTTCATTATCTTTTTTCTTCTTGCTCTTTTAGCAACTGAATTTACTGATCTTGGCATAATTTTGTGTGTTTTTTGTAGCAGGCGTCCCGAATTGAATCAAGGGAACTTAAGGCCGTACTCCAAGGTTATTTAAATAATTTTTAACCGAAAGGGCTAAAGAGTTGTCGGTTGTCGGTTGTTGGTTGTCGGATTAATTCCACCAACTGTCAACTGTCAGCCATCAACCATTTAGATAATCCTTAATTGTTGTTTGATGCTTTTCTCATCTGTTTTGTGAACCAAAGCAGAGTGGGTCAAAGCCAATTTACGCTTTTTCGATTTTTTGGTCAGGATGTGACTTTTAAAAGCGTGCTTTCTCTTGATTTTACCAGAGCCGGTCACTTTGAATCGCTTCTTGGCGCTGGATTTTGTTTTCATTTTAGGCATAATTTCCCTAATTTATTTAATTTAACTTACTTACTTTTTTAGTGCCTTATTGCAGGAGGACCTGAACAACTTTGGCTTTATTTTTTGAAGCTGATCCGGCTGTCCGCTATATCTTTTACGCCGCTGTGCTTTGTAAAAGGATGCCGCTTCCATCCGGGCTAGGGCTTCATCTTTAAATTCAAAAGTAACTTACGCACTCAGGCACTAAGTCACTTTAAAACTATTTTTTTTTCTTCGGCGCAATATACATGATCATCCTTTTTCCTTCCAAAACCGGCAAAGCTTCCACTTTTCCTAGTTCTTCCAGGTCTTGGGCCAATCTCAACAATAAGATTTGTCCTTGCTCCTTATAGATGATTGAACGTCCTTTAAAGAATACAAACGCTTTTAATTTGGCGCCTTCTTTCAGGAATTTCTCTGCATTTTTCCTTTTGAATTCGTAATCGTGCTCGTCAGTCTGCGGCCCGAAACGGATTTCTTTCACAACAATCTGGCTTGATTTGGCTTTGAGTTCCTTTTCGCGCTTTTTTTGTTGGTATAAAAATTTTCCATAATCCATCAGCTTACAAACCGGAGGATCTGCATTGGGTGAAATCTCCACCAAATCTACTTCCTGTTCTTCGGCCAAACGCAGGGCATCTGAAAATTTGAACACACCCGGTTCTATGTTTTCCCCTACCAAACGTACTTCTGCCACTCCGCGGATCAGGTTATTGATCCTGTGGGCTGCTGTTTTTTCTACTCGAGGCGCACCTCTGTTGTTTCTAATTGCTATGGCTTTATTTTTTTAATTAAACTTCAAATGTTTTCAATGTTTTGGCAATTTCCTCATTTACAATCTTGGCAAATTCGGCAATTGTAACTGTAATGTTGCCTTTTCCTTCCTGTCCGTGACGACGTACAGAAATCGTGCCGTTCTTCTCTTCTTCCTCACCAACAATCAGCATGTACGGCATTTTTTGCACTTCGGCATCCCTGATTTTCTTGCCGATTGTCTCGTTGCGGTTGTCAATTAGGGCGCGAATTTCGTGATTTTCCAGCAGATTTAAAACTTTTTCTGCATATTTTTCATATTTCTCGCTCAAAGACAAGATAATAGCCTGCTCGGGCATGAGCCAAAGTGGGAAGTTTCCTGCGGTGTGTTCGAGCAAAATTGCGATGAATCTTTCCATCGATCCGAAAGGTGCACGGTGAATCATGACGGGCCTGTGCAGCTTGTCATCCGCCCCTTTGTAGGTCAGTTCAAAACGCTCCGGAAGGTTGTAATCTACCTGGATGGTACCCAATTGCCAACTTCTTCCCAAGGCATCTTTTACCATGAAATCGAGTTTCGGACCATAAAACGCAGCTTCGCCATATTCCACCACGGTGTTCAGGTTCTTGTCACGGGCGGCATTGATGATGGCGTTTTCTGCCTTTTCCCAATTTTCGTCTGAGCCGATATATTTATCCCTGTTTTCCTGGTCACGTAACGAAATCTGCGCCGTGAAATTTTCAAATCCGAGACTTCCGAAAACATACAAAACCAGGTCAATTACTTTCTTGAATTCAGTATCCAATTGGTCTGGTGTACAGAAAATGTGGGCGTCGTCTTGTGTAAACCCACGCACGCGGGTCAATCCGTGCAATTCACCCGATTGTTCGTAGCGGTAAACCGTTCCGAATTCGGCATAGCGTTTCGGTAAATCTTTGTATGACCACGGTTTGTTGTTGTATATTTCACAGTGGTGCGGGCAGTTCATCGGTTTTAGCAAAAATTCTTCGCCTTCAGCCGGGGTGTGTATCGGTTGGAAACTGTCAGCTCCGTATTTGGCATAATGCCCGGAAGTTACATACAATTCCTTTTGTCCGATGTGTGGGGTCACCACCTGTTCGTAACCTGCTTTTTTCTGTGCTTTTTTCAAAAACTGCTCCAGTCTTTCGCGCAACGCAGCCCCTTTAGGCAGCCACAAAGGCAAACCTTGACCTACTTTTTGCGAAAAGGCAAACAATTCCAGTTCTTTTCCTAATTTTCTGTGGTCACGGCGTTTGGCTTCTTCCAGCAATTCCAGGTAGTCGGTCAGGTCTTTCTGTTTCGGGAAAGATATTCCATAAACCCTTGTCAATTGCTTGTTTTTTTCGTCACCGCGCCAGTAAGCTCCGGCCACGCTCATGATTTTCATCGCCTTGATGATTCCGGTATTCGGAATATGACCACCACGGCACAAATCAAAAAAGTTGGCGTGGTCACAAAACGTAATCGTTCCGTCTTCGAGGTTTGAAATCAGTTCGGTTTTGTATTCGTTGTCTTTATAAGTCGCTAGTGCTTCTGCTTTAGAAACCGCACGCATTTTGAACTCATGTTTTTCCCTAGAAATTTCCAGTACGCGGTCTTCAATCGACTTGAAATCAGCATCGGTTATTTTATTGTCGCCAAAATCCACATCATAGTAAAAACCATTCTCAATGGCCGGCCCGAGCGTCAGTTTGATGCCTTTGTATTTTTCTTCCAAAACCTGCGCCATCACGTGCGAAGTAGAGTGCCAGAAGGCTTTTTTGCCTTCCTTGTCGTTCCAGGTGTACAATACGAGCGAGCCGTCTGTGGTCAGTTCGGTTGAAGTTTCCACCGTTTCACCATTAAAGGCAGCCGAAATCACGTTCCGGGCCAGGCCTTCGCTAATACTTTTCGCAACATCCATCGGGGTGGCGTTCTTTTCAAACTCCTTCACGGAACCGTCTGGCAGGGTAATCTTTATCATTCCTAAAAAATTTATGGACTGCAAATATAGTAGATTAACAAATACATACAATACCCTACTATAATATAGTGCCGTTTTTTTTAGGAGCACGACATCCTTTTCCATTTGTACAGTTGTCCCGCAGTTTGCTTTATCTTTTTTTTCGCTTTGCTTCAAAAAAGGATACCGCTTGCACCTGTCTGCCGCAGGCATGATCGGGGCTAATGTCGGCTTTTTGTTCATTAATGATGTTTTTTTGAGGAAATTTGTTGTTCAACTTTCACAAAGCCAGTAAATTGTAAAAAAGAATAAAAAAAGCGTTAAAAAATATTTGTTGGGAGCGTAAAAGGTTTTATATTTGCACCC
>CAZXRX010000025.1:7696-31835 GCA_964642945.1 uncultured Flavobacterium sp. | reverse complement strand
ACCAAACCGGTTCCGGAACGGTAGGCATACTGTCACAGTACAACCAAACCCTGGAAGTCGCTGAATTTGAACTATCAGAAAACATGATGGTTTATCCGAACCCGACCACGGCAGGCATTTTCTTCAAAAGCAACAGCCTTTTGGCCAACGAAAAAGTGACTGTTTTCAATGCCAACGGACAACTTGTAGCGGAAAAAACCATCAGTGCCGACAATTCGGTTGACTTAAGTGGTTTGGCCAGCGGCCTCTATGTAATTCAACTATCGAACGACAAAACAAAATCCTTTAAAATCATCAAACACTAAAATATCATGAAGAAATTATTACTTGCAGCTTCCCTTTTTATCAGTTTAACCACTTTTGCGCAGGTACCGCAGGGCATTTCGTACCAGGCCATTGCCCTTAATGGTTCCGGAAACGCCGTGGTAAGCGCCAATGTAGGCATCCGTCTGTCTGTGCTGGACAACTCGGCCTCAGGAACGGTTTTGTATACTGAAACCCATGTAAAAACCACCAACAACAAAGGTTTGTTCAACCTGGTGATTGGTCAGGGAACACCAACCACGGGAACATTTTCCACTATTAATTGGGGAACGAATTCCAAATTCCTGAAAGTGGAAATGGATGTGGCCGGCGGAACCAATTATGCCTTGACTGGAACAACACAGTTGTTGAGTGTACCTTATGCCATGTATGCGGAAAAAACAGGAAGTATTGGAGACAACGCTAATGTAAATGATGAAATTTTTGATAATAAATATTCAAATTTTGCTTTTACTTCTGGAGGAAACACCTATGCATTCAATCAAAAAACCGCAAGTTGGGTAAGCCAATCCGGAAGTGGTACTATCTATGAATCTAATGGAAATTTTTGTTTTACAACAGCTGGTAATACTTATGCTTTCAATAAGAATACCGGTGCTTGGGTAAGTCAGGCGGGAAGCGGAACAATAAATTCATCCAATGGAAATTTTTGTTTCACTACAGCAGGTAACACTTATGTTTTTTGCGCTAAAACCAATACTTGGGTAAGCCAGGCTGGTTCGGCAACAATATATGCTTCCAATGGCAATTTTTGTTTTGCAACAGCTGGTACTACTTATGCTTTCAACAAAAATACAGGAGCATGGGTAAGCCAGTCCGGTACGGGAACCATAAATTCATCCAATGGTAGTTTCTATTTTTCTACAGCTGGTTTTACCTATGTATTCAGTCCAAAAACAAATACCTGGATCAGTCAGTCTGGCACGGCGACCATTACCGTATCACCATCAAACTAAAAACTAAAAAACCTGCTCTCATCAAGCAGGTTTTTTTATTTCAAAAGGGGATTATCTGGTAAACAACAATTCCCTGTATTTGGTCAGTGTCCAGATTTCATCGTCTACCAGCAGCTCCAACTTGTCGCAGTGCTCGCGGATGGTATCAAAATACGGTTTCACTTTGTCGCAATACGATTCTGCCATTTTTTGGGCATCGGTCAGCACATTGGCTTTTTTGCGGGCTTCGGTCATGTCTTCCACATTGGTATTGATGGCTTCGATATGGGCCGAAATCTCACGGATAAGCGAAATTTGTTCCTTGGCGATTTTTTCAAAGTCCTTCCCGAAGATTTCCTTGAGGCCGCGCACGTTTTCAATGAGGGTATTTTGGTAACGGATGGCCGTCGGAATCACGTGGTTGCGGGCAATATCACCCAGGATGCGTCCTTCAATCTGGATTTTCTTGGTGTATTCCTCGAGTTCGATTTCGTAACGGGCTTCTACTTCCACATGGTTCATTACATTCAGGTCACTGAACAAATCCAATGCTTTTTTAGACACCTTGGCTTTCAGGGCAGTTGGTGTGGTTTTATGGTTGCTCAGGCCGCGTTTTTTGGCTTCCTTTTCCCAGGCTTCACTGTAACCGTCCCCTTCAAAAAGGATGTTTTTGGTGCCTTTGATGTATTCGCGCAGTACATTGAAGATGGCTTCGTCTTTTTTCAGTCCTTTTTTGTCAATCAGCGCATCGACTTCTTTCTTGAATTCCTTCAATTGTTTGGCCACAATCGAGTTTAGGGTGGTCATGGCATTGGCGCAGTTGGCAGAAGAACCTACCGCACGGAATTCAAATTTGTTTCCGGTGAAGGCAAAAGGCGAAGTACGGTTCCTGTCGGTATTGTCAAGCAATACATCAGGAATTTTACCCACTACGTTCAGTTTGAGGTCGGTTTTTTCTTCCGGTGACAGTTTTCCGGTTGAAACGCCTTCGAGTTCGGCCAACACTTTGGTCAATTGCTCACCGATAAACACAGAGATGATGGCAGGTGGCGCTTCGTTGGCCCCCAACCTGTGGTCATTACTGGCCGTTGCGATGGAAGCACGCAATAATTCTTCGTATTCGTTTACCGCTTTGATGGTGTTGATAAAGAAAGACAAAAACTGTAAGTTGCTCATGGGCGTTTTCCCTGGGCTCAACAAATTGATTCCGGTATCTGTGGCCAAAGACCAGTTGTTGTGTTTTCCGGAGCCATTTACGCCCTGAAATGGTTTTTCATGGAACAATACCTTGAAATCATGACGCTCCCCTACTTTTGACATTACGTCCATTAATAAGGAATTGTGGTCTACAGCCAGGTTGGTTTCCTCAAAAATCGGGGCCAGCTCAAATTGGTTCGGGGCCACCTCGTTGTGGCGGGTTTTCACCGGAATCCCGAGCAGCATACATTCTTCTTCGAGTTCGCGCATATAGTTGAGGGCGCGCGAAGGAATTGAACCGAAATAGTGGTCGTCCAATTGTTGTCCTTTGGCAGAAGTATGGCCCAACAAAGTCCTTCCGGTCATCATCAAATCGGGGCGTGATTGTGCGAGTGCGGCATCCACCAGAAAATATTCCTGTTCCCAACCCAAGGTGGCGGTTACTTTTTTGACATTTTTATCAAAGAATTTACAGATATCAGTAGCGGCCTCATCAACGGCATTCAGGGCACGCAACAAGGGTGTTTTATAATCCAATGCTTCGCCGGTATACGAAATGAATACGGTTGGGATGCAAAGTGTGGTTCCGAAGATAAAGGCCGGAGAGGTTGGATCCCAGGCGGTGTAGCCACGGGCTTCAAAAGTATTCCTGATTCCTCCGTTCGGGAATGAGGAGGCATCCGGTTCTTGTTGTACCAATTGTCCGCCTCCGAATTTTTCTACTGCTTCTGAACCATCGTAAGAAGTTTCAAAAAAGGCATCGTGCTTTTCGGCCGTGGTTCCGGTAAGCGGTTGGAACCAGTGGGTATAATGGGTCACGCCTTTTGACAAAGCCCATTCCTTCATGCCCATGGCAATGTAATCGGCGAGTTTTCTGTCAATCTTGGTTCCGTGCTGTACAGCATCTTTAACGCCTTTATAAGCATCTGAAGTCAAAAACTGCTTCATCGCCTTGTCGTTGAATACATTCGACCCAAAAAGGGCAGATTTCCTATCGGATTCTTCGAATTTTACTGGTTTCCTGCCTGATGCATCTTTCAATGCCTGAAAACGTAACGTTGCCATAAATTAATATTTTAAAAAGTTATACCCCTGTTATTTTGATGCAAATATATAATATTTTATAATTGAAAACACATACACCCTATTTTTTTAGGGGTTAATATTAAATTTTATTGTTTTTAAGTTTAAAATAAAATTTTTGGTTTTTAACTGCCGTATAAAGATTATATTTGTAACAATTAACTTTTCACCATGGTTTGGATATTATTCTTTGTATTGGTTTTCGGCATTTTGGCCTTGGATTTGGGTGTATTCAACAAAACACCACACATTATCAGTACAAAGGAAGCCAGCAAATGGACGGCCATCTGGGTAGCTGTGTCCTTTTTATTTTCGGGTGTGATTTATTGGCTGTATGGCACCGATTATATTGCCAACCCCAACCAATTGACACAAACCAATGCCGCGCTGAAATTCATCACAGGCTATTTGATTGAATTGTCTTTGAGTGTAGACAATATATTTGTAATTGCGATTATTTTTGCCTCTTTCCGGATTCCGCAGAAATACCAGCACCGGGTGTTGTTCTGGGGGATTTTGGGCGCCATAGTCTTCCGCGGGCTTATGATTTCATTTGGTGTGGCCCTAATCAATAAATTTGCCTGGACGACCTACTTATTTGGCGGTTTCCTCATTTTTACGGCCATTAAAATGTTGCTGAGTAAGGATGATGAAGATTTTGACCCGAAACATTCCTTTATTTATAAGGTGATCGGAAAAGTAATCCCGATTACGCACGAACACGACAAACAGAAATTTTTCCTGAAGATTGATGGCAGAAAAGCAGCTACTCCTTTATTTGTTGCCCTGATTGTCATTGAAGTGATGGATGTGCTTTTTGCCGTAGACAGTGTACCGGCGATATTGGCCATCACCTCAGACCCATTTTTGGTATTCAGTTCGAATATTTTTGCGATACTCGGGTTGCGTTCGATGTATTTTTTCCTGTCCAATATGCTTGAAAAATTCAGTTATCTGGAATACAGCCTGATTGCCATCCTGACTTTTGTCGGTTTGAAAATGCTGGCGCATGATTACCTCCATATTCCCGAATGGGCTTCGTTGGGTTTCATTGCCCTGTCGCTTTTGGTGGGTGTTTTGGTTTCGCTGCAACAGGCCAAGAAGGAAGCAGAGAACAAGCCTTCACGCGATGAGGAATAAAAAAAGAGGTTGCTTCCCAACAACCTCTTCCTGAATCAAGTTCCCTAACAATTATTTAACCCAATTAATTAATCTTAAGTATTTTTGATTCGTCAATCTGCAATGCCTGGATAACAGCATTGTAATCGTTATAGTCGACACTTGCCTTATTTGAAAATGCCGCAGGAACGATAACTATCCTGAATATCTGGTTGTTCCTGTAATTGGTGCTTACCGATGGCAAATCAAATCCTTCCATGTAGAGGTCGATGTCATACATTGTAAAATCAAAATCATATCTGAAATCGAGTGTTCCGTCAGAAAAGTAAAAAGTCTGCGGCATCAGTTTCCAAACGTCGTTACCATTTACCACTGCATCCAATCTGTAGGCCAAAACCATATCAGAAGGTTGGATGACGTGCGGGAAAACAACCAGGTTCTCAAAATTATTACCCAACGTAAAGGAACGGTTTACTTCAAACACTTCACTGATGGTATCATAATCTACGTTATCATCATTATTTACAGTACAACTTTGCAGCGATATCATCCCGATAAAAGCGAGCAATAAGGTAATTTTTTTCATAATTCAGAGTTTAGGTTGTCTTGCGACAATAGGGTTAGCGATGTATAACCCTATTCAATAGCTGTGCCAAACTTTCCTTTTAACAAAAATTTGTAACTTTAGAGGATGAAAAACCAATACAAATTGTTCATGATTATGCTGGGTTGCCGCCCCCAAGGGAGGTTTACCGAACAGCATGATGTTTTTTTTGGCATTGCAGAAAAATGGCCCGATTTGACGAATAACATCCAATCTTTTTGGCCGGAAGCCAAGGGCCAAATCCATATAGATGTATGGCGGGAAGTCACTCACGTAGATAATTACCGCATTGAAGTAGTTCCGAAAGGAAGCAAAAATACATCCGAAAACCAGCTTTTCTTTCTCAACCTCGGCGGCTACAGGCCTGGGGAATTTGACGAATACCATTATAAAATGCTGACAGTTGCCCCTTCGTTAGCCGAAGCCATCAAAAAAGCCAAAGCTGCTACCTTTTACAAACAGTTCAGTTTTAAAGGTGCCGTTTCGCACGTGGATGATAAATTTGGGGTGGATGTAGACGATGCTTTCCGGGTAGAAGAAATCTTATCTACGGTATTTACAGAAAAATTTGAATTGAACATCACGCCGTCAGAAAGTCCCGAAGAAGACCAACTACACATCGGTTACCTCAAACTTGACAAAATAAAATGATATGGGAAGGAACAACGAAAAGAACATCAAAAAACACAACGACAAACTGCATAAAGAACAAGACAAGGCCAAAGCCAAAAAAGCCGCCCGTGAAGAAAAACTGAAAGCTATTGCACGGCAGTTCAATCAAAAAGACAAAATAGATTAGTTACACATTTTGCAATCTGCTTTTGATTGGTGTTCCCCGACCAAAAATCCTGCCGCGTTCAATTTGTAGTTGCAGCAATCCATATAGCCTTGCTGGAGCAATTTCCTGCCGCGTTGTATGCGTGATTTGGTGGCACTCAATGACAGGTGAAGCAATTCTGACACTTCGGCCTGTTTCTTGCCATAAATTTCACTTTGCAGCAAGGCCTCCCGGTATTTTTCAGGCAAGTGGTTGATTAATGGCAGCAAACAACTTTCAGGCGAATGGCTGTCGGTTTCAGGAACACTTTCATCTGCCAAATCTTTTGGTTCAACCGGCTTTTCTTTCTTGTTGAAAAAATTCATTACCGTGTTGTGGGCGATGCTAAACAGCCATGATTTAAGGCTTTCCTTTTTTTCGAGGGAATCGAGTTTAAGGTGTACTTTCAGGAAAACTTCCTGCAGGATGTCATCGGTGGCTTCTTCATTTTTGACCTGGCTGAAAATATAGCGTTTCAAATCATCCGAGAACTGGTTCCAGACCATTTCAGAAGTAAGGGTTGTTGCTTTGCTGTGCGAATGTAGGCTTTCCATAATCAAAAAAACTTAGGTGAAGTTACGAAAAAATGCCCGGTTTACCAATAAAACCGGGCAATATTCCTTTAGCAGTTACAACCGGTACAAGTACAGTTTTCACAAGTACAGTTGGCACATTGTCCGTCTTTGCATCCTTCGCAGTTACAACTGCAGTTTTTATCTGTTTTCATGGTATAAAATTTTTAAGTTATACCCATCAGACCAGCCAAAAGCAAAAAAGATGCATTTTTTGGAAAGTTTTTTTCAGGTTTAAGGAAAGTTTCTGTTTACATATTCCTCCTGTACTGCCCTCCCACTTCAAACAAAGCGCTGGTAATCTGACCCAATGAACATACCTTGGTGGCATCCATCAGCTTTTCGAAAATATTCTGGTTGTTGATGGCGGCTTCCTGTATGGCATTGAGCTGTTCGTCTTCTTTGCCCGCATGGGTTTTGTGCAATTGTTCGAGCATGTCAATTTGGTATTGCTTTTCTTCTTCGGTGGCCCGGATGACTTCGGCAGGGATGACGGTCGGTGAACCTTTCGAACTCAAAAAGGTATTCACCCCGATAATCGGGAATTCCCCGGTATGTTTCAACGTTTCGTAGTAGAGGCTTTCTTCCTGAATTTTCGAACGTTGGTACATGGTTTCCATGGCACCCAACACCCCACCACGCTCAGTAATACGATCGAATTCCTGCAAGACAGCATCTTCGACCAAATCGGTCAGTTCTTCGATGATAAACGAACCTTGTATCGGATTTTCGTTTTTCGCCAAGCCCAATTCCTTGTTAATGATTAGTTGGATGGCCATCGCACGACGTACAGATTCTTCAGTCGGGGTGGTAATTGCCTCATCGTAAGCATTGGTATGCAGGGAGTTACAGTTGTCGTAAATGGCATACAAAGCCTGTAAAGTGGTTCGGATGTCGTTGAAATCGATTTCCTGCGCATGCAGCGAACGCCCTGAGGTCTGGATGTGGTATTTGAGCATCTGCGCCCTTTCGTTGGCGCCGTATTTGTTCTTCATGGCTTTCGCCCAGATTTTACGGGCCACACGGCCAATCACGGCATATTCCGGATCGATACCGTTCGAGAAAAAGAACGATAAATTCGGGCCGAAATCATTGATGTTCATGCCGCGGCTCAAATAATATTCCACGTAAGTGAAACCATTGGCCAGCGTAAAGGCCAACTGGGTAATCGGGTTGGCTCCGGCTTCAGCGATATGGTAACCCGAAATAGAAACCGAGTAAAAGTTACGCACATTGTTTTTGATGAAATATTCCTGAACGTCACCCATCAAACGCAGGGCAAATTCGGTAGAAAAAATACAGGTATTCTGTGCCTGGTCTTCCTTGAGGATATCGGCCTGCACCGTTCCGCGCACCTGGCTGAGTGTCTTGATTTTAATATCGTTGTAAATATCGGCAGGAAGCACCTGGTCGCCGGTAACCCCCAAAAGCATCAATCCCAAGCCGTTGTTACCTTCGGGTAAATCGCCTTGGTATCTTGGCCTGGCAGTGCCTTTTTTCTTGTAGATTTCGTTGATTTTTTCCTCCACTTCCATTTGAAGGTGGTGTTCCACGATGTATTTTTCACAATTCTGGTCAATGGCCGCATTCATGAAAAACCCAAGCAACATCGGGGCCGGGCCATTGATGGTCATCGAAACCGAAGTGAGCGGATGGCTCAAATCAAAACCGGAATATAATTTTTTGGCATCGTCAAGACAACAGATGGAAACCCCGGCATTACCGATTTTCCCGTAAATGTCCGGACGCACGTGTGGGTCGTTTCCATAAAGGGTCACACTGTCAAAAGCCGTCGACAAACGTTTGGCCGGCAATCCGGCGCTCACATAATGAAAACGCTTGTTGGTTCTTTCCGGGCCGCCTTCACCCGCAAACATACGCGAGGGGTCTTCCCCTTCCCTTTTGAACGGATACAAACCGGAAGCAAACGGGAATTCACCCGGTACATTTTCCTGTAGGTTCCATTTGAGGATATCGCCCCAGGCCTGGTACTTTGGCAAAGCCACTTTCGGGATTTGAGAATGGGACAAACTCTCGGTATGCGTAGCAATCTTGATTTCCTTGTCACGCACCATAAAAGAGTACACGGGGTTTTTGTATTTGTTTACTTTTTCGTTCCAGGTCAGGATGATTTCCCAATTGTAAGGGTCGAGGTTCATTTTTACCCGGTCAAATTCCTTAACCAATAAGTTCAGGAATTCGTTGCGGTTTTGGTCTTTAGAAGCCAAGATGGTCTCCTCAATACCGGCTTTGGTCAGGTTCGGTTTACTTCCGAAAACCGTCTCTATGGTTTTGTAAATACCGTATAATTTCTGTGCCACTTCCACTTGGGAAAGCACCGTTTCGTCATATTTGCGGTTGTTTTCTGATATTTCAGACAAATAACGGGTGCGACTTGGCGGAATGACGAAAATCTTCTCGCTCATTTCTCGCGTGATTTCAAAGGTAGACTTGAGGTCGGCTCCTGTTTTTTCCACGATTTTATCCATAATCGACTTGTAGAGCGTATTCATGCCCGGGTCGTTGAATTGGGAAGCAATCGTTCCGAAAACCGGCATTTTGTCTGGATCGACATCCCACAAATTGTGGTTGCGCTGGTATTGTTTTTTCACATCACGGATGGCATCAAGCGCACCGCGTTTGTCAAATTTATTGAGTGCCACCAAATCGGCAAAGTCGAGCATGTCGATTTTTTCGAGTTGGGTTGCCGCACCGAATTCTGGCGTCATCACATAGAGCGATACATCGGAATGTTCTAAAATTTCGGTATCGCTTTGCCCGATTCCGGAAGTTTCCAGGATGATAATGTCGTATTTGGCTGCCTTGAGTACTTCAATGGCTTCTGAAACATATTTGGATAAGGCCAGGTTGGACTGACGCGTGGCCAACGAACGCATATAAACCCTCGGGTTGTTAATGGCGTTCATCCGGATGCGGTCACCAAGCAAGGCACCTCCTGTTTTCCTTTTGGAAGGGTCGACAGAAATCAATCCGATGGTTTTTTCAGGGAAATCAATCAGGAAGCGACGGACCAATTCATCGACCAAAGATGATTTTCCGGCACCTCCCGTTCCGGTAATACCCAAAACGGGGATTTTGGAAGTTTCGTTGTTTTTATGGATGGTATCAAAAGTCGGCTTCGCAATTTCAGGGAAATTTTCGGCTGCCGAAATCAAACGGGCTATGGCTGTGGGGTTTTTGTCTTCAATATGGGCCAATTCGCCATTGAGTTGGTCACCAATCGGGTAATCAGAACGCTTGACCAAATCGTTGATCATGCCCTGCAATCCCATCGCACGCCCATCATCAGGGGAATAAATCCTTTCAATGCCGTATTCGTGCAATTCTGAAATTTCCGAAGGCAGGATCACGCCGCCGCCGCCGCCGAATATCTTGATGTGGCCTGCACCTTTTTCTTTCAGCAAATCGTACATGTACTTGAAATACTCGTTGTGCCCGCCCTGATAAGATGTCATCGCAATGGCGTTGGCATCTTCCTGTATGGCAGTATTCACCACTTCTTCCACACTGCGGTCATGACCCAGGTGAATGACCTCAACACCGGTCGACTGGATAATCCTACGCATGATGTTGATGGCCGCATCATGTCCGTCAAAAAGGGAGGCAGCGGTTACAATTCGTACTTTATTTACCGGGATATAAGGCATTTGTGGTTCCATACAATGAGTCAGTGTTTTTGAAGGCGCAATTTACGAATTTTAAAAAAAATTATGCGATTTATCTTTTCTAAAATTTGAGGCATTATATTTGTTAGACAGAAGAAAGAACACCAAGAAAAATTATAGACCATTACAAATAAAATTATGAAAAAGTTAGCAGTATTGGCCTTGATGGCCTTTTCCCTTTCGAGTTGTGCCGAAACCCAACAATTTCCCAAAATCAAGAGCGTTAAAGACCTGGAGGACATCCTAAACCAAGGCACCGGGAGCGTGGACATCGCCGCAGGGCTCAGGGAAGCGCTGAACAAGGGCATCGACAAACAGGTTGTCAAACTGACCGCTGTGGATGGTTTCTACAAAAATGAAATGGTCAAGATTTTAATGCCCGAAGAATTGCAGAAGGTAGACAAAGCCCTGCGAAAAGTCGGGATGGGCTCGTTGGCAGATGAAGGCCTCAAAATGATGAACCGCGCCGCGGAAGACGCCGTAAAAGAAGCCACTCCTATTTTCGTAAGTGCCGTAAAAGGCATGACTTTCACCGATGCGAAAAACATCCTGATGGGCAACCAAACTGCCGCCACCACTTACCTGCAATCGACCACGACTTCTCCTCTGTATGCAAAATTCAACCCGATTATCAAAAATTCCTTTGCCAAAGTAGGGGCCGACAAGGTCTGGACCAACATCATCAACAAATACAATTCGCTGCCATTGGTAAAAAAAGTCAATCCTGACCTGACCGATTACACCACCAACAAGGCCCTGGAAGGCGTGTTCAAAATGGTCGCCGTGGAAGAGAAAAACATCCGTACGAACCTGAGTTCCCGCACCTCTGACCTCCTTAAGAAAGTATTCGCTTTACAGGACAAAAAATAAACCTTAAAATTTTAGTAACCAATAACATAAGTATAACAAATCCTTAACACGACCATATGTTTTTTGGGTGTACCTTTGTAAGGTAATAAATGAGGATTTATTATTTTGTTTGGTTAGTTATAAAAATGAGTCAGTGCCTGCCAAGGTACTGGCTTTTTTTATTGGTCGGCATCGGGCAGGCGTTCGTGGAGTTTCCTGAAATACCCGAAAGCTTTCAGGATGCGGCTGCCATACCACGAAAACATTTCACCATCTACAAAAACGGTTTTGGCATGGTGGGTATAACGCCCTAGTTCAAAAGCGTGTTCATCAGTAAACGGAAAGGGCTCCGAAGACAAAAAAACATAGTCGGGGTCGCCCTGTATCCGCATTTTCTGGATGATGACTTCCGGATAGCGTTCTTCACGGTTGGCATAAATATTCTCCCAATGGTTCAGGCACAGCATTTCGTTGATGAAAGTATGGTTTCCTGCCACCATATAAGGGTTGGCCCAAATGAAATAAGCTACTTTTTTGGTCGGAATGTTTTGGATGAAGGCCTGAAAATCCTGATAGGCAAAGTTGATTTTGTCTGCCCAGTGGCGCGCTTCGGTACGTTTGTCAAAGAGTTGCCCGAAATCAGTAACCATTTGGAGGTTGTCTTCCACCGAAACCACATCAGTGACCCAGACCGGACAGATTTTCCGCAGTTCTTCTACCATTTCCAAGGTGTTTTCTTCCTTGTTGGCAATGATAATGTCCGGGAGAAGCGCTTTTATTTTATCGTATTTTACCGTTTTGGTACCGCCGACTATGGTTTTTACTGACTTGAAATGGAACGGATGCACACAGAATTTCGTGATTCCGACTATATTTTCCTCCAACCCCATGTCATAAAGTAATTCGGTTTGGGATGGCACCAATGAGACAATCCTCTTGGGGGTGTTTTCAAAAGTATGCAGGGTTCCGAGTTGGTCGGTGAGACTTTTCATTTTCAGATGGATAAAGACCCGAAATTGGCGGCTTCCATAATGGCCTGCATTTGCTGTTGGATTTTCAGCGCTTCCGCTTTGGCTTTTTCGGCAAAATCGGTACCGTTGGAAGCGTAAATAATTCCACGTGAAGAATTGATGAGCAAGCCCACGTTTTCATTCATTCCGTATTGGCATACTTCGTCCAGACTACCGCCCTGCGCACCCACACCCGGAACCAAAAAGAAACTGTCCGGCAGCAGCTGCCTGATTTCGGTAAAGTATTCGGCCTTGGTCGCCCCCACCACATACATGAGGTTTTGGGCGTTTTTCCAGGTTTTGGAAGTTTCAATGACCGTTTTGTACAGTTCTTTTCCGTTGGTTTTTTGGGTTTGGAAATCGAATGCCCCTTCGTTGGAAGTCAGGGCCAGCATGATGGCGTGCTTGTTTTCAAAAGCCAGGAAAGGTTCCACGGAATCCTTTCCCATATAAGGGGCCACGGTCACACTGTCAAAATTCAAATCTTCAAAAAAAGCCTTGGCATACATCGTGGAAGTATTGCCGATATCGCCGCGTTTGGCATCAGCTATGGTAAAAATTTCAGGGTGGTTTTCGTTGAGATAGTTTATGGTTTTCTGGAGCGACTGCCAACCTTTGATACCATAAGCCTCATAAAAAGCCGTATTGGGTTTGTAGGCTACGCAAAGGGAATGGGTAGCTTCGATAAGGGCTTTGTTGAATTCAAAAATCGGGTCTTCTGCTTTGAGTAAATGGGCGGGAATTTTGCCCAGGTCAACGTCGAGCCCGATGCAAAGGAATGATTTTTTGTGCTGTATCTGCCGAATGAGTTGTGTGGTAGTCATGGTGTATTTTAGTGGCGTAAAGATAAAAAATAATTGGTTTTAAAGGCACTAAAAAAAGAAAACCGCCCTAAGGCGGCTTCCTCTATTATGAAGACAGTAGGGATCTTCAAAATAAACTGTTGGTATTACACTGCTGCGTTGTCCTCAAAATCAGGGTCGGGTTTACTGTTTCCGGGTAAACGCTGCTCTTGTCCGTAATCACGGCCAGAACCTTTCAGGAAATCATCACTTTCATCGTCAAGGTTTTCGCTGTCGAATTCGGTTTGCCCTGTCTTGTGCCTTTCATCTTCCAAATCGTCTTCATTGGTACTTCTGGAAAAGCCTGATGTCCTGGCTGTTTCGGCGTTGCGGGTGTCACTTATAGAAGTGGTACCGGTAATTTTATCTGTTCCCCCGGCGTGGTATTGTTCATTTCTCGACGGACTGGTACCGCTTTCATCGCTGTGATCAAGTTGATTGGTAATGGCACTGTCGCGGTTGGTGCCCGCCTGTCTTGCTTCTGAATCACGATCTTCCGGATTGTAATTCACTTTTTTTTTATTTTCCATGATTTCTGTTTTTTAATTGTTGTCTGTTTTCGTTCTCATGAGAATGACAAAGTTAGCCCAGGCAACCGGTGTATTGATTATAGAATTAAAACACTCCTTTACAGGATTTCATGATGGTTATTATATAAAAAAAGGAGTAAATATTGGAAAGCCTGATTGAGCTAACCGACTTAATTTTGAAATTGTAAAATCCTTAAAAACAACCGCTATGATTTTTCAATTGAACCCATCCATTTTAGTGGAAACACCACTCGGAACAGGCCAGGCCATGTTAATTATTGATTACGGCATGCACCAGAACAGCTGTTGGGTGGTAGCGCTTCAGGAGAATGGCGTCATCAAGCACTTTGACTGCAATGATGTGATATTGAGCACCAACTTTACTTATGGGATGAACCTCAGGAAAAACAAATTTGAAGTCAAAGGCCATACCGAAGGCAAAGAGGGCAAATAACAGCGGTGTGGATATCTTGTAAGATTCCGAAAAAATAATGTAAGAAACGAAAAGACTACAGGGTGTAGTTTTGAAAACCAATAAACAAATTACCATGGCAACAACTGCAAAAACAAAATCTGCTACTGCAACCGGAAGCAAAAAAACGGTAAAAACCGCCGGAAAAACGACTGCGTCTAAAACCCCGGCAGCCAAAAAAGGGGCTGTTAAACCCAAAAAAGATGCTGCATCTGGGTTGCGTGATTTATTTGAGGATGGCTTGAAAGACATTTACTGGGCAGAAAAAGCATTGACGAAGGCGTTGCCGAAAATGGCGAAAAATGCCACTTCACCACAATTGGTCGAGGCCATCAACAAACACCTGACCGAAACCGAAGGCCAGATCAAGCGTTTGGAAAAAGCCTTTGAATTGATTGGAAAGAAAGCCACAGCTAAAAAATGTGATGCCATGGACGGCCTCATCAAGGAAGGTGACGGCATTTTGGAAGAAACCGAAATTGGTGTGGTACGTGATGCCGGAATCATCGCAGCCAGCCAAAAAATCGAACATTACGAAATTGCCACCTACGGCACACTAAAACAATTTGCGAAAACCTTGGGATTGACCGAAGTGGCCGACTTGTTTGCCGCCACGCTCGAAGAAGAGAAAATTGCCGATGTCAACCTGAGTGTCATTGCCATGTCATGCGTCAATCTTGAAGCGGAAAAACTAGACTAGAATATAAACTTTAAAAAACAATATTATGAACACCACAAGCCTGAAAGGAAAATGGAACGAAGTAAAAGGGAAAATCAAAAAAGAATATGCTGATTTGACCGATGATGATTTACTCTATGAAGAAGGAAAGGAAGACGAACTTTACGGACGCCTCCAGCAAAAAGTCGGCAAGACCAAAGACGAAGTCAAAAAATGGATTGCAGATTTGTAGTTTACCAAGAGGAGCTTTAAAAAACTCCTCTTTTACTTTTTTATCATGACAACAACCAAAAACCAAACCTATACCTTCAATTTACTGCTTGTGGTATTGATTGTATTTACACTATACATCCTTAAACCGGTAGTGGTGCCACTGCTTATTTCTGCCATTTTGAGTGTGGCGGTTTTTCCGTTGGTGCGCTTTCTTGAGGTAAGACTCAAGTTCAACAGGCTCTGTTCCTCACTGATGGCCATTATTTTACTGGTCATTGTGGTGGTATTTCTCGTTATTTTCATCGGTTACCAATTGTCTGACATCATTACCAAAAGCGATACCTACATCCACAAACTCAACGAGGTATACCAAAACGGTATGCATGAATTTGAAAGAAGGATGAACATCCGTAAAAATGAATTGTCGGGCTCCCAGTTCAATCTGGGCAAAGCCATCAAAAATAATGTAGACAGCATTATGTATTTTGTCACGGCTTCAGGAAGTATTTTAAGTGATGTGATCCTGATTCCGTTGTATATGTTTTTCTTTTTACTGTACCGGAAGTTTTTCAAAAGTTTCATCTTCAAGGTATTTGCCAAAGAAGGCAACAGCAATAAAATCAAAACCATTATGACCAAATTGTATGAAGTGCAAATCAATTACCTTTTCGGATTGTTTACCGTAATGGGAATTGTAGGCATCATGAACAGTATCGGGTTGTTGGCACTGGGCATCGAAAATCCGTTTTTCTACGGTTTTTTTGCTGCATTTTTGCTGCTGATTCCGTATATAGGCATCCTGATAGGCTCCATTATTCCGGCGCTGATAGCACTCGTTACCAAGGATTCTGCCTGGTATTCGGTTGGTGTAATGCTGGTATTCATGTTCATCCAGTTTTTGGAAGGCAATTTCATCACCCCAAAAATTACGGGTTCAAAAGTGAGTATCAACTCATTGGTATCCATCATTTCATTGATAGTTTTTTCGATGCTTTGGGGAATAGCCGGCATGGTGTTGGCCTTGCCGATTACTGCCAGCCTGAAAATCCTTTTTGACTCGCATGCACCATTGCGCCCATATGGTTTCCTTTTGGGGGAACCCAACGATTTGTACCTGAACAGTTCCGCGAGGATGCGGCTCAAAAACTGGAAAAAAATCAGGGAAGCCAAACGCAAAGCTGCCCTCGATTTTGAAAAGAGGCATCAATATTCATCTTAATCCCTGAAATACCCAATTATTTTTTAATAACTTTACCAAAAACACTTTTAAAATATGAAAGTAAACTTAAAGTTTGATTACACGCAACTTACCCGTAAAGTCATGGAAGACCGGCTTAACGAACTGGGGTACCGTTACAATATTGTCGGTTTTGGCGAATTCGATTTCCTGGAAGCCGTACCAGACAACAAAATAGCGGAACTCACGGCCGGACTCGCCGACTACGGCATAGAAGTGGTCGAAAACCAAAAAAGCGTACTCGTGCAGAAAATCAAGGATACCATTATAGAAATGGTGCACCGCGAAGAGCCGCTGAACGTGAAAAGTTCGGTGTATATTGCCGAAAAACTCAACCACAGTTACAATTATATCTCGAATGTTTTTTCGGATGTGACCTTCACTTCCATCGAAAATTTCATCATCATCCAGAAGATAGAACTCACCAAACAGCTCATCATCAATGACCAGCTGAGCCTGACGGAAATTGCCTACCGCCTGAACTATTCGAGCGTGGCGCACCTGAGTACCCAGTTCAAGAATACCACCGGTATTACGCCCTCAGCATTCCAAAGGATCATCACCAAAAGAAGGGACAAATCAAACCAGACTAATTTTTAAAATACACCAACATGACCAAAGATTATATCCATATTACACTGGCTGACGATGATGAAGACGACCGTTTGTTTTTTACCGATGCCTTTAACGAAATCAAGGTAAATACCAAAGTAAACACCTTCAATGACGGGGTCGAACTGATGGATTACCTCAACGACGAAAATACGGTTTTGCCACACGTTTTATTTCTCGATTTGAACATGCCACGCAAAAACGGCATCGAATGCCTGCTTGAAATCAAACAGAACAACCGGTTTAAAGACATTGCCATTGCCATCTATTCGACCTCGTCGTCAGAAGACCATATTGAGGAAACCTTCGTCAATGGCGCCAATATCTACATCAAAAAACCAAACGACTTCAATACCTTGAAAAAAGTACTTTCCGAAGTGGTAACACTCAATTGGCAGTACCATACCTCAGGGTTGAACAAAGACAATTTTTTACTCCGGATTTAAATGGACGCATTTCAGTTTTATAAATCGCCGTTATTCTTAAAGATACTGTTCATCCTATCCATTGCCACCATTTTTTTTATTGGGGGGATTACCTTCAAGCACCTTACCCAGCTAAAGAAATCGGGTTTATCTGTAAGTACGAGTTATGAACTGAACATGGAACTCGAAAAATTACTGTCTTACCTCAAGGATGCCGAAACCGGACAAAGGGGGTTCCTGCTGACCAAAGACAATGACTTCCTCGAACCCTATTACAAATCAAAGCATATGATTGCCAAATCCTATGAAAGGATTGCGCAATTGTCAAAACACAACCCCGAACAACTCAACAACCTGGCTCAGCTCAAGTTTTACATCAACTCCAAGCAGAACTACCTTTCCAAATCAATTTACCTGGTCCGTCAGGACAGTTTCAGCAAGGACGAATTGTCCAAAAACATGCTTCAGGGGAGAATCGTCATGGATTCGGTACGGAAAAAAACGCAGGAAATGATGAATACCGAAGTGGATGTATTGGAAGACAGACAGTTGTCGTACCAAAACAACATCAGTGACACGCCGCTTTTCATCTACCTGACCCTGCTCATCACCCTTTTGCTGATTACCTTTGCGTTTATCAAAATGAACAAGGATTTGATTTTCCTCAAAAGATCAAACAACGAACTGATGGTCGCAAACGAATCGGGTAACCTGGCAGAAATTGTAGGCAATTCCGGAAGCTGGAGGCTCAACCTGAACACCAACCGTTACTCTTTTTCCGATAACGAATATCGGCTTTTGGGACACGAACCGAACGATTTTGAACCCTGCCCGAAAGAAATCAGGAAATTCATCCATCCGGAAGATATTGATTTGTACCGGGAAAAATTCCACGAACTCCTAAACAAGAAAGAGCAACCCGCCTTTACCTACAGGATTATCCGCAAAGATGGTGAAATCAGGTATTTCAAAGGGATGGGAAGATTGGTCGAAAACCAATCCGGCAACAAGATTTTTATCGGAACCACCAGCGATGTGACAGATGAGATATTGGCCCAGCGAGCCATGGAAGAGCGCAACCGCGAACTGGAAGCCACCAACAAGGAGCTGACTGCCTTTAACTATGTGGCGAGCCACGATTTGCAGGAACCCTTGCGGAAAATTGAAACTTTTATTTCCCGTTTGATTGAAAAAGACTACCATAGTTTAACGCCTGAAGGACAGCAATATGTTGACCGTATACAATCTTCTGCCAGCAGGATGCGGATCCTGATAGATGATTTACTGCAATTTTCCAGGACCACCAAAACGGAAAAAGTTTTTGAAAAAGCCGACCTGAATGAATTATTCGACAGTGCGCAACAGGAGTTAGCCCAGGTTATCGAAGAAAAGAAAGCCAAAATTGAAAGTGCAGATTTGCCCGAGTTACGCGTGATTCCTTTCCAGATCCAACAACTTTTTACCAATCTGTTGGGCAATTCACTCAAATATGCCAAAGAAGATGTGGCTCCCCATATCACCATCAAAAGCAGCCAGGTAGTGTCAGAAGACGAAGAGTTCCTGCCCAAAAACAAAGACAAATATTACAAAATTTCGTTTGAAGACAACGGCATTGGTTTTGAACAGGAATATGCCAATAAAATTTTCATCCTGTTCAACCGCCTGCACAAAAGGAACGAATATGACGGTACCGGGATTGGTCTGGCCATCTGCAAGAAAATTGTAGAGAACCACAACGGCTATATTTTCGCATACGGACAACCCAATATAGGTACCAAAATCACCATTTATCTTCCGGTTTAAAATGGCAAAAACAAAATTATTCCTGGAAGTCCTGAAAGACACCTTCAATGGTTTTATTGACAACAAAATCATGAAAATGAGTGCGTCATTGGCTTTCACTACGGTCTTTTCAATGGCCCCTTTATTATTGGTGGTGCTGTTTTTGTGTGACCTCTTTTTCAGCCGTGAAGCCATAGAAGGGGCGATTTTTGCCCAGACCAATGATTTTATAGGCAACAACGGGGCCCAACAATTACAACAAATGATTAAAGGACTGAGCCAATCCAACAGCAGCACTTTTGCCGGCTGGGTAGGAATCATCACCTTGATTATAGGCGCCACCTCAGTATTTGCCGAAATCCAGGATTCCATCAATACCATTTGGGGCATCCGGCCCAAAATCAAGTCAGGCTTTTGGCTTTACGTGAAATCCCGGCTGTTGTCTTTTGGCGTAATTGGCAGCCTGGGGTTTATCCTGTTGGTATCGCTGGGCTTTTCCACCCTGCTTGATTACATCAACAAAGAGTTGTTTTCCAACTTTTCCACTCTGGGCGTCTACCTTATGTACGGAGCCGGTTTCGTGGTCACGGCCTTTGTCATCACCCTGCTTTTCGGTTCGATTTTTACGATTTTACCCGATGCCGAAATCATGTGGAAGCAGGTGCGTGTGGCTTCCATTACGACCGCCTTGCTCTTCATGACCGGGAAATTCCTTATTTCGTATTACATTTCTAACTCGAATGTTTCCTCTCTTTACGGCACTGCCGGTTCGCTTGTCATTTTGATGCTGTGGGTGTATTATTCTTCGGTAATTTTATACCTCGGCGCCCAATTTTCAAAATGTTATGCCGTGAAATATGCCGATCCGATAGTGGCATCCGAATTTGCCGAAGTCGTACAGAAAATTGAAATACCCGCACAGGCAGACACCATCCAGCAGGCAGACGAAGAACACAAAGAAATCAAACAGGCCGACCAAATCAAGGTCAGTACCCATTCCCAAAAAAAGAAAAAAGAATAAAAATCAACTTACAAATAACAGACAAACTCCCACCACCGGGAGTTTTTTTATTTTCTGTGGAAATTCTATAACGATTTCAAAACAACCTGTAAGAATTTATTTGGGCACCAGATGCAATTTTGTAATGTGAAAAAGGAACAAAAACAAAATGAATCTTTAACTAAAAAAAATTGCTATGAAAAAGTTAATTAAAACTACTGCCCTCCTTGCTCTGGTATTCGGAACGACCCATTTGACCAATGCACAAACAGAAGGAAGGGTCAACACCCTTGACACCCCAAGTTTCGGCCTTAAAGGAGGTGTAAATATGTCTAACCTGTATGTGGAAGATGTTGACGATGAAAACGTGCTTTACGGTTTCAATATTGGCGGATTTGCAGAAATCCCTTTGACCTCGATGCTCTCGCTGCAACCTGAAATCGGGTTTACCACCAAAGGATCTGAAGTGCGGTATGACAATGCCTTTACTCAGGGTTCCACCAAATTCCGTTTGGCTTATGTAGAAGCCCCGGTGTTGTTACGGGTAAATGTTACCAGGGGATTTAACCTGCACTTTGGCCCGTATTTGGGTTATATGGTGGATGCAAAAATTACCAACGAGAATTCAGATGGGAATGTAACCTCAGAGGAGGAATTGAATGAAGATGACCTGAACCGGGTAGACTTTGGTCTGGTTGGCGGTTTAGGATTTGAATTTGGCGGCTTCGGAATCGGTGCCAGATACAATTACGGATTAACAACTGTAGGTAAGGAAAGAACCTTTTTGGGTCAAACCTATACCACGCCGGATGGCAAAAACAGTGTCTTGAGCGTTTTCGCTACCTTAAAATTATAATCTTAAAAAACAGAAACCATGCAAAATTTCTTGTATTCAATAGCCGTGTTGTTGGTTGTGTTGTGGGCTTTGGGCTACTTTGTGTACAATTTGGGCAGTTTCATACACCTCGCACTGATTGTAGCGGTTGTAGCCATCATTCTCCGCTTGATTGGCGGCCCCGAAGAAGAAGCTTCATAAATCACAATAAAGCAAAAATAAATTAATTTAATTGGGTTAAATTAATGGGTTAAGTAAGATGAAAAAAACCGCAGTTTGTACTGCGGTTTTTTGTTATCAGAAAACTTCACTTTCCTTTAATTTTTCCATGTTGTTGACCAATTGGAGTTCGTCAACAAATTTTTGTATTTTGCCGTTCATGACACCATCCATGTCAAAAACGTCCAACCCGATGCGGTGGTCGGTAACCCGCCCTTGTGAATAATTGTACGTCCTGATTTTTGCCGAACGGTCTCCTGAACTAACCTGAGAGGAACGTTTGGTGGCATCTTCGGCCTGTTTTTTTGCCAATTCCTGTTCATACAAACGGGAACGCAATACTTCCAAAGCCTTGTCTTTATTTTTATGCTGTGATTTCTGGTCCTGGCACTGTGCTACCAATCCGGTAGGAATGTGCGTCAAACGCACGGCTGATTTTGTCGTATTTACAGATTGTCCGCCCGGTCCTGAAGAGCAGAAAAAATCCACGCGCACATCATTCATATCAATCTGTACGTCAAATTCTTCTGCTTCCGGTAACACCATTACGGTAGCTGCAGAAGTATGCACACGCCCTTGGGTTTCGGTTTGCGGCACACGCTGTACACGATGTACGCCGGCTTCAAATTTCAGGGTACCGTAAACGTCTTCGCCGGTCACTTCAAAAATGACCTCCTTGAATCCGCCTGAAGTACCTTCGTTCATATCGACTACCGAAGTCCTCCAACCACGGGTTTCACAATATTTGGTATACATCCGGTACAAATCGCCGGCAAAAATAGAGGCTTCGTCCCCACCGGTTCCGGCACGGATTTCGACCATGACGTTTTTGGCATCTTCCGGATCTTTCGGGATGAGCATGAACTTGATTTCTTCTTCCAACTGTGGCAAACGGTCTTTGGCTTCATCGAGTTGCATTTTGGCCATTTCGACCATTTCGGCATCCGAACCATCGGCCAGGATTTCATTTGCTTCGTCGATATTTCCGGTAACCGTTATCAGTTCCTCGCGTTTTTCCATCAACGCTTTGAGGTTTTTGTATTCCTGGTTTAACTGCACATAACGTTTTTGGTCGGCAATGACATCGGGCTGGATAATCAGGTCCGAAATCTCGTCGAAACGTTGTTTTACATATTGAAGTCTCTCTAACATTTTCTGTAAGCTTTCTTTTTTAAAGTGGGCAAATTTAGTGAAAATATTGCAATCGGGAAGCGGTTGAATGCCATAATTTTCATAATATTGTAAGATACAAAAATCAATTTCATGAAGGTTATAAAATACATTCCTGCTTTGGTCCTGCTGGTTGCAATCTCCTCATCGTGCAAAAAAGCGGACGATAAAACCACAGTCGCACCCAAAGTGTACAAACAACTCGAGAAAGCAAAATGGTTTTTGGGCGATTGGGAAAACAAGGTCAATGATGCCCGGTTCACCGAAATCTGGAAACAACGCAATGACAGTACACTGGCAGGTGAAAGTTTCGTGATTGAAAACAAAGACACCCTTTTTTATGAGCAGGTTGACCTGGTACAACGCAACGACAGTTTGTTTTATGTGGTTTCGGTAAAAGACCAGAATGGGGAAAAACCGGTTTCTTTCCACCTGACCCAATCAGGAAAAAATGAAGTGGTTTTTGAAAACCCAAAACACGACTTCCCGACCAAAATTACTTATGTGAGGATTACCGAAGACCGCCTGATTGCTACCATTTCAGGAACGAAAGACGGAAAACCAAGCAGTGAACAATTTGAATTCAAAAGAAAATAAAATGAGGAAACCGGCAATATTGTTTTCTATTCTAGCTCTTTTCATACTCTTTTCCTGTAATAAATATGATGCCAACGGCAAACTGATTAAGGAATATGAAGAACTCGGGAAGGCCAAATGGCTGTTGGGCAATTGGGAAAAAAAGGATTCGCTGGGCACTTTGACGGAAACCTGGAAAGTATTGGATGACAGTACATTTACCGGGCAATCTTTGTACCTCACTGCCAAAAAAGACACCCTGCACAAGGAAACCATGGAACTCATGCAAAATGGTGATTTCCTGATTTACAGTTCCTCTGTAAAAGGCGAAAACAATGATGAAGCCACCTCGTTTCAGCTGCGGGAAGAAGCAGACAGCCTGTTGATTTTTGAAAACCCTAAGCACAACTACCCACAAAAAATACGCTACCAGCTTAATGTTGACAAGTCTGCCTTAATCACGATTACGGGAACCCAAAACGGAAAACTGAGCACCGAAAGCTACCGTATGCAGAAAAAAGAATAAAACATTTTCCTCAAAAAAACACTAAAAGCCTTGACACCCACAAGGTTTTTTTCATTTATAAACCTAAGCGAATCAATAGGTTAAAAAATTTATTTATAATTAGTCTAAATAAACTTTTTTATTTTAAAACCGGTAACTATCTTTGCGCCGTAAATAAAGTATTATTTTTAATTATTCTAAATAAATGAGAATTACAACCACCATTACCTTACTCACTTTATTCTTTTCCTCATTATGTTTCTCACAGGAAACGTATCATAACGATGACGATTTTTATTTGGAAAATGATACGCTGAAAAAAATCAAAAAAGGCGGTCTTTTACAGGAAGTGGTAGTGAGCAACAGCCACAAAAATCCCACAACGGTGGTCAGGTCAGGTATCAAACCGATAGATTTGCCACAGGCTCTTCAGGTAATCGGCAGCAGCGTCATCCAACAGCAGCAATCTATCAGGTTGAGCGATGTAATCAAAAACGCCAATGGGGTCTATGTGGGTTCTGCCCGCGGCGGCGCCCAGGAATCGTTTTGGTCAAGGGGTTATGACATGACCGCCAACAATATATTCAAGAACGGTTTCCGGTTTAACGGCGGTTCCATACCAGAAGTAGCTTCACTCGAAAAAGTAGAAATCCTTAAGGGAAGCGCTGCCCTTTTATACGGAAATGTATCGCCCGGAGGTATCCTGAACATGGTGACCAAAACCCCATCCTTCTCCAAAGGAGGCGAATTGGCCATGCAGGCCGGCAGCTATGATTTCTATAAACCCTCGGTGGATATTTATGGCCCAATAAGTAATGCGGTTGCCTATCGGTTTATCGGATCGTA
>CAZXRX010000025.1:0-7686 GCA_964642945.1 uncultured Flavobacterium sp. | reverse complement strand
AAAATTCAAAAAGTTTCCGCGATGTGGTGGCCAGAGAGCGCTATTACCTCAATCCGTCATTTCTTTTTAAGGTGAGCAACAAAACAGAAATCATTTTGCAGGGCGATTACCTTAATGATGATTGGACGCCAGACTTTGGTACCGGTGCCCTTGGTACAATTCAACAGGAAGTGGCCGATATTCCAAGAGATCGCTATTTGGGCGCAAGTTGGTCAAACGGAAATACGATACAAACCACTGTTTCCGCTTTGGTAAGTCACCAATTTAATAGCTTATGGAAATTAAATTTCAACGCTTCCTACCAAAATTATGATAGAAAATCGGAAGGAACAGAACGTGTCCTACCAGATGCCATTGGCAATTGGAACAGGCCATTGGGAAAAAACAGGGCGGCCGAACAAATTCTTTCCCAACAATTAAGCCTTCAGGGCAATTTTACCACCGGAAAAATAAAACACCAGCTCTTTACAGGAATTGATGCTGAAAGCTCGCTGGCCGATGCTTATACCTTCCGATTCTATAACCCTGATGTGTTAGATGCGAATTTGAATCCTGTGACGGTATCCAACTATGGTATTGTAAATATATTTGATCCGTCCACGTATGCTACAGAAAACGAAGGTATTATTTACCCCACTGAAAATACCCAAATCGTAAAAACAAAAACCAATCGTTACGGCATTTATGCTCAAGACTTAGTATCACTGGGAACCAAAGTAAAAGTATTGGTTGGAATTCGGTATTCAACACAAGAAGCCAAACCGGTAACGTATAATTTAGTAACAGCAGTTGAAGCTGATAAAGTTAAGCCAGGAACAATCAGGAATGACCGTGCTTTTTCACCAAAAGTTGGAATTATTTACCAACCAACCAAAAGTATTTCACTCTTTACAAGTTATTCCAACTCGTTTACACCGAACACCGGTACAGATATTTTTTTCCAACCATTAGAACCTTCCCTCATCGATCAATTTGAAGTGGGAGTTAAAAAAGAGTTTTGGAAGGGTAGATTTACAACCAATGTTACTGCCTACCAAATTGTAAACAGTAATTTATCTCAAATTGCCGAATTTGATGCCAATGGCGCAACAAACACAAATACAAATTTGCGATCCTTAAGTGGCGAAACTACCAGTAGAGGAGTTGAAATTGACATTACTGCAAAACCAATTGAAGCATTAAGCATCATGGCTGGTTATAGTTATAATGATATGCAATATACTAAAACAACTGGGTTGACCGGTAGTTTTATCGAAGGTGATCGGTTGGTAAGAACACCGCAAAACACAGCCAACCTAAGTATATTCTATACGGTTCCATCTGGTAAATTAAAAGGATTTTCTGCAGGGACAATTGCCAATTATATTGGTGACCGATTGGGTGGCTTTAACAATACTGTAAATCAGCCAGCCTCGCTTCCAGCCGACAGAACCATTCCGTTGAAAGGATACACCACCATCGACCTTTCGTTGGGATACAGCTGGAAAAAGTTATCCCTTTTGTGTAAATTGTCTAATATTACCAACGAATTGAACTATACCATTCACGAAAATTACAGCGTCAATCCGATAGCACCACGACAAATAATGACCACCTTAAAATATAAATTCTAGAGTATGAAAACCATTAAAGCCAGAAACCTGCACCGCGATTTGGGATATTTTTACATCGGACTGATTATGTCCTTTGCCTTTTCGGGGATTTTGATGAACCATCGTGAGAGTTGGCATCCGGAAAAATACACCGTACAAACCAAACAGGTGACGGTAAACATTCCGAAAGACACCGACATTACCGAAAAATATGCGGAAGAATTGGGCAAACAATTGGGCATTGATGATAAAATAAGACGCCACAAAGTAAAAGACGACCAACTGAAGATTTCATTTGAAAAGAACGATGTCGAAATCGATCTCAAAACCGGAAAAGGCGAAATCGTCACTTTCAGTAAAACGCCCATCATCAGCCAAGCGATGAAACTGCACAAAAACACCTCCAACTGGTGGATTTATTACAGCGACATTTTTGGAATATCCCTCATTACGATAGCATTTACCGGTGCCATCATGATTCCGGCCGGTAAATTTACGTTCAAACGACGTGGCTGGAAACTGGCCTTGGCCGGATTGATAGTCCCGTTGTTGATTTTGTTGTTTGTTTAAAGTAAGCCCCTTTGCAGGGGCTTTTTTTATTTTGTGAAATCTTGTAATTTTTTTAACGATTGTTATAAATCCCTATGCCTACTTAAGCCGTAAATTAGTAAGAAATATATTTCAAGCTATTCTTTATGAAAACGGTAACCATCTCCCTGCTTTTGTCTTCGGTTTTATTGCTTACAGGCTGTGCCTCAAAAAAATACAAAGATGTCTCCTATCTCGGGCTTGCTGCTTCAGTAGATCAGCCAACACTCAACATTTTTACCCCAAAAGAAACCACGTCAGACCATCCGGTATTGGTTTTCGTTCATGGCGGAAACTGGAATTCGGGCGATAAAAAGATATACGGTTTCCTGGGCCGTAATTTTGCCAAAAAAGGCATCACTACAGTTGTGGTCGGTTACACGCTGAGCCCTTATGCCAATTATAACGACATGGCCATTGAAGTAGCCAAAGCAGTGGAATGGACCAAAGCCAACATTGCCCAATACAACGGAAACCCGAATGAAATTTACCTGAGCGGACATTCTGCAGGCGGACATTTGGTGGCGTTGGTGGGTACCAACCCGAAGTACCTCAAAGACAGGTCAATCATCAAGGGCATCATCCTGAATGATGCATTTGGGCTTGACATGAAAAATTACCTCGAAGAAAACGAACCGGCACCCGGAAGGAATTACCTGCCGGTTTTTACCAGCAACAAGAAAGAATGGGAAAACGGGTCACCCATCAATTTTCTGGATAAAAATACGCCGCCGATTATGGTATATGTGGGTGACAAAACCTATGAAAGCATCAAGCTGGGCAACAAACGCTTCCTTGATGAATTGCACAAATACCAGCCAGATGTACAACCCATTACCCTGAACAAAAGCCACATCCCGATGATGCTGCAGTTTGTATCACCTACCAACAAAAGGTATCAGGAAATCATTGATTTCATGAATAGGAATGACCGTCCAAAAACCGTATCTGTGGCTACACTACCCAATTAAGTGGAATAATTTTTAAAAGCGTAAATCCAAATCATCCGCGAAAGCCTGATGTTGAAAGAAACCAATGTCAGGATTACCAGCGCAATGATCAACAGTATGCGCTGGTCAAAGGATTTTTCGAAGAACTGTGAGGCGATGGCATAAGTCAGGATGGCCTCTCCCACGGTAAGCCCGTAATTGACAAACATCGCACCAAAAAAATAACCCGGTTCTTTTTCAAACTTGGTATGGCAATGACTGCAATGCGAATTCATCTTAGGAAAACCGAGGCTGAAGAAAAAACTTTTGTCGGCAAACACCTTTCCTTGGTGGCAGTTGGGGCAACGGTTTTGTAAGATATGGGCAAGTGCATTCATGGTGCTTTATTTTTATACAAAGATAGGTGATAAATAGTAGCGGAATATTGTGTAAATTCGCTTTTACTATTCCAAAAAAGACATGTCGCCAATTCCCGTTTATGATATAAAAAACTTCGACCTCAATACGGCCAACAGCGAACTGTATGTAAATTCGTTTAAAAATCACTTCAAAGCTCATCCTTTTGTTGAAAAACCGCACCGGCACAACTTCTACTTATTGGTCTTATTTACGCATGGAAGCGGATTTCATGAAATTGACTTCAACCATTACACCATAAAAAGAGGAAGCCTGTTTGTCATACAGCCCGGACAGATGCACAGCTGGCAATTATCGACGGACTGTGACGGCTACATCGTTTTCTTTGCCCAGGAGCTGTATAACCTTTATTTTGGCAACAAAAATGTGGAAGAATATGCCTTTCTCAAATCGGTCAATGCCCAACCTGAAATGGTGTTGGAAGCAGATATGTTTGAGCAAGTGAACTGGTATTTTTCGAGAATGTTCAGCGAAAGCCAGTCTATGCAAAATGGCCGTCTGGACATTATCCTGAATCTGCTCGATACCATACAAGTGCTGCTGGCCAGGCAATTTTCCACAGAAGAGCCGCATCAATCTCCACTTTACAATCACAAGCTAAGGCAGTTCAAAATGTTGTTGGAGCAGTCTTTTGTCAATGAAAAATCGCCATCATACTATGCCGCTCAAATGAACATCAGTCCCAAGCATCTGAACCGCATCTGCCAAACCATACTCGGCAAAACCCCCACAGAAATCATCACGGCCCGTGTAATCCTCGAAGCGAAAAGGATGCTAATCAATCCCAAAAAATCAATCAGTCAGGTAGCCGATGTCTTGAATTTTGTGAATTATTCGCACTTTACCAAACTGTTCAAAAAACAAACCGGCATTTCCCCGGGTGAATTCCGGAAAATCAAATAAAAAACCCGTCTTTTAAAACGGGTTTTGGGTTATTTTTTTAGTGGAATATTTTTGAGGATTTCAATCACATAATTGTAAAACTTCTGTGACGATTTTATCGAAGCCCTTTCGTCAGGACTGTGTGCCCCATGAATGGTAGGCCCGAACGAAATCATGTCCATTCCGGGATAATTGGTTCCTAAAATTCCACATTCCAGACCGGCATGGCAGGCGACTACTTTTGGTTTTTCGCCATTTTGTTTTTCGTAGATATTGACCAATACATCGAGTATTTCTGAATTTACATTGGGTGTCCAACCTGGGTAACTTCCGGCAAATTCGACTTCGCAGCCAAACAGTTCATAAGCTGATCGCAGGGCATTGGCCAGGTCAAATTTCGAGCTTTCCACTGAAGAACGGGTCAGGTTCTGAATCGAGATTTCCCCATCCTTGACCACCACACGGGCAATGTTGTTCGAGGTTTCCACCAAATCGGCCATATCTGCACTCATCCGGTAAACGCCGTTGTGGGCCGCATATAGGGCACGAAGCAAACCTTCCTGAACGCCCAGATCCATGATTTTGGCCGGCAACTCACTCTTGACGATTTCTATGGTTAGGTTGGGTTCTGTGGTTTTAAATTCAAATTTAATGTCGTTGATGATTTCCTGCATGTCAAACACAAAGGCTTCATCATACATCGAAGCAACAATCACTTTGGCCACACTCTCCCGCGGAATGGCATTGCGCAGGCTTCCTCCTGAAATTTCGGAAATTTGCAGGCCGAAGTTTTCAAAGCCGTCAAACAACAAACGGTTCATGATTTTGTTGGCATTGCCCAATCCTTTGTGGATGTCCATCCCGGAATGGCCGCCGTTCAACCCTTTGACGGTGATGGTATAGCCTACAGAACCTTCAGGTGTGTCTTCTTCGTTATAACTCCTGGTAGCCGTAACGTCAACGCCACCGGCACAACCGATGTCAATTTCGTCGTCTTCCTCGGTGTCCATATTCAGGAGGATTTCGCCTTTCAGTATGCCACCTTTCAAATTAAGTGCACCCGTCATCCCGGTTTCTTCATCAATCGTGAAAAGCGCGTCAATGGCCGGGTGGGCGATTTCTTTACTTTCGAGTATGGCCATGATCATGGCAACACCCAAACCATTATCTGCCCCAAGTGTCGTTCCTTTGGCACGCACCCAGTCGCCATCTACATACATGTCAATGCCTTGGGTTTCGAAATCGAAATCGGTGTCGTTGTTTTTTTGGTGCACCATATCGAGGTGTCCCTGCAACACTATGGGTTTGCGGTTTTCCATTCCGGGAGTGGCCGGTTTGCGGATGATGACGTTGCGGATTTCATCTTCAAAGGTTTCCAAACCGAGACTGTTTCCGAAGTTTTTCATGAATTCGATGACCCTGCCTTCTTTTTTGGACGGACGGGGCACGGCATTCAGATCGGCAAATTTATTCCAAAGTGCTTTTGGCTCGAGGTTTCTGATTTCCTGGCTCATATTTTAAGTTGCTAAGTTATTTTAAGTAGCTGTTTTTTTAGGATAACAAAGTTACGAAATTCCTACCCTACTGTAAAGGATATTTTTTCAATACTTCGTTCTTAAGCTGTTCTGCTTTTGGGTCGGGTTTCGGAATGGCTGGCATTTCATAATTACCATAATTCAATTTCCTGACAAAAATTTCAGAATCGTCAGGATCAGCGTAGTCTGCTTCATATTTGATATAGGGGTATTGCTTTAGCGACTTTTGGTAATTCCAATTTCCGTTGGCATCGTATTCAAAAACATTCGTCGTCACATCATAGTCCTCTTTTTTGCCCGAATGTATGGTATGTTCGTCCCTGATTACATCATTTTGCCGGTTGTAGGTAAGCGTATATGTTTCCTGAAGTCCGTTTTTCTTCGCAGGATATATTGACGCAACTTTTTGCTCCAGATTGCAATTGGCAGAAGATACCGTTTTTATCAGGTTGTTCCCGGCATATTCCTTCACAACCTTATACTCTAATTTGTATTTGGGCATGTCTTCTATAGTTTTAGCCACTATTTGCCTTCCTTCTGCATTGTATTCGTAAATCTTGGTGATGGTTTCATTTGGCTTATAAGACATATAACTTTTTTCCTCAGAAACAAGATATTTGTTATTTACATTAACGTGTTTATATTCTGTAACGCTGCTCACTTCTTTCATTAACAATGGATTATAATCTTGTTTTGACATTGAAATGATTTTCCCTGAAGTATCATACTTTTTTACCTCATTCAACTTATGGTAGCTGCTCCATTCTTCAATACCCTTAATAGTGACAGTGATACCGGTTTTATCTTTTGAATAATAATATTCTTTGTAATGTTCAAATTTATAAGTTCCATCGGGTTCAATACGGTAACTGAAAAAAGATAACAGGTTCCCATGCTTGTCGTAGGTAAACCGATGGAATGTGGAACTTTCATCCTTAACTTTCTTTACATATTGCCTAAGCACCAGGTTATTTTTATCATCATAGAAATATTCGTTTTTCGACCGATAACCTTCAATTTTCCGGATCAGGTTGCTTTTTGTAAATGCTACATTATACTTAAGATAAAGTGTGTCTTTTCCGCTAATGATAAAATCTTCACCACTTCCATAAGAAGAATAGGTTGTATAACCACTTGCAGGTACTTTCAGGTTGATCTCATTTTCCAATAATTCAAGTGATCTGAAATAAGTTGGCGATGCAAAGCTGTCCACAGCAATAGGGTCAAGGAGTTTTTCTGTAAGTTCCTGAACAAATTTGGTGTCCGGACCATTTGCCTTTTTATAACAGGCGACAACGAAGAAAAGGCTTGCAATCAAGCAATAATGTCTCATAAAATTAGATAAAGTATTCCAAAGATAACAATTCCCAATACGGGCAAGGATAAATTAAATCCGTAATTTTGATTTTTTTAATCATGGCCATACAACGCAAATACATACTTCCGCTTTTCCTGCTGTTCCAGATTATCCTGGTAAAGGCACTTGCCTTTTTTCCGGAAGTGGTGGAAAGATATTACAGCAACGGACTGTTTGAATTTATTTCCAAAACATCGCGCACATTATTGGGTGGCATTCCGTTTTCGGTTGGCGATGTAGTGTATGGACTTTTGATTGTGTCTGTTTTGGTTCAGATTTGGAAAACCCGCAAATCCTGGCGCCAGCATTGGAAAGACCATCTGCTCAAGATAATAGGGGTGCTTTCAGTCGTATATTTCCTGTTC
>CAZXRX010000024.1:0-33741 GCA_964642945.1 uncultured Flavobacterium sp. | reverse complement strand
TTTTCAATAATTAATGAAAAGGTAAGACTGTATTGGACAAAGTATTTAACAAAAAAAGGGGTTGTAATTGAAATAGGAACTGAGGAAGCAAAAAGGATGTTAAACAAACGCAATGCCGATGGTTTGTTTATAATGAGAGGATATAATAGTGAAACAAACTCATTTAAAGAGCGTATAATATATTTGCATGAAGACCCCAGTACCTCTGCATTTTTAGAAGAAACGTATCACGCTCTTCAAAGTCTAGAAGGGGTCCAAATGTATAAAGACATTACTTACAAGGGTACTCTTTATGAAAATGTAGATAATTGGGAGTTTTTGGCTAAAAAGAGAATTCTAGATGAAGCACAGCAAAATGGAATTTCTTATGAAGAATATCTTCTAGTAGAAAAACAATTAGATGAAGTTTTAAAAAACAAATATTATTAATCATGGAGTATAAAAGAAAAATAAAAAACCTGTCCACAAAAACAGCTTTTGTTGTAGAAGTTATGTATGAACCTACAACTGCTGAAAAATTAGACTTTGAATTTTCAAATAATAGGTACCTATTGGAAAAAAATATCTTGAAAATTATAGATAACAACGGCAATATTTTGCATCCAGAAACAATAATTTCAATCAAACCTATCGAATCTAAAAGCCTAAAGGTCATAATTTCTAATGAAAAACCATTCATTTATACAATTTCAGGTACATTAATCCCAGAAGGCGAATTTGTCAGGTTAAAATTACCATCTGTTGAATATCTTTTAACGAAAGGCAAAAAATACAATATAGAGTTAAAAGATCAGCACAATTTAAGCAACCGCTTAGTTTTCAACATGTAAAAGACCCCCCCCGCTAGCGCGAGCATCTTGCTCGTGCCAACCCAAAAAACTACAACTGTAAAAAGTTGTGGTTTTTTTATATTTTTAAATTTATTTAAAATAGAGCGTTAAATATATTGCGTGCACGAGCAAGATGCTCGCGCTAGCTGGGGGATTTATTTGAGGATGCTGCTGAAAGATATGAAAAACATAAAAGTTTTTTAACCGGAACAGAGTATGAAAATTTAACTTTTAACCAAATAATAGAAAAATTATGGATACCAAAACATTAGAAATAAAATCATTAATGGACACATCCGATAAAAAGCTCATAGGTGTGATTGTTAGCGTGAAAAATATAACCAAGGATACTATTAGCTTTAAAGAAAGTTTTTCTGGTATAAATATTAAAATTAAGACAACTAAAAAAGCTAAAGAGATTTTATCTAAAGTTAAAAAGGCTGATGGTTATATTTCTAAACATGACCCCGAAAATTTTAATCTTTTTTTTGGATATAGATATAGACTCTTTGGATGATATTAGTATCGGAGATACTCTATATTTGTAGCAAAAAACCTACGGCGAAGTTTATAAATCCGCCCCTAAAAACAAAACCACAACCCAACCGTTGTGGTTTTTGTTTGAAAATAATCTTCATTTGTTTTTTGTTTGTTAGATTATTTTCTTATATTTGTGTTCTTAAACCTACTGATTATGGCAAAAAAAATAAGAATACTCAGCCTGGATGGCGGCGGCATACGCGGAATCATCACCTGCGTCATCCTCAAATACATAGAAGAGCAACTCCAACGGACCGACAACCCGAACGCAAAAATCGGCGATTATTTCGACCTCGTTGCTGGCAGTAGCACCGGCGGCTTGCTGACGGCCATTTTACTGTTTCCGGACAACGACAACAAAGCGCGTTTTTCGGTCCAGGAGGCGCTCGATTTGTATTCCAAAAAAGGCGAAACGATTTTCAGTGTATCTTTTTGGGAACACCTCATCAACCCGTTTGGGCTATTCAACGAGAAAATTTCCCAAAAAAGCCTCCAGAAACAACTTACGGAAGTATTTGGCGATTTACAACTGAAGGAATTGGTAAAGCCCTGCCTGATTACTTCCTATGACATTTGCGAGCGCCGGGCCAAGTTTTTCGCCAGCCACGAAGCGCACGCGCCCATCGAGAATTTTTATGTGCGCGACGTTTGCCGGGCCACATCGGCGGCACCCACCTATTTCGAGCCCGCCCAGATCAAGTCGTTTTACGGACAGGTTTTCACACTGGTTGATGGCGGCGTGTATGCCAACAACCCCGCCCTGTGCGCCTATGCCGAAGGCAGGAAAATTGCGTTTTCAAAAGTGCTCAATGACCCTCAAAAGACAGATTATCCGTCAGTCAAAGACATCCTGATGATTTCCATCGGTACCGGAACCGTGCTCAAACCCTACCATTTCAAGGATTTTGCCAACGCCGGAAAAATCAAATGGATTGGCCCGCTGATAGACATTTTGCTGTCTTCGAATGCCGAAACGGTCGATTACAACCTGCAGAAAATGTTTGAAACACTCGGGGCAAGGAACCGGCAGAATTACTACCGCCTGATGCCTTCGCTGCGCAATGCATCTCCTGACATGGACAATACTTCTGAAAAGAACATTTATGAACTGATCCAGTCGGGTTTGTTTTTCGTAGAGCAAAACCGCGACCTGCTCAACAACATTGCCAAAAAACTCGTCAAGAACAAATAAAAAAGGGAGCCTGAAGCTCCCTTTTGATTTATAACAATTTGATTTCGGTAATCTCGTTGTATTTCTGGTAACTGTTGGTTTTGGGGTCAAAGAAGTCCTGCTCCCGGTAGTGTATTTCGAGCCTATCGCCTTTCACCGCCTTGTTTTTGATGAACAGCGCATCGCCCTCAAATGAAAACAACCAGATGAATTTTTGCAGGGTATTGGTTTCATCCCTCAAGATGATGGTTTTGAATTCGTTGCTGGTAATGCTTTCGAGGGTACCGGTGACAAAAGTGTCTTCAACCACTTCTTCGGCTACGGCTGCTTCCTCTTCGGAATTCATTTTAGTGAAAATCTCCGGACAGGTCGTCGCCATTTCAATGCCTACCGCTTCGGCCACGCCCGATATGGTTTCCATTTTTTTGTCTGGGTTGTAGGAAATGATTTTTTTCTCTTTGTCGGATAAATTGTCGAGTGCTTCAAAAATACAAAGCCCCAAATCGGTTTCGGTAAGTTTGTCGCCCCCTTTTTTTCTGGAACATTCGCAGGTGGCTTCGGCCAATTTTTTATAAACCACCTGTTTCTTTTGGGCGGATAGGGCCACAGGCAATAAAAACAAGAGTGTCAAAAACTTCGTCATACAATTTTCTTTTAATTTTTTAGTTTAATGATTGATAATTGTTGCGAATATATCATTTTCTGTGCTATCCCAAAAAACCCAACCGCAAATAGTTTCGGTTTTGGAATAGAATTTGTAGTTTTACCAACAATAATTTTTATTTTTCATGAAAATATATCCTTCTGTATTGTTGCTGCTTTTGTTGAGTTTCGGATTACAAAAATCTGTGGCCCAAACCCTTACCTTTAAAACAAGCAGCGTCAGTTATACCGAAAAAAACGAACGCGGCAAATGGAGCGGCTGGTCTGATTTTGTCAAGGCCGAACTCATTATTGATATTGACGCCAAAAAAAACAGGATTGTGGTCAATTCACCTGAATTACAAGTGTTTACCATTTTAGCCTATGGCGAAAAAACAGAAGATGAAAACGCCAAGGTGGTCCCTTTTGACTGCATTGACCACAATGGTTCGAAAGCGAAAATTTTTGTCATCACCAAAAAGAAAGAAGCCAACCGCATGCAGTTTTACATCAATTATGCCGAAGTAAAATTCGTATACAACATCTATAACCCATAAAAAAGGTGGATTTTTCCTATCCGAAAACCGAAAAACTCAAAAGCCGTAAAGCCATTGACCTGCTTTTTTCTGAAGGGAAAAGCGTGGCCAAATATCCGTTGCGATTAGTATATACACCCGCTTCTTTTGACGATGGCAGCCGAATTAAAATGGGGGTTTCGGTATCGAAAAAATATTTCAAAAAGGCATCCGACCGCAATTATTACAAACGGGTGCTGCGCGAATGTTACCGCCTCAACAAACAACTGTTGCTGGAAAATACTGACAAACCATTTGCCATCATGTTCTTTTACCAAACCGGCGAACGGCTCAGTTATCAGGAAATAAATGAAAAAACCACACAACTTTTCGAAAAATTCATAACAGCGGTTAGCGAAAAATAGCCTTCCTGGAGGGAAATTATCCTTCCCAAGGAATTGCTAAAAAAGTTGTGGTTTATCGATAATCGTATATATTTGGTGTTGCTTTAGGAAATGAATAAAAAATAAACCATGACAATATTTTCATCAGTCAAAAAAAGATACGTACTTCCGGTTATTGCCGGCGGATTCCTGTTTGTGGGTGTCAGTTTCAAGGATGATTTCTTTGAAATTGCCAAACAGGTAGAAATCTTTACCACGCTTTTCAAGACGGTAAACCAAAATTATGTAGACGAAATTGCCCCGGCCGATTTGATGGACAAAGCCATCAAAAGCATGCTGGCCGATTTGGATCCGTACACGAATTATTTCAACGAGCAGGATGTCGTGAAGTTCAAAATCAACAATACCGGCGAATATACCGGCATTGGCGCACTGGTTACCCGCAAGGAAGATTTGCTCATCATCAAGGAACCTTATAAAAATTTTCCGGCAGACAAAGCCGGTCTCAAGGCCGGTGATGCCATTACCCAGATTGGCGATGTGATGCTGGCAGATTACAAGGAAGACGCTTCACAATTGCTCAAAGGCGCCAAAAACACCAAGATTGACCTCAAATACATCCGCCAGGGCAAAACCATGAGCACCCAATTGGTGTTGGATGAAGTCGAAGTCAAAGCCGTACCTTTCTTTTCAAAGATTGACGACAAAACCGGCTATATCGTACTGACTGCCTTCAACCGCAAAACCACCCAGGAAACCAAGGAAGCGCTGGAAAAATTAAAATCAGACGGGGCGCAGCAAATCATCCTCGACCTTCGGGGCAATCCGGGCGGACTGTTGAACGAGGCTGTAAACGTTTGTAACCTCTTTGTTCCCAAAGGGGAAACCATCGTGACCACCAAATCGAAAAACGAGAAACACAACAATACCTACAAAACCACGCGAGAACCCATCGATACTGAAATTCCGTTGGTTGTGATTGTAGATGGTAAAAGTGCCTCTGCCTCTGAAATCGTAGCAGGTGCCTTGCAGGATATGGACCGCGCCGTGATCCTGGGCAGCAGGAGTTTCGGTAAAGGCCTTGTACAACGTCCGTTTGACATGACCTATGGCACCCAGGTAAAAGTGACCATTTCAAGGTATTATACCCCCTCGGGCCGTTGCATCCAGGCGCTCGATTATGCACACAAAGACAAAGACGGAAAAGCCATCCGTACCGATGCTGCCAAATACAATGCCTTCAAGACCAAAAAAGGGCGTACCGTATACGACGGTGGAGGTATTTTACCCGATGTGGAACTGGCTGAAACCAAGACCAGCCCGATTGCACAGGCTTTGCAGAAAGGCGACGGAATTTTCAACTATGCCACGTATTATTATTTCAAAAACCCAAACATGGGCGATAAAATCCCGGTGATTTCAGATGCTGATTTTGCCGATTTCAAGGCCTACCTCAAACGCGAAAAATTCAGTTTTGACACTGAAACCGAATTGGCCCTCAAAGCAACTTTGGACAAAGCCAAAAAAGAGCAACTTGATGAAACCATCACCAAAGAATACGACCAGCTGTTTGCCGCCCTGCAACGAAGCGAAGAACTTTTGCTCGACAAAAACCAAAAGGAAATCAAGAAACTTATCCAGGACGAGCTGATTAAAAGATACCAATACAAAGAAGGTTTGTATCAATTTTACACCAAAAACAATTCCGAAATAACAAAAGCCGTAGCTTTGCTCGCGAATAAAAACGATTATAACAAAATATTAAAGCTATAATGATGCGATATTTAAGGTTCCTGCCCTTGTTGATTTTCGGGATGCTACATGCCCAGGAAGAAGTAGTTCATTCGGTCTATTTCGAATTTGACAAATACGCACTCGACGACAAGCAAGGAAAAGAAGTGGTCGAATTTATACAAACGACTGATTCCACCAGAATCGAAAGCATCCAGATTTTTGGTTACACTGATGACATCGGAAAAGACGCCTACAACTACAAACTGTCTGAAAACCGGGCAGCCGTCATCCAGAACAAACTCATACAGAGCGGCATCAAAAGCAAAATTATCGTAACCATTGAAGGGAAAGGCCGCATCCTGATTGATGATGACATTGTCGAAAATTTGCCCGAAAAAAGGTCGAAAAACCGTCGCGTTGACATCGTCATCAACTTAAAACCGCTTCCCAAGATAGAACTCCCTGGATTTTACCACACCATACAGAAAAACCATATCGTGGGTGACCACATTTACCTCGACAACATCTTGTTTGACAGGGGCAGCAGTAAACTCACCATGAAAACCAAAACCGAATTGGATAAAATTGCCCTGCTCCTGCACCGCTACAAAAACATCCAGTTTGAAATACAGGGGCATGTGTGCTGCACGCCGCCATACCAAAAAGAAGCCATCGACAAAGACACCAAAAAACGCCAATTGTCGATTAACCGCGCGCAGGCAGTTTATAAATACCTTATCTTCAGAAGGATAAACAAAAGTCGAATGACTTTTAAAGGGTATGGAAATACCGTTCCGCTGGGGAAAGGCAATGAATACGACCGACGTGTAGAGCTGCTGGTTACTAAAATTTAATTAGCTGCGCTTCATTTCGATGTGCGGAATATCATCTTCCAGATAGGTCTCGCTGGTTTTGACAAAACCATGGCTTTCATAAAATTTTTGCAGGTACAATTGTGCCGAAATGGTAATCTGATTTTCACTAAACTCTTTACTGATAGCTTGTATGGCTTCCCGCATCAGTTCGTGTCCGAGTTTTAAATGTCGATACGCCGGGCTGACCACTACCCTTCCGATAGACGCCGCTTCAAAATAATCGCCGGGTTGAAACAGCCGCGCATAGGCTACGGTTTTTCCGTTATGTTCGCCTATAAGATGAATGGCTTTGTAATCTTTACCGTCAACATCCTGATAAACGCAATTTTGCTCCACTACAAACACTTCTGCCCGCAATTGCAACACTTCGTATAACTCAATTAGCGAAAGTGTCTCAAATCGCTTTATTTTCCATTTCAGGTTTTCCATCTATTGATTGGGGATTAAAAATTGAACCGATTTGATAATGGCTTCCAGTTCGAGCATCAGGTCGCGTTTTTCCTTTGACGGCGCATAACAGAAACCCTCCAACACCAGTATGCGCTTGTTTTTGGTATCCATAAAGGCATAATTGATATAGGGCCCGGACATAAAGTCATTTTTGAGATCCCAGGTTCCTTTGGTTTCGTAGGCCATCTTTCCGGAAATTTTACCTTTGGACAAATAGGGTGAAAAGGCCGGTTCTGTAATCATTTTGGTTCCCGGTTTGCTGCCCCGGATGTATTTCCTGCCGATGGAATCCCGCCATTTGATGGAATTTCTCACCATGTTCAAAGTGTCTTTGGCACTGTTCAAAGGGATTTGATACAACAGCAGGCTGAGGTTGCCGCCGGTGATTTCTTTTTTGAGCCAAAGGAACTTTTTGCCCTGTACCACCATTTTGTATTTGGAAGGCACTTTGAGGTTGATTTTAAAACGCGACCTGATTTTGTCGGAAAGCAGTTTGGCGGCCACTATCTTGTTCTGGAACACCCTGATTTCAGAATCGTGGATGTCGTGGATGATCTCGGGGGCGTTTTTTTCGATGCTGTCGAGTAATTCCTGGACGCTGTTCCCTGAGATATGCACGGCCAGTTGTGGGGTGACATACTCGTTTTCCTTGATGTAAAATTTGCTTTTGGCTTCCTTTTTCACCACGATGATGTTGCGGCTGTTGGTCATGAAACCTTCGAGTAATTTGCCGGGATATTGGTTAAGCGTAAAAATCGGTTCTTCTTCCTGAAGGCCCAAAACCGGCGTGGCAAATTTATTGCGGAGTGAGTCGCCTACTTCGCCATTCCACAACTGGTCATCAATCATGACCGACACATTGTTCATCTTGGTGAGCGATTCGGCTGTGGCAGAAGGCTTCTTCCTGTTGCAGGAACAGCAGCTCAGCATCACCAAAACCAATAAAAAAAGGGTTTTATCCATAAAAAAATAAAACCCAAATTTATTGAAGATTTTTGTATTATCCACTAATTTTCAGTTTCATGCCCGGTTGCAGGCTTTCCCCTTTGATGTTGTTCCATTTCTTGATATCATTGATGGTCACGCCAGGGAATTTTTTTGAGATACTGAACAACGAATCACCTCTTTGCACGGAATACATTTTTTCCTTCTGTTTGGTGGTCATCGCATATTCTTTTTTGCCTTTTTTGGTGTCTTTGCTGTTGTCGGCAACGACTTCCTTCCCTACAATCAATTTGTCGCCTTGTTTGATGTTGGTATCTGATAAGGAATTCCACTCCAAAAGGTCATTGATGGTCACATTGTATTTTCTGGCAATGGCACCCATGAACTCGCCTTTCCCTACGATATGTTCAATCGATTTAGTTTCGGTGGCAGCCACCTCGTTCTCTTCATTCTCTGAAGCCTGTTTGGCCAAAATCAGTTGCGCGCCCAATTTGACATTGTTGTCCGCCAGGTTGTTCCATTCTTTCAACTGTTGTACACTTACCCCATGTGCACGGGCAATGGCGCTGAGGTTGTCGCCTTTTTGCACTACATAATACCCTTCGGTTTTGGTGTCGTTGTTTTCGGCAACCGTTTCTGTTTTTGCTTTGGTTGGTTCGCTGGCAACAGCTGTGTTAAGTGGCGCTTTCACTTCTTTCTTCACGGTGGTTACGACTTTTTCGTTTTTGACGATTTTAAGATTCGCACCCAACATGATGTTGTTGCTTTTGAGCTTGTTCCACTTTTTGATATCGGCTACGGTCACATCGTATTTGGATGCAATTTCACTGATGTTGTCGCCACTTTTCACTTTATGTGTTTTGGTCACGTCTTTGTAAGTCACCACTTTTTCCGAAATAAACTTTTTATCGGTTTTCGGTTCGGCAAGAGCTACTTGTGTCGTGGCAATTGGTTTGATGACCGTATCTTTTACTTTGGCTTTGTAGGCCACCTGTTCGTTGACCACAATTTTTAAGTTCCTGCCCAACGGTGCCTTGTTGCTCCTGAGGTGGTTCCATTCCTTGAGATCGGCGATGGTTACCCCGTAACGTTCTGAAATGGCAGTCAGGTTGTCGCCCCTTCTTACTTTGTGGTATTTGGTACGCGCCACCATTTCGTTTGAAGCAAAAGAGGTGTTGGTAGAGTCGTTCTGTTTGACACTGGCCCATCTTTCCAAAGGTTTTACGTAGGGTTTTTCCCTTTGGCTTTCGATATAATCGGCATAGGCATAGACCTTTTCTTCGTTCGAGGTGAAAATGGCAATTTTGTCTTTGGGCAATCTCAAATAGTTGATTTTACCGCTAATGGCCGGAATTTCATTGCGTTTGTAAGACGGGTTGAAAAACTGGATTTCACTTTCAGGAATATCCAACAAATCTGAAATCTGTTTGAAAGTAAGGTGTTTCCTGATTCCGATGGTATCTGTGGCAAAGTGGTTGGCCACTGCCTTGTTCGGAACGATGCCGTGTTCTTTGTGGTATTCAAAAATGTACATGGTGGCCAAAAAAGCAGGCAGATAGCCTTGGGTTTCTTTGGGTAGGTTTTTGCGGATGTTCCAATAATTTTGTTGTCCGCCCGACCTGCGGATTGCTTTGGCCACATTCCCCGGACCTGAGTTGTAGGAGGCCAATACCAGATCCCAATCACCAAAAATGCGGTACATGTTCATCATGTATTGCGAAGCGGCCTGGCTCGCAATAAGCGGATCGCTCCGTTCATCTACATACGAATCGATATTGATGCCATACTGTTTTCCGGTTTGGTACATAAACTGCCACAAGCCTGTAGCGCCCACGCGCGAAACAGCTCTCGGGTTCAGCGCAGATTCGACCACGGCGAGGTATTTGATTTCGAGCGGGATGTTGTTTTTGGCCAGTTGTTCCTCAAAAATCGGGAAATAAAACTGGGAAATCCCCATGAGACGCTCAAATGATTTTTTACGGTTTTTCAGGAATGATTTGATTACGTTTTCAAGCCCGATGTTGTATTCGATGTTGAAAGGTGATTTTTCATCCAGTCTTTTCAACCTTTCCTTCAACAATTCGGTAGGCAGTTCGTAGTCTACTTTTTCGTCTACATTCACGTTCTTGATGTCGGAAATCATTTGGTCGTATCCGTCAAGGCTTACCATTTCCTTCATCCAAAGACTGTCTATGCACGAAGCCATCTGGTCTTTAACAAAGGTTTTTTTGATGGAATCGAGGAAAGAGATTTTGATTTCTTGTTTAATTGTGGCAACGTCATTCGTCTGGGTTTCCTGTGCAAACAAGGAAGTTGTTGCAGCAAGAAGGGCGAGTGTGATTTTATTTCTTATTGTCATAATTATTCTTAAAATGGTATTATTCAGATATTTAGCTTGGGGTGCAAACATAACGCCTTTACAGCTAAAAAATTGTTTATTTTTTGTTAATTGTGATTTCCTAATCGAGGATGGCAGCAATACCGGGAAGGGTTTTTCCTTCCAACATCTCCAGCATGGCGCCGCCTCCGGTAGAAACGTAGCTCATCTTATCCTCGAGGTTAAACTGTTTCACGGCAGCAACAGAATCGCCACCGCCAACCAATGAAAAGCAACCATTTCTGGTGGCTTCCGCTATATCTTCGCCCAATTTGATGGTACCGTGCGAGAATTTTTCCATCTCAAAAACACCCATCGGGCCGTTCCACAAAATGGTTTTTGAATCAAGTATGATTTTCCGGAAATTTTCCATCGACTTTGGCCCGGCATCCAACCCTTGCCAACCGTCCGGAATCTGTCTTACATCGACGATTTGGGTGTGTGCCTCATTCGAAAAAGCATCAGCCGCCACCACATCAACCGGAATATGGATGTGTACGTTCTTTAGTTTGGCCTGATGTAAAATCTCAAGCGCCAGATCGAGTTTGTCATCTTCACAGATGGAGTTGCCGACCTGGCCTCCCAAGGCTTTGATGAAGGTAAAAGTCATGCCGCCACCGATAATCATGTGGTCGATTTTATCTAAAATATTTTCAATTACCGTGATTTTGGAAGATACTTTTGAGCCGCCCAAAATGGCCGTAACCGGTTTTACCGAATGTTGCAACACGCGGTTGAGGCTTTCGATTTCCTTAGCCAATAACAAGCCGAAGCATTTGTGTTGAGGGAAAAATTGGGCAATAATCGTTGTGGATGCATGGGCCCTGTGCGCCGTTCCGAAAGCGTCGTTCACATAAATATCGCCCAGTGCGGCCAGTTCTTTGGCAAAACCGACATCTCCGGCTTCTTCTTCAGGGTAAAAACGCAGGTTTTCGAGCAACAAGACCTGTCCGGGCTTGAGGTTTTCGGCCGCTTTTTGCGCCACTTCGCCACGGCAATCGGCTGCAAAAAGCACTTCAACGCCCAATATTTCTGCAGTTTTGGCAACAATGTGTTTGAGGGAATATTTATCTTCCTTACCCTTCGGACGTCCCAAATGCGACATCAGGATGGCACTGCCGCCATCGGCCAGGATTTTGTCAATGGTAGGCTTTGCGGCCTCGATGCGGTTGGCGTCGGTTACGTTGAAATGCTCGTCAAGTGGCACATTGAAATCAACACGGATCAGGGCTTTTTTTGATTTGAAATCGAAGTCTGCAATTGTTTTCATCCTTTATTGAATTGGGCTTTGGGGTTTAACTTCGTTCCGTTCGGCGGTTATGCCTCGGGCTGCAAAGATACAATATTGTTTTTTTATACAAAATTCTCAGTTAAATGGCTTGTTTTTTGACGATTTTATATAATTTTTAAACAATGTTATCCACCAAATTTATTTTATATTTGCTCATGCAGTTTACACAAATATTGGGCCAGGAACCCCTCAAGAACCATTTGTTTACCAGCGCCGCAAAAGGCCGGATCCCGCATGCGCAATTGTTTGTGGGCCCTGAAGGAAGCGGGACTTTGGCCATGGCCATTGCCTATGCCCGTACCATTATTTGTGGCAGTTCAGAAAATCAGGCCTGTAACCTCAAATTCGACCACCTTTCGCATCCTGATTTGCATTTTGTCTATCCGACAGTGACCACCGATGAGGTAAAAACCAAACCCAAAAGTCTCGATTTTCTCAAAGATTGGCGTCAGTTTGTGACTGAAAACCCTTATGGAGGCTTGTTTGATTGGTACAAATTGCTGGGAGTGGCCAACAAACAGGGCGAAATCAGGGTCGAAGATGCCCATGAAATCGTGAAGTCTTTGTCGCTTAAATCCCATGAGGGTGGTTATAAGGTGATGATCATCTGGATGGCCGAAAAAATGAACATCGCGGCATCCAACAAACTCCTGAAACTGTTTGAGGAGCCCAACGAAAAAACGGTCTTTATTCTGGTTTGTGAAAATGAGGAAGATTTGATACAGACCATCCGTTCGCGCTGCCAAGTGCTGCATTTTAATGGGTTACCCGAAAAAACAATCAGTGAAGCCCTGCTTTTCAACGAAAATGTCGATGAAAAAACAGCCCGTAAAATTGCGCACCAAGCCCAGGGAAATTACAACAAAGCGTTGCATTTGCTCTACAACGAAAACGATGATTTACCATTTGAGCAATGGTTTGTCACGTGGGTGCGTGCGGCTTTCAAGGCCAAAGGGAATGCGGCGGCCATTGAAGATTTGATCCGGTGGAGCGAGCAGATAGCCGGTTTGGGCCGTGAAGCGCAGAAACAATTTTTGAATTTCTGCATAGATATGTTCCGGCAGGCGTTGTTGCTCAATTATGAAGCACCCCAATTGGTCTATGTGGAACCCAATGTAGACAATTTCACACTCGAAAAATTCGCCCCTTTTGTGACCGGAAACAATATTGCCGATATTTTTACGGCATTGTCAGATGCCATTTACCATATCGAGCGCAACGGAAACGCAAAAATTATCCTGACCGACATGTCTATCCAACTCACGCGATTAATCCATAAAAAATAAAACGATGAACAATACAGCTTCTATCCTGGTGCTGGCCTTTTTGGCGCTTACCTTCATCCTGTCGGCACACAACAAAATTTTTTACTGGAACGACAACATGGCCTGGCTCAAGCCCCATTTTGAAAAAACGATATTGAAAAACCAAGTGGCTTTGGCTACCGCAATTTTGGTGGTTTTGGAACTGGCTGCGGGCATTTTGAGCCTGCTCGGGATCGTGGAACTGTACCGCAACGGCGGAAGGACTTGCGGTTATTACGGAGCGGTTTTTTCTTGTGTAGCGTTGCTTTGCATGCTTTTCGGACAACGGTTGGCCAAAGATTACGACGGGGCACGCACCATTGCCATTTATTTCATTCCTGCGGTTTTGGCGGTGTTCTGGCTCAGCTGATTACAAACTGGCTTTGAACAACCGGAGTTCATCCCAAGTGAATTGGTCGCCGTATTGTTCCTTTAAGCCGCTCAGGGTATCTCCTTTAAACCCTTTGAAAATTTGAGCCAATTCCTGAATTTTATCTTCCGGCAAAACGTCTGTAATGCTGATGGTTTCAGATTCTATGAGTTTGGCCATGTGCGAATAGATGGTTTGCGGTGTCAGTTTGCGCATTGCGGCAATGTCCTTGATGGAGTGGCGTTGCTGCCACAGTTCGAGGGTTTCCAATACGGTGGATTTCTTGGTTCCTTTGGGTTTTTTCTTCTTTTCGTAACGGTTGGTGTTTTCTTCCTCATCCAGTAGTTCCACGTGGAGTGCCTTGAACTCCTCACGGATTTTTTCGAGTTTGTTGGCTTTGTAGTTTTTGATGGCTTCGGAAGTCAGTTTTTCCTTTGAAATGGGCTCACCTGCTGCTACTGCCTGAATCAACATCCTGGCTTTCATCAGTAGAATGACCGCCTTGACCTGCAGTTCTTCCAGCACCAGCAATTCGTCGTAATAGGCCTTTACTTTCTTGATCCGTTTTACTTCTTCGAGCTTCCAGAGGATTTCCCTGACCAGGTTGTCCATTGGAAGCAGAAAATAATCATAAGCGGCTTCCATCCGTTGTAAAACAAATTGTAAATCAACTGTTTGCGAGAAGATGGAATTCAGTTGGCTCATGAATTTTTGTGCCGGAACCACTAATTTTTCCATTTCATCAGCCTGGGTTTTGGCCCAGTGTGCGTGTTTGGCTTTTTCAGAAACGGCCGATTTTTCGTTGTAACTGAACCGGTGCGTGCGCCATTCGCGAGCCAATTCTTCCCAATCAAAAGCAGCCCTGAGATAGTGATGGATGAATTGCTGGGTGTCTTGTTCCAATTTGTGGGCCAGGTCATTGGCATCTGCCTTGTTTTCGGCATATTCCATCACGTCGATGTCGTTCGAAATACCGTTCATCTGTAAGGGCGAAAGCAACACCAATCCTTGGAGCGAGCGCAAACGCGACAGTGCCACATAGGCCTGCCCCGGGAGGAACACCTGCGATACATCGAGCGCTGCTTTGTCAAAAGTCAAACCCTGGCTTTTATGGACGGTAATCGCCCAGGCCAGTTTGATTGGGTAATGGACAAAGGTGCCCAGTACTTCTTCCTCTACTTCCTTGGTGTTTGGGTTAAGTGTATAACGGATGTGCTGCCATTCGTATTTTTCTACTTCGATGGTTTTGTTTTCCTCGGGAAAATGCACCATAATTTCAGCTTCAGACAGTGATTTTACGACACCCATCTTGCCGTTGTAATAGTTTTTGTCAAAGGAAGGGTCGTTCTTGAGGAACATGATTTGCGCGCCTTCTTTAAGAGCCAATTGGGCTTCCACCGGATAGATTTTATCTGGAAAATCGCCTGTAATCTCAGCGTTGAAATAGGTCTTTTTACCTGCCAAATCGGTTAAAGATTGGGCGTTGATGGCATCGGCCTTGGCATTGTGGGTAGTCAGCGTAATATAGCCCTGGTTTTTCTTTAAATCGAAATGGGGTTGTACAAATTGGTTCAAAACCTGAAGGTCTGTTGCAGAAACCTGGTTGTTGCGTAAATGGTTGAGTATCGAAATGAATTGGTCGTCCTGTTGCCGGAAAATCTTTGACAATTCGATGTACAGCGGTGGATTTTGCTGAATTACGTGTGAATGAAAAAAGAATTTTCCTTTGTAAAAATGCCGTAGGGTGCGCCATTCTTCATCTTTGACCACGGGAGGCAATTGCAGTAAATCGCCTATGAAAAGTACCTGAACCCCACCAAAAGGCTGGTTTTTTTTGCGTACGGACTGCATCATATAATCGATGGCATCAAGTAAATCTCCACGTAGCATGCTGACTTCATCGATGACTAGCAACTCCATATTGCGGATGACGGATTTCTTTAACCCACTCATTTTGAAGTGCCTACGTAAGGTGTCCTTGGTTTCAAAACGGACACTGTCGGTAAAATGGATCTCTGCATTGAAGGCAGGAAGGAATCCGCCGAAAGGCAGTTGGAACATGGAATGAATGGTCACACCGCCCGCATTGAGCGCTGCAATTCCGGTGGGGGCCACGACCACCGTATTTTTATGGGTGGTCTGGATGATTTTTTTGAGTAAAGTGGTTTTTCCGGTCCCGGCTTTTCCGGTAAGGAATACCGACCGGTTGGTCTGGTTGATGAACTGTAGTAAGTAATCGGCTTCAGGTGTCGTTTGTTCCATGGCTTATAATAAAAAGCAAATCTAAAACATTGCCATTCAATATACAATAAAAAAAACGCCTTTGGTTAAAAGGCGTTTTGGTATGAGGAAAGGAGAAATTTATTATTTCTTTTCGCTTGGTTTTGCGTCGGTTTTTTCTTCTTTTTTAACTTCAGCAGCGTATTTTTCGTTTACCAATTTGGTCAATTCCTTGGTAATGTCATAGCTGTCTTTGGCATATAAAATAGTAGCCGCTTCACCCGTTCCGTAGATGTAGTCGTAGCCTTTTTCCTTGCCGTAGTCTTTGAATATTTTTTTGTATTTTTTTACCAAACTGTCCATTTCTACGCCGCTTTCGCCTTGCAATTGCTGTAACATGCCTTGTTGTGCATAGCGCAATTGCTGCTCACGTTGTTGCAATTCAGCGCCTTTTTGTTGGGCCCAGGCCTGTCCGTTTGCCATGGCATTTTGCTTGAAATTTTTCATTTCATTCTCAAGGGAATTGGCCTCACTTTTCAGTTTGACGTCCATCTCAGCAGCTTTTCCTTTGTATTTGGCTTCAATGTCTTTGGCTTCGGTACTTTCTTCCATCAATTTGGAGGTGTCAACGTAAGCAGTTTTAAAATCTTTGGCTTCGGTGGCTTTGTTACATGAAAATGTGGCGAAAGCCAAGGCTACAATCAAAAGTTGTTTTCTCATCAGGGTATTTTTAAATTTTATGTTTTTTGTATTAGGATAAAGTTCCGGGTGGCAAAAGTAACCATTTTTAATTTATCTGTATCAGATGGGCTGAAATTTGACTTTTTGTTAAGTATAAATAATATCTATTGGGTTAAAATATTCGATAACTTCAGGCTTTTAAATTTGGCTTCATATAAAGGCTTCTGCCGAATTATCTTATTTAGGCCAATAGTTTGATTGTTTAAGCCATTTTTAATCAAATAACACTAATTATTTTAATTTTTAGCGTTTTTCAGCACATAAATATGCGAAGAATATTCCCTGTTTTGACTTCCTTTCCAATTTGACTTCAATCCTGTAAAAAATGCCTTGAGGAAATTCATTTTACCGGTTTTGTATTTTTCAGACAATAAACTCACATAAAAGCTGTCAAATTTCATCGGAAGCACTTTTACTAATTTAAGTTCTTTAGTTGCAAAAAGCTTTTCAATAGCCGTTTTTGAAAAATGCCACAAATGGATGGGCACATCATAAGCAGCCCAAAACTTCCCATAATGTTTCGCATCATACGATTTAAAATTAGGAACCGCTATGATAATGGTTCCCGAAGGTTTGATGAGGCGTTTGAGTTCGGCAATCTGGTTTTCGAGATCCGGAACATGTTCCAACACGTGCCACATGGTAATCACATCAAAAGTATGGGATTCGAGCCCCGATAAATTGTCGACAAAGGATACCCCTTTTTTCTCTGCAATGGTCCTGGCTTTTTCACTGGGTTCAATTCCGGTAGTTTGCCAACCGTCTTTTTTGGCCACCAATAAAAAGTCGCCCACTCCTGCCCCAATGTCGAGTATGTTTCCTTTGGGTGATTCGGAATTGATCAGTTTCAATTTGTTTTTGAGTGCAATTCCTTTGACAAACTGGTACATTTTTTCAAACAACGATTGGTTGCCATCGGTGTGCGAAATGTAGTCTTTGCTTTCATAATAGCTGGGTAGTTTTTCCGGGGAAGGTTGCGGATGGGTAACCAGCATATCCAAATCAGGCTCGTAAAGCAATTCAAAAGTTTCACCGGAAACAGAATGGTCTTTGACGTGCAGGAAATGTTTTGTGTTCGATAAATTCATGGAATCTCTTTATTTATGGGCTTTCACAGGTTTGGTTTCACGTGAAACATCAGGAAGTAATTTCGGTTTATCTTCCCATATGAATCAGTAATACTGAAATATCACTGGGGGAAACACCACTCACCCTTGAGGCCTGCGAAATGGTAACCGGGCGTATTTTGGTTAATTTTTGTTTGGCTTCGATAGACATGGATTTGATTTTATTGTAATCGAAATCTTCCGGAATTTTTACATCTTCGAGACGCGTCAATTTGTCGGCATTATTTCTTTCCTTTTCAATATAACCGGAATATTTTACCTGGATTTCGGCTTGTTCAATCACTTCCATATCCAAGTTATTTTCTGAAATGTAATTCGATACTTTTTCAAATTGCAGGATGTCATCCAAATCGATTTGCGGCCTCGAAAACACCTTGAACATTTTATCGGATTGGTCCATCGGGGAACTTCCTTTGGCTTCCAAAACCGGATTGGCTTCTTCTTTGGTAAGGCTCGTTTCCTTGAAAAATTGTACCATCGCATCGCTTTCGGAAAACTTTTTCTCCATCCTGCGCAAACGTTCTTCCGATGCCAAACCAATCGCATGGGATTTTGGGGTAAGCCTGAAATCGGCATTGTCCTGACGCAGCAAAGTGCGGTATTCGGCACGCGAAGTAAACATACGGTAAGGTTCTTCGGTTCCTTTGGTAATGAGGTCATCAATCAGTACGCCAATGTAGGCTTCATCCCTTTTCAATATCATCGGGGCTTGTTCTTTGACTTTCAAGGCTGCATTAATTCCGGCCATCAGGCCTTGGGAAGCCGCTTCTTCATAACCAGTGGTTCCGTTGATTTGCCCGGCGAAATACAAGCCGTCAACCAGTTTGGTTTCGAGCGTATGTTTCAATTGGGTAGGCGGAAAATAATCGTACTCAATGGCATAACCCGGACGGAAAAATTTGACGTTTTCAAATCCTTCTACCGAGCGCAATGCCTTGAATTGAATGTCTTCGGGTAAGGAGGTAGAAAAGCCATTTACGTACACTTCAACGGTGTCCCATCCTTCAGGCTCGACAAACAACTGGTGTCTTTCCTTGTCTGCAAAACGGTTGATTTTGTCTTCAATAGATGGGCAATATCGGGGGCCGATGCTTTTGATTCTGCCATTGAACATGGGCGAGCGGTCAAAACCTTCACGTAAAATATCGTGAACTTCCAATGAGGTATAAGTCATGTGGCATGACTTCTGTTGGGTTAAGGGCTTTGTTTGGTCTGAATACGAAAACTTGTTGGGTTTTTCGTCACCCGGTTCTTCACGCATTTTGGAATAATCAAGCGAACGCCCATCTACCCTTGGTGGGGTTCCGGTTTTCATTCTTCCTGATTCAAAACCTACTTTTACCAATTCTTCGGTAATACCAAATGCAGCACTTTCGCCTGCGCGTCCGCCTCCAAATTGTTTGTCACCGATATGGATCAATCCGTTGAGAAAAGTTCCGTTGGTCAGGATAACGGTTTTGGCTTTGATTTCGATGCCGAGTGAGGTAACAATGCCTTCTATTTTATTATTCTTGATCAGCAATCCCCTTACCATTTCTTGGTAAAAATCAAGGTTTGGGGTGTGCTCCAACATCAGGCGCCAGGTCTCTGCAAAACGCATCCGGTCACTTTGTACACGCGGCGACCACATGGCAGGGCCTTTTGATTTATTCAGCATCTTGAACTGAATAGCCGTATGGTCTGAAACGATTCCGGAGTACCCTCCAAGTGCGTCAATCTCCCGAACGATTTGCCCTTTGGCGATGCCTCCCATAGCCGGATTGCAAGACATTTGGGCGATGTTTTGCAGGCTCATGGTAACCAACAGGGTTGAACAACCTAAATTGGCTGATGCCGCTGCAGCTTCGCATCCGGCGTGACCCGCCCCTACCACTATGACATCGTAAGTGTTGAACATATAATTTTTGTTTTCGGTTTTTAAAACCTATTGTTCCACGTGAAACAATTTTATTTTTTCGTCTTCTTTCTGGCGCATGGCCAATTCATCTGCTTCTGATTTATCTTTGTAACCGCAGTAATGTAACACGCCGTGGATGATGACTCTTTTGAGTTCTTCTTCAAAAGTAACATTAAAATCTTCGGCATTTTCCTTTACCCTTTCTACCGACACGAAAATATCGCCGTGTAGTTCATTTCCTACAGAGTAATCAAAGCTGATGATGTCGGTATAATAGTCGTGGTTGAGGTATTGCTGGTTGATGTTGAGCAGGAATTCATCGTCACAAAAGACATAATTGATCTCTCCCTCCTTTTTCTTTTCGGAAGCAATTACCCTTGAAATCCAATCGGCGAAAAGCGCTTCATCGTCAAGTTGGAAATCGGTTTCGTAATTAAAACTAATCATCTTTTTTGAAATATTCTTGAACCTTCTGGTTGTAATTGGAGCGCAAAGGTAAGGTTTGTCTGTTTAATATTTCAATACTATTGATATAATCCTGCAAACGCTGCGGCAGGGCATTCGTGGTATTGTTGAATTCCTTCTTGTTGGTTTCAGACTGGCGCTTCTTTTCCTCGCCTTGTTGCTGTACCGCTTTTTCGAGTTTCAACAACTCATATTTGATGTTGAGAATTTTCTGCAAGGTTTCATTATTAAACCCTTTATTGATGAGTTGTTTCTCGATTTGCTTCATCTGTTCCAGGGCACTTTGGCCATTACCGCCCAGGCCTTTTTTGTTCAATTCGTTTTGCAGGGCTTCACGCAATTGTTGCTGTTCTTTATAAATTTCCATAATGGCTTTGGCATCGCCTTCGCCGTCTTCTCCATTCTCGCCATCCTTGCCTTGGCCTTGGCCGCCATTGCCGCCACCGTTACCGTCTTTTCCGTCTTTTCCGCCTTCCTTGCCTTTGCCGGTTTTACCGTCCTTTCCGGGACTTTCCTTACCGTCTTTGCCTTCTTTGCCCTGGCCTTCTTTACCACCGGGTTTTTCGCCTTCCTTGCCGTCTTTTCCGTCACCGGGTTTTTGGCCTGGCTTCATGCCCTTTTTCATCTTTTCACCCAATCCTTCCTGCTTTTTGATGATATCAGGCAATTGCATATCACCCTGACCTTGCCCTGGTTTAGGTTTTCCGGAACCTGGCATCGACATCGACATCTGCATGCTGTTTAGCGTATCGGCCAACATGTCGGCGAGCTTATTCGCAGAAGAAGTCGCAAATTGCTGGTGGGAAGTTCCCTTGGCCACATTGGCATCTGCCAGCGTTTCGAGGGCTTTATCTACGTTGTATTGCACATTGCCGATTTCCTTGGTTACGTCTTCGGCTATCTTCGGGTTGCGCAACGACATGGCAAACAAACTGTCATCAACGTGCTTGAATTGCTGCTTGAGATCTTGCTGGATTTTGAGGTTTTTATTGAACGAAGGAGAACCCCGTTTAAGTCCTTTGAACTGCTTCATCACGTCTTCCTGCGAAAACGAATAGGCCAATAAATTGTCAAGGATTTGTCGCAGCATGGCCACATCTTCTTCCAATTGTTCCTGATCGTTGTCCTGCATGCTCTCCTGCATTTCCTGACTCATCTGCTGCATTTTCTTGGCCGCACTTTTTTGTTTGGGTTTGGCCTTGTCTTTTTGCTGTTTCTGCAATTGGTCTGAAGCGTTTTTCTGGTCTTCTTCGATACTCTTTTCCTTCGGAGCCGTGTCTGGTAGCTCAAGAGGTGTTTTGAGTTCCTTGTTTTCTTTTTTGAGTTCTTTTAGTTCTTCCTGGATTTTGTCAAATTCCTTATTGATTTCCTGCTGTTTTTCGGCATTGTTGCCTTTATCATCTTCGGCGAGTTTGTCTTGCTTCTCGGCCAATTTCTCTAGCTTTTCGGCCAATTGTTCGGCTTTCTTCTCTACATAATATTTTTTGGTAAGCTCAACCAATTGCTCAAGCGTTTTGGTTTGGTTCTTGCTGTTTTGCTTGAACTTCTCCATTTTTTCGAACAGTTCTTCCTTACTGATTTTGTCGTTGAGTTCCTTTAACTCGTCGAGGAGTTTCTTGTTCTTTTCAATGTCTTTGTCTGCTTTTTCCAAACGGTCTTTGAGCAGTTCCTTCATTTCATCCTTCTTGTCGGTTTTGACCTTTTCGAGGTTTTCCTTCATTTTTTCGGCAAACTCCTTCATGAGTTCGTCCTGCTTTTTCTGACGCTCCAAAAAGTCATTCACCTTTTGTTGCTCCTTGAATTCGAGCGACTCTTTTTCCTTGCCCATTTTCTGGAGCTTGTCCATTTCATTTTGCTGCTTTTCCTGCGATTTCAGCGATTTTTCCAACGAATTGATGTTGTCGTTCTGCTGTTTCATCAACTCGTCTTCTTTCTCTACTTCTGTCGATTCGCGGTGGGAGAAAACAGCCGATTTGGCACTCTTGTAGCCATGGGGCGCATCATTGTCAAACACTTCAAAATAGTATTCATAGTTCACGCCGGCCTGAATAGGCAAATTGCTTGGGAACGCAAACACGAAACGGTCATAGACTTCTTTTTTGACGGCTATGGTTCCTTTTCTGGCTTCGTTAGGTTTGTCTTTCGGATAGTACACCACCTGTAATTTAGACAAGCCATAATCATCAGAAACCTGACCCAGCACAATATTCTTGGCCACTTTGAGCGTATCTGGTGCATTGTTGACATTGATGGTCGGATATTGGTCTTTGACCACCGAGATGTTGTAATTGAGTTTTTCGTAATCCTGTATTTTACTGTTGGACGTAACAATCTGGTAATCTGTGTTTTCGACTATATTTTTGGATAATAAAAACTGGTTGTCCTGCTTGGCAAAGGGGAATTTCGAAACGCCGTCACGCCAGTCGACTTTTTGGGTCGCGATGGTGTTCATCTTCCAGGTAACCCTTGTTCCTTCAGGGATGATGGCATTGCCGGTGCCTTTGATCACTTCACTTTTCTTGTTGAGGTAACCCGGGAAATTCAATACCATTTCAAAATTCGCAATTGAAGGAACCGTCACCACCGCCAATTCATAGTCGTGTGAAGCTACTTGGTTGGCCTCCAGATGGAATTCAACATTCTGCTTGGGTTTCGGGATGACAAACTGGAATTCGCCGGCTTTTCCGCTTTCCATGAAATAACTTTCGTCACCAATATAAATCATGGCGTTTTCCGGAACCACCTTACCAACTGTTTTTACCTTCAGCAGGAAGTCTTGGTTTTGTTCGGTTTGTAAATTCGGGTTGACAATCTGGAATTCAAAAGGGGCCGGCGGTAAAAACTGTTGTTTGTAATTGACCACGCGGTTCAGACTTTGAGAAAGGATGTCACTCTTACCGGAAACCAAAAAGAACAAAAAGAACAAAATAGGGATAACCGCCAACGGTAAATATTTGGTGTTTTTCTTAAAATTGATGGCATTCCCAAACGGGATGGGCTGTAGCGAATTGGCTTTCTGGTCAATAGAAGCCAACAGCAATTCTGATTTGTTAGGGTCTTGGGAGAGCTGTAAAAAATTGGTCAGCTTGTCGCCTACTTCACTGAAATGGCTGCCTATGATTTTGGAGGCATCGTCAAAATTGATGCCTTTCTGTAACTTGAACAATTTGAAAACCGGAAACAGGATGAAACGCAGCAACAGGAACAATTCCACAGCGACAAACAGCCAGAACAGGAACGTACGGGCCGTTGGTTTGAGCCACAGGAAATATTCTACAAAAAGGGTAAAAATAAAATACAGCAGGCCCAATCCGACAAAGAAAATGGTACCGCGCAGCAGTTCATTGGTGTAATACTTCTTGATAAACCCTTCGAGTTTATGGTAAATGACTGTCGATTTTTCCAAAATGGTTGGTATTTTGCCTTTGACCATTCCGGTGGAAAAGGCCTCAGGTGTTTATAACCGATAAAAATACAAATTTATACTTACGATAAAAGTTAAATCTTTGCCAATGGCATATACACCGATTATTGTCCTATGGGCTATCAGCACTGCTGTGGTAAAAATGTTCAGTGAACATTTTTCTAACGTCCGGCCCTTGCTTATCTTTGCCTGCCAGATGCGCTGAACATCTGAAAATATTAAATTTTATATCAAATGTCAAAACAAGTTCGTGTGCGGTTTGCACCCAGCCCAACCGGGCCTTTACATATTGGTGGCGTAAGAACCGCTTTGTTCAACTATCTTTTTGCCAAAAAAAACAACGGTGTTTTTTACCTCAGGATAGAAGATACCGATCAAAACCGTTATGTACCCGGAGCCGAAGCCTATATCATGGAAGCCTTGGATTGGCTTGGCATTGCACCCAGTGAAACGGTAGGGAAAAACGAAAAATTCGGGCCATACCGCCAGAGCGAGCGCAAGCATTTGTACAAACAATATGCCGACCAACTCATTGCTTCCGGCTGGGCTTATTATGCCTTTGACACGGCCGAAGCCTTGGATGCACACAGGAAACAACACGAAGCCGAAGGAAAAACCTTTATCTACAACTGGCACAACCGCGAAAAACTGGACACCTCTTTGGTGTTGCCGGCTGAAACCGTTGAAAAACGCATTGCCGCCGGTGAAGATTATGTCATCCGCTTCAAGACGCCGGTGAATGAAACCCTGCATTTGCATGACATTATTAGGGGTGACATCCAATTTGAAACCAATTTGCTCGATGATAAGGTGCTGTTCAAAAGTGACTGCATGCCGACCTACCATTTGGCCAATATCGTTGATGACCATTTGATGGAAACCACCCATGTTATCCGTGGCGAAGAATGGCTGCCTTCGATGCCGCTGCATTGTTTGTTGTATCAGGCATTTGGATGGGAAGCACCACAATTTGCACACCTCCCTTTGATATTGAAGCCAATTGGCAACGGAAAATTGTCCAAACGCGATGGTGATAAAATGGGTTTTCCGGTATTTCCGTTGGAATGGAAGACAGACGAAGGGGTTTCGTCGGGTTATCGCGAGAAGGGATTTTTCCCGGAAGCCGTCATCAACTTCCTGGCCCTTTTAGGGTGGAACGACGGCACTGATCAGGAATTGTTCTCTTTGGAAGAACTGACCGAAAAATTTGACCTGAACCGCGTACACAAAGCCGGCGCCAAGTTTGATCCTGAAAAAAACAAATGGTTCAACCACCAATATTTACAAAAACAAAGCGACGACGATTTGGCCAAGGCCTTCGCTCCTATTGTGTACGAAAAAGGAATTGCTGTCGATTACGGCACCTTGGTAAAAATTGTTTCCCTGATAAAGGAACGTGCCGATTTTGTGTCGGATTTTTGGGAACTGTCTGATTATTTCTTCGAAGCGCCAACCACTTATGATGAAAAAGCAGCCAAAAACTGGAAGGAAGATACTGCCGGACTGATGGAAAAATTGATTGCGGTTTTGGATTCTGTCGACGATTTTACATCGGCCCATATCGAAAGCATCGTCAAAGACTGGATGGCCCAAAACGAAATCGGGATGGGAAAAGTCATGCAGCCGTTCCGACTCAGTTTGGTGGGGGCACTTAAAGGCCCGCATTTGTTTGACATCGTTGAATTAATCGGAAAAGAGGAAACCATCAAAAGGCTGGAAAAAGCCATGACCACCTTATAAAAAATAAAAGTCCCGGATTATCGGGACTTTTTTATTATAAGTTAAACAGAATCTGGCCGCTGAGGGTTCCCATATTGCCTTTGAAATTCCGGTTGCCGTTGAGCAGCGTCAAGCCTTCCTGGCTGTTGAGCTTGTTCAGCATGTTGGTAAAACCATATTGGTAGTGGATGATGGCGCGGATTCTTCTGGTTCCGGCCGAAATTCCCCCATAAACATTGCCGTTGAATTGGCTTACATCCAAAATCTGGTTGGCTTTAAGCGTGGTTCCTGAAATGATATTGTCGGCATCCTGGTTGTCGGTTTTGAGCTTTCCGTTAATTTGCAGCACCGGGCCAAAATCGATGGAAACGTGGTTTTTCACCACATTGTAACTCAACAGCAGCCTGATTTGGGCACCAGATAAACTGTATTCGGTATCGACACGCTTGGCTGTGGAAGAAAGGGTTTCTATCTTGAAATTGTTCTGGAAAAACTGCATGCCATAAATCATGCTCCAGTTGTTGTAGTAATTTCCCCGAACAGATAAACCGCCATTCCAGCCGATTCCGGGTTGGGTATTAAAATTGGAAGTGTTGAGTGTACTCTGCGAAATACCAAGGGTAATCCCGATGCGGTTGCCGTCTTTTTCGCGGTATTGGGCATAAGTGGTTAGTGATAAGAGGGCAAAGCCCACACTAAAAAGCAGGTTCTTCATAAGTAGGTTTGGTTAATTTGTAACAAACATACATTTTTATCGTATAACCAGTACATTAACACTAAAAATTATATCATGAACATTCTTTTACTGATTGTGCTCTTCTTCGGATTGATTATTCTTTTTTCGTCCTTCTTCACCGTCAAGCAACAAACCGCTGTGGTCGTAGAGCGTTTCGGAAAATTCACCAGCATCAGGAACTCGGGCCTGCAGCTGAAAATACCCATCATTGACCGTATTGCCGGACGTGTCAACCTGAGGATACAGCAGCTGGACGTGATTATCGAAACCCAAACCAAAGACAATGTGTTTGTGAAAATGAAAGTATCGGTACAGTTCAAGGTCATCCAGGAACACGTTTACGAAGCCTTTTACAAATTGGAATACCCACACGACCAGATTACGGCCTATGTTTTTGACGTGGTGCGTGCCGAAGTACCGAAACTCATCCTTGACGATGTGTTTGTAAGGAAAGATGACATCGCCATCGCCGTGAAAAGGGAACTCAACGAGGCCATGATTGCCTATGGATATGACATCATCAATACCTTGGTGACCGATATTGACCCGGATATTCAGGTGAAAAACGCCATGAACCGTATCAATGCAGCCGAAAGGGAAAAAACCGCCGCGATGTTTGAAAGTGATGCCCAAAGAATCCGGATCGTAGCCAAAGCCAAAGCTGAGGCGGAAAGCAAAAAACTACAAGGACAAGGTATTGCCGACCAACGTAGGGAAATTGCCAAAGGTTTGGTTGAAAGCGTTGATGTGTTGAACAAGGTAGGCATCAATTCGCAGGAAGCTTCTGCCCTGATTGTGATTACCCAACATTATGATACGTTGCAGGCGATTGGTGCCGACACCAATTCGAATTTGATTTTATTGCCGAATTCCCCACAGGCTGCGAGCGATATGTTGAACAATATGGTAACGAGTTTCACGGCATCGAGCATCATGGGCGAACAAATGAAAAACCAACCCAAACGCATCAAGAAAACCGGAAACCATACTTCGACTGATTACAATCCGTCGGATACCTCAAACCCAGAACAGGCGTAAACCTGTTTTTTGGAAATAAATTGAAAGGGCTTACGCGCGTAAGCCCTTTTTTTTTATGATAAGGTGAAAAGCGAAATAAAAAGATTTGCGGAAACTTCTTTTCAGAAACAACAAATCACATCAGAGGGTTTTAAAAACACCGGAAAAACAAGCTATGGAAGCCGATTTCAATAATGGGTTTATATTTAAATTAGGTCTTTGATAAGAAAAAACTATAATAGAAAAAGCCAACATTGCTGCTGGCTTTGATATAAAAAATCTATTTGAAATTTACTCCTTGTTTTCCAATTTGGCCCAGGTGTCTTTAAGCCCCACCGTTTTGTTGAAAACCAATTTTTCGGCAGACGAATCCCTGTCGACACAAAAATAACCCAAACGTTGAAACTGGAAATGGTCAAGATTTTTAGAAGACTGTAAACTCGGTTCTACATAACCGGTAATCACTTCCAACGAATTCGGGTTGATGAATTCCTTGAAATCGACTTCCTTGTTTCCGTCAGGGCTTTCGTGTGAAAACAAACGGTCATAAATGCGGACTTCTGCTTGCAATGCATGCGCTGTCGACACCCAATGGATGGTACCTTTTACCTTGCGTTGTGAGGCTTCACTCCCACTTCCGCTGCGGGAATCTTCGTCGTAGGTGCAGTGGATTTCAGCGATGTTGCCGTCTGCATCTTTAACAACACTTTCGCCTTTGATGATGTAGGCATTTTTCAAACGCACTTCAGTACCCAAAGTCAAGCGGAAAAACTTCTTGTTGGCTTCTTCCTGGAAATCTTCCCTTTCTATATACAATTCTTTTGAAAAAGGCACTTTGCGGTAGGTCATGATGGCTTCTTCCGGATTGTTTTCGGCTTCGAGCCACTCCTCTTTCCCTTCCGGATAATTCGTAATGACCAGTTTTACCGGGTTCAAAACCGCCATCACCCGTGGGGCAATCTTGTTGAGGTCTTCACGCACACAGAATTCCAAAAGCGACACATCAATGAGGTTGGTGCGCTTGGCAATTCCTATGGTGTTGGCAAAATTCCTAATGGCCGTTGGTGTATAACCGCGCCTTCTCATTCCGGAAATGGTACTCATTCTTGGGTCATCCCAACCGTTAACATGGTTTTCCTCGACCAATTGCAGCAATTTCCTTTTGGAAACGACCGTATGGGATAGGTTCCTCCGGGCAAATTCGCGCTGTTTCGGACGTACTTTGTTACTGTCGTAAACCTGATCCAAAAACCAGTCGTACAATTCGCGGTGCGGTAAAAACTCAAGCGTGCAGAAGGAATGTGAAATCTGTTCGAGGTAATCACTTTCGCCGTGCGCCCAGTCATACATGGGATAAATGCACCATTGGTCACCTGTTCTGTGGTGGTGGGAGTGTAGAATACGGTACATAATCGGGTCGCGCATCAGCATATTGTTGTGCGACATATCTATTTTGGCACGCAGGATGTGGGTTCCGTTGGGGAATTCGCCGTTTTTCATGCGCTCAAACAAATCTAAATTTTCTTCTACAGATCGGTTACGGTAAGGCGAATCGGTTCCTGGCGTGGTAGGTGTTCCTTTTTGTTTGGCCATGTCTTCAGACGATTGGCTGTCAACATAGGCCTTTCCGTTTTTGATGAATTCCACCGCCCAGTCATACAACTGCTGGAAATAATCAGATGCATAACATTCCTTGTCCCATGCATAACCCAACCATTCGATATCGCGTTTGATGGCGTCAACATATTCCTGTTCTTCCTTCGCCGGATTGGTATCGTCAAAACGCAGGTTGACCGGCGCTTTATAATCGATGCCCAAGCCGAAATTCAGGCAAATGGCACTGGCGTGGCCCACGTGCAGGTAACCGTTCGGCTCTGGTGGGAAACGGAAACGCAGTTTGGCTGAAGGCAACCCGTTTTTCAGGTCTTCTTCTATGATTTGTTCGATAAAATTCAGCGACTTCTCTTCTGTTGACATATTAATTTTGTAATTTTAGCAAAGATATAAAAAGGTTTGAAGTTTCAAGTTTAAAGTTAACCCAACCTGAAACCTGATCAGGGCACGATAGTGACTGGCCAAGCAAACCAAAAACCTCAAACTGCCCATGGGAACCATCAAACTACAAAACATACGCACTTTTTCGTTTCACGGCTGCCTTGCGGAAGAAGCCAAAATAGGCTCTGACTACCGCACCGACCTTGAAATCAAGACTGATTTACGTCAATCAGCACAATCGGATGACCTCAAGGATACCGTAGATTATGTGTTGCTTAATACCATTGTCAAGGAAGAAATGGCCATCCGTTCAAACCTACTCGAACACGTGGCACAACGCATCATCAGGCGTATTTTTGACGAAATCCCGGAAGTATCACGCATCGTTTTGGCAGTATCCAAACTGAACCCGCCTATCGGTGGCGATGTCGAAGCAGTAACGATTGAAATGGAAGAATACCGCAATTGACATACATTTCCTAAAGTTTTTGTCTTTAGACTTTCAAACTTTACATTTTTTTATATATTTGCAATCCGATCAACAATTGGCGTCGTGGCCGAGTGGCTAGGCTGGGCTCTGCAAAAGCTCCTACTCCGGTTCGAATCCGGACGATGCCTCAAAAAGAGATACAGTACTGTATCTCTTTTTTTTATGGTTGATTTTTAGTAAAAATTAATTAAAGTGTTTTTCGAATCCGGACGATGCTTTCGAAAAGGATAAGTAATGAGTCTTTCATTTTATTTGTAATTTTCAGGAAAATTTAAAGACCAAGATTTCCGAAAATGTAGTGATATCCCTTTTATTTTCGACTGTTAGCTTCCTTCATCTTCCCATACTTGAAACGATAACTTGCCGTCTGGTAATTGGAAATGGCCTGTTTTTTCAAGGTGGTATTTTCTTTTTTCAATGGCTTCATTTCATTGGCTGCCGAATTCCAGTTGTATTGGTTGCACTGTTTGCGGTCGTTGATTTCGGTGAAAACCGTGCCTTTCAAAAAGCCCAACGTTCTGTAATTCCCTACCAGGGCACGTTCGTCCTGGGGTTGCATGAGGCGGATGTCTTTTCCGTAAAGGGAGGTATTGTAACTCCAGTTCAGGTAGCCAAATACCGTAGGCATCAGGTCAATTTGTGAGACGAGTTTGTCTACTTTCTGTGCCGGGGTTTTCAGGTTGTAGATAAGCGCCGGGATGTGGTGGTTGTGGATGTTGATTTCCCATTTTCCGGCACTGCTGGCGCAGTGGTCGGCTACAATCACAAACACGGTATTGTCAAACCATGGCTTGGTTTTGGCTGAAGCGATGAATTTACCGATGGCATAATCTGTGTACTTTACAGCAGATTCGCGGCTTCCCTGCGCCATGTCAATTTTGCCTTCCGGAAACGAATACGGCTTGTGGTTTGACGTGGTCATGATGAAGTGGAAGAACGGTTTCCCAGATTTATAATTCACATCAGCCTGTTGGATGGTTTTGTGGTAAATGTCTTCATCACAGATGCCCCAGGCATTTTCAAAAGTGACTTCCTTGTCTTCAATATTGATGCGCTGGGTCTTGATGTCATCATCCAACGGATTGCCCCGGTTGCGGTCTACAATAGTGAAACCCTGTCCGCCAAAAAAAGTATTCATGTTGTCGAAATAACCATCACCTCCGTAAATGAAATTGAGGTGATAGTCTTTTTGCCTCAAAACCGTAGCAATAGAATACAGGTTGGCGTTGTCGGGACGGCGTACGATACTGTTTCCGGGGGTTGGAGGAACCGAAAGTGTCAGGGCTTCCATTCCTCTTATCGTACGGGTTCCGGTGGCATAGAGGTTGGTAAAAAAGAGGCTTTCGTTGGCCATTTTATCGAGGTTGGGTGTGAGTTTTTCGGTATTTCCAAAAGCCGACATGAATTCGGCGCTGAAACTTTCGATACAGATAAGGATGATGTTCGGCCTGTTTTCGGTTTCTGTGTTGGTTATCTTGCGGTCCAGGCTCGAAAATTCCCTCGAAAGAAATACCTGGTTGTCTTGCTTGATTTCTTGCTTGATGAGGTTGAAAGCTTCCGGATTGGGCAATTGCTGGTAAAAGGTTTCGTAGTCGAGCTCGTTGGAACGGTAAGCTGCAAAAAAAGAGTATACCCCGTTTTTGGAAAGCTCATTGACATATTGGTTGGTACTGGTTTCGGCCCATTTATTCGGCACAAACTGGATGTAGATAAAGGCAGCCAAAGCCAAAAAAAGTACTTGTTTCAACCTTTGTTTGAAAGGCATTTTATCAGAAAAAATGGTTTTGAAAGTGCCTTTTTTCCTGAAAAAGAAGAAAATAAAAGCCGTCAGTAACAACAGGCCGATAATCAATGCGGGCAAAGGATAAGACTGGTTGATGTTTTCAAATACTTCGTAGGTATAAATCAGGTAATCGACCGCAATAAAATTGAAACGGGTATTGAATTCACCCCAAAAAGGAAATTCAGCCAAAAACGAAAAAACCATAATAAAAAAAACGAAAAACAACAGGATGTAGGTAATCCAGCGGTCAAGGACAGAACCTATTATTTTCCTGGGTACTGCCAACAGGTAAAAGGCATAAAAAAGACTGAAAAAAAGTGCCGTACCCAAATCGAAAAACAAACCCAGTCCAAAAATTTTCAAAGGGGTAATCAGCGAAAATTCAATATTGTGGTACGACCATATGTAAAAAGCCAGCCGTATCAGAAAAGCCAGGATACAATACAAAACAACAAATTGAAACAATAAGGTGAAACGATTTCTGGCAATGATTTTCATGGGGTTTTGGTGGTTTTGGGTTTCGGCAGAAAAGCTTCTATTTTCGATGTTCCAGGTTTTCAAGAGCCGAATTCACGATTTGCTTTTCGCGCGGAAACCAGCCCTGGGTAAGTAAAAATACGCCGGAAACAATCAGTACGATACTGATGCCTTTCTTGATCAATATAATGTTTTTGGTATTGAGTTGGTTTCGCAACTGCTTGGCCAACAATATCTTGAAAACATCTGTTAGTAAATAAGCAAGGATTACGGTACTGAAAAAAACAATCATCCGGGAAGCTTTCAGCTCCAGTTGCGGACCAACAGTGATGATTACTGCCAGCCAAAAACCCAATACGCCAATGTTGATGAAATTCAGGAAAAACCCTTTGATAAATAAACTGAGGTAATTGTTTTTGGCGAGTTCGGTCGGGTCTTCCGGGTCGATATTGCGTGAGGCTTTGGTGTTTTTCACAAACGAAATGATGCCATACGTCAGCATAATCAGTCCGCCGAAAATAAAAAGTGCCGGTTCGTCTTTCAGGCTTTCGATAAGGCGGTAACTACTGAAATAGGCCACCAATATAAAAACAATATCTGCCATAACGACCCCAAAATCGAGCATCATCGCAGCCCGGAAACCCTTTACTACACTCGTTTCAAGCAAAACAAAAAAAACGGGTCCGATCATGAAACTCAGGAGGAATCCTAAAGGAATGGCGGTAAAAATATCGTTGAGCATGGCTGTTTTTTAATCCGAATTTTAATGCAATTTAGGGTTTTATATCCTAAAATTAAAAAAGAAGGCGTGTAAAACTACTTTAGCTGTTCAATCCTGCCGCCACCGGTAATCTTCTGGCTGATTTTTTTCGGGTCACCATAAACGGAAATCACCCCACCGGCAAAGATTTTCGCCTCCAACGATTCAGTAGTATTTACACAGGCATCGCCACCAGAATTGGAAGAAATTACCGTTTGGTTTGTAGTGAGTTGGCGGCCGTCATACTTACCGCCGGTGTTGGTTACCACTTCCTGGATTTTGGCAGCGCCAGAGAGGGAAACGGTGGCACCACTGGCTACTTTTACGTTGATTTTTCCGGTTTCTATCTTCAATTTGATTTCGGCTCCTTCCTTGGCTATAAAGCGCAGGTAGGCCCCATTGAAATAATCATTGGAGGCAATCCGGGAACCTTCATTGGCTTCAAATTGGTTGATTTCGTTGTTGTAAAAAACAGTTGCCGAAACGTTGTCGCCTTTTAATAATTTGAGCAAAGGCATCCTGATTTTGAGTTCGTAGCCTTTCTGGATGATTTCTACATTTTCTGATTCATCCCCGTTCAAAACCACTTTGGGTGTGCCGTTGGTTTTGATCAAGACCACATCAATCTGGTCAAAGGAAGTAATTTTTGAAAAAGGGCTAAGGGTTACTTCTTTCTGTGAAAAAGCCGTTACGCCCATCAATAACAAGCCGTAAAATAAATTTTTCATGTCAATCAGTCATTTTTCCTGATAAAGTGAAAATCGAGTTGTTTTTTCACCAAATCGGCATTTTTAACCTTAACGTAAACTTCGTCACCTAATTGTAACAGACTCTTGGTAATTTCACCCACCAAGGCATACTGTTTTTCGTCGAAAGTATAATAATCGTCCTTGATTTCCCTGATGCGGCACATGCCTTCGCATTTGTTCTCGATGATTTCTACATAAATACCCCATTCGGTCACGCCGGAAATCACACCCAAAAACTCCTGATCCTGGTGGTCCTGCATGTATTTCACCTGCATGTACTTGACCGAATCACGTTCTGCTTGGGCGGCAAGGTATTCCATCTGGCTCGAATGCTCGCATTTTTCCTCATAGATTTCTTCACTCACACTTTTGCCTCCGTCAATATAATACTGCAGCAAACGGTGCGCCATCACATCGGGATAACGCCTGATGGGTGAGGTAAAATGGCTGTAATAATCAAATGCCAAACCATAATGGCCAATGTTTTCTGTGGAATATTTTGCCTTGCTCATCGTACGGATGGCCAAGGTATCAATCAGGTTTTGTTCTTTTTTGCCGTTGACGTCTTCCATCAGTTTGTTGAGCGATTTGGAAATGTCTTTTTTGTTGCGCAGATCCATGGTATACCCAAATTTCGAAATCAGTGACTGCATCGCAAAAAGCTATTCTTCATTGGGCTCGTCGTGGATTCTG
>CAZXRX010000023.1:3083-35216 GCA_964642945.1 uncultured Flavobacterium sp. | reverse complement strand
CCCATCAGTGAAATGAAGCTCGACGTACTCGAAAAAACCATCGATGCCGACCATCCGAAACAATACGAAGACATCACCGCAGGCGAATTCCTGTATGAGCGTCTGGTTGATTTGGGCTTGATCAAAAAATAATTAAAAGGTTATAATTCAATACAAAAGGCATTGGGTTTACCTGATGTCTTTTTTAGTTTCAAAAGAATGGATTTACACGAACAACTCAAAAAACTGTTTCCGGACCACGAGGTTTCCGAAGAGATTCCAGTAACTGATGAAGCCAAAACACAAGTCTGGGTACAATCTGAACCGATGATCTGCAAATACGAAAAACGCAAAGGAAAACCCACAACCATTATCGAAGGCTATCAGGGTACCGACGAAGATTTCAAACTGCTGGCCAAGGAACTCAAAACCAAACTCAGTGTAGGCGGGACTTTCAAGGACGATGCCATCATTATTCAAGGCGATTACCGCGACAAAATCATGCAACTGTTGCAACAAAAAGGATTCAAAACCAAACGCGTGGGCGGTTGAACCACTAATTACCTCAACCATACAACCATGATACAATCATCAGAATTAATACTCAACCCAGACGGCAGTGTGTACCACCTCAACCTGCTGCCTGAACACATCGCCCATGACCTCATTTTTGTGGGCGACCAGAACCGGGTGGAGAAAATCACCAAACATTTCAGCAGCATCGAATTTTCACAACAAAAACGGGAATTCAAGACCCAAACCGGTATCTATAAAGGCAAACGGATGACGGTTTTGTCTACCGGAATCGGCCCCGACAACATCGACATTGTCATGAACGAACTCGATGCACTGGTCAACATTGATCTCAAAACGCGTAAACCCAAGGAGGAATTGACTTCGCTCAATATCGTGCGCATCGGGACTTCGGGTTCGCTCCAAGCAGACATTCCGTGTGACAGTTTCGTGATGAGCCAATATGGTCTTGGTCTCGACAACATGCTCCGCTCCTACCTCATTGACGACATTTCAGAAACCGCCATGGAAGACGCTTTTATCAAACAAACCGACTGGGATTTGAGAAAAGGTCGTCCGTATGTAATAAAAAGTAGTGAAATACTGGAGAAAAAGCTGGAAAGTGACCGGATTTTTAAAGGCTTTACCGGAACTGCAGGCGGATTTTATGGCCCACAAGGCCGTGTCTTACGTTTGGAAATCCAGGATCCGGAACTGAACAGCAAGATGGACCAATTTGAATATGAAGGCATCAAAATGACCAACCTCGAAATGGAAACCGGAGCCATTTACGGCCTCGGCAGACTACTCGGTCACGAATGTTTATCGCTCAATGCCATCATTGCCAACCGTGCTACCGGAACTTTCAGTGAAGACCCATACAAGGCAGTAGATGAACTGATTATATATGCATTAAATAAATTAGCTGAGTGATTTTTTAAACAATTTTTCCCGCTGTCCGTTGTATTTTTTCCGCGGTCAAAAAGTGCTCCTGCAAAAAGATGCCACGTTCACCTGCCTGCCGCAGGGCAAGGTTGGGGATAAAAATTTTTAGTGATGACATTCCGTTTTGCCAGACATACCAACAATTTAGAAGCATTAAAATCCTTTTACACCAACGTACTGGGATTGGAAATCCTGGGAGGTTTTGAAGACCACGATGGCTATGATGGCGTATTCCTGGGTAAAAAAGGGACAGATTGGCACCTCGAATTTACCCAATCTGACGAAAAAACCAAGGCCGTTGCAGACGATGACGATTTACTGGTATTCTATCCTGAAAACAAACCGGAATATGAATTGTTGCTTCAAAATATAAAAAAGCATAACGTGTCATTTATACCTGCAAAAAATCCGTATTGGAATGAAAACGGAAAAATGTTGGTGGATCCGGATGGCTGTAAAATTGTAATATCCTCCTTAAAAATACAATGAAAGAAGAAATAGAAGCTTTCGGATTATTGCTGGCACGGCTTGAAAATGACTACCTGCCTGCCTCAACAGCTGATTTCGATACAAAACCTGCACCTGAAAAATGGTCAAAAAAAGAAATTATCGGCCATTTGACCGATTCAGCCATCCACAACATCCAACGTTTTAATGAAATCCAATACGCACCAGAACCTTATCAGATAAGGCCATACAATCAGGATGCATTGGTGAAATCAAACAATTACCAAAACAAGCACACCCATCAACTGTACCACTTTTGGCTGCAACTCAACCAACATGTCCTTTACATGGTGAAAAACCAAACCGAAAGCACATTGAAATTGCCACTCATTTTACCCAATGGAGAAAGAGCCGATCTGGAATTCCTGATTGCAGATTATTTTGAACATTTTAACCACCACCTCAAACAAATTAACCCGGAATGGATTTAATCATAGAAACCGAACGATTGATTTTAAGGGAAATGCGGCCTTCAGATGCACCCGCTTTATTCGAAATGGACCACAACCCCAACGTACATCGCTACCTGGGAAATGAACCCGTGCAATCGATTGACGAAGTATATGGGTATATCGAAAGCATCCGAAACCAATACCAAGCCAACGGAATCGGGAGGTTTTCTGTAGTATTGAAAGAAACCGGCGAAGTGATTGGCTGGGCGGGCATCAAATACATCACCGAACCTGAAAACAATCATGTCGATTTTTACGATTTGGGTTACCGTTTACAGGAAAAACACTGGCGCAAAGGCTATGCACTCGAAGCGGCCAAAGCCTGGCTCGATTATGGCTTCAACGGCTTGGGCATTAAAACCATGTATGCGTCAGCCCATGTAGAAAATACAGGCTCCAACACCATCCTGCAACGCATCGGAATGGTTGCCAACGGACAGTTTTATTTCGACGATTTGCTTTGTAATTGGTATGAAATGAACAGACCGGAATAAAACCGATACTATTTGAACACGCTTTACGTTGTTTTAAAACCCTAATCCGCCATGACTATTGAATGGCATAACCCAAAACCTAAAACATTACCCATGAAAACCATCAGGATAGCCGGTGTTCCGGAACATTTTAATTTACCTTGGCAGATGGCCATTGAGAAAGGCAGTTTTGAAAAAAAAGGCATTGACCTGCAATGGACCAACGTGCCCGAAGGTACCGGTAAAATGTGCCAGATGCTGCGCAATGGCGACACCGATATTGCAGTCATATTAACCGAAGGCATCGTCAAGGATGTTGTGGCCGGAAACCCCTGTAAAATTGTACAGGTGTATGTAGAAAGCCCACTCATTTGGGGCATCCATGTGGCAGCCCAATCAAAATACCATACTTTGGATGACCTGAAAAACACCAAAGCGGCCATTTCGCGCTATGGCTCGGGTTCGCACCTCATGGCGTACATCAATGCCGAAAACCAGGGCTGGGATATTGAAAAACTGCAATTTGAAGTGGTCAACACTATTGAGGGCGCAGCAGAAGCACTGACCAATCAAACTGCCGATTACTTTATGTGGGAGCGTTTCATGACCCAACCGCTGGTAGATAAAGGCGTTTTCAGGCGGGTGGCAGACTGCCCTACCCCTTGGCCCTGTTTTGTGATTGCAGTGCGTAACGAACTGTTGGAAACCCATCCGGAAAGTGTACGGCATCTTTTGGAAACCATCAACCAGACCACAGCCGCCTTTAAGGAAACCCCAGATTTGGTCAGGAAGTTGTGCCATAATTACCATTTGAAACAACAGGATGCCATCGAATGGTTGGGCCTTACCGAGTGGTCTCAAAACCCTTTGTCGGAAGCCATGGTGTCAAAAATTCAAAATCAGTTGTTTGGGCTCGGGATTATTGATAAAAGCCTTACTTTTGCTTCCATCGTAAAAGCCGTATAGCTTTTTGATTTTTTCCCGGAATGATAGAAAAAACAAAATTGTATTACCTGTATCTCAAAAACAAATTCACGGTCAAAAAACCTTGGGATATCATTATCATTTTTGTTTTGAACGTCCTGCTGGCCATTCCGGTTTTTCTCATCCTGCACCAAAACCTCATTGACCTCAATTGGTATTTCCACCTTGACCGGGTTATTTTGCTGCTTGCGCTGTTGGCCTGTTTTCAATTGGTATTCACATTGCTTCGGAGGATTACTTTAATTGGTATTTTCCTCTACCTGATTGTTTTGTTTGTGGGTACGGTTTTTGGGGGCTATGGGTTCAAAAGTGTTTTTGAGGATTACCGTTATATGCTGTATTCGATGTCGGAAGACCCATATCCGCAAGACCTTATCATTGCCAAATTGCTGCCTTTTCCGAACAAATCAAAAGTGATTGACGCCATAGAATACCAAAACCCTAAAGTGCGTAATTTTGCCATCATGGCCACCACCAAACACTTCAGGAATGTGAAAGGTTACAATGATTATTTCACGATTATCCAATGTTTTGCGGTTTTCAAGGAAATCAATTTGAGGTGGAACTATGTCAGTGACCCCAAAGGAAAAGAGTACATTGCCACGGCCAGTGAATCTTTGCGCTACCTTTCGGGCGATTGTGACGACCATTCCATATTGATGGCTGCCTGCATCAGGTCTATTGGCGGCACCCCAAGGCTGATTCATACCGACGGGCATATTTACCCGGAAATACTGATTGGTTCGAGGAAAAACTTTGAAGCGGTAAATTACCTCATCAAAAAAGAACTTTTTGTCAATGAGAGCAAAGGCAAGGCGGTGTATTACCATACCGACGAGCGCAACCAGATTTGGCTTAATCTCGATTATACAGCCCATTATCCGGGTGGGCCGTTTTTACATGAAAGTATATTGGGTGCCCTGACCATCAATTAATTTTGTGTCCCGGTTAAAATCTGCCTGCTTTTTATTACATTAGCTTTTTGTAAAAAAACTGTTTATGAAACCGTACCCCAGCCAAAAAATATTTTTTTTATTACTGCTGTTTCCGTTGCTGGCCGTGAGTCAGGAGAGCAAACTCTCCACCCGGAAAAACGAACTCCGTTTTGATGTATTGTCGGTAATTACTTCAGGGAAATTCGGTTTGAGTTATGAGCGTTTCATCGGAAAGGATTTTTCTGTAGGGTTGAACGCCAACTTTTCCAACAGTGGTAAAACAAAATCTGATTTCAACAACAGTTCGAGGAACAACCTGCCCAAATACGAATTCAACCCCAACGTGCGCTATGCACTTTCCAAAAGCAAAACCCGCTATTACTTTGCTGAAGTGTTTGCTTCATTCAATGGCGGTGATTACAAGGAAATCGTTTCGCATACCGATGCCAACAATATTGATTATTACAGTGTGGATGTGTCCAAATACACCGATTTCGGCATTGGCGGCGGCTTGGGTTATAAAATGTACATCAAGGAAGCCTGGGTGATCGAATTTTTGGCCGGTTTTGGTTCTAATCTTTCCAACAGGGACAAAAGTCCCGATGTCATTTCAAGGATAGGCCTTAATCTGGGTTACCGTTTTTAATTTTTACACCATGAAAAAATTACATACCTTTTTATTGCTTACCGTATCGGGCTTGTTTTTTACAGGTTGTGACACCAATGACAACACCTTCTACAATGATGTTTTTGTATCTTCCCCAGATTTGGTCACCATTGAAGCTTCCCTGGCTGGCTACCATGTGGGCGATAAAATCTACCTTCATGCCAATATTGACAGGCTCTTGGACGTAGACAACCACACCAATTTGCTTGATATCAGGAAATCTTCGGGTTATGCAGACCGTTTTAATTTCAGTTATGTACTCGAAAAAAGAACCACAGGCAATGATTGGGAAGTGGTCAATATAGATCCCAGCGCCATTGATGTTACAGACGGAAGTATCCTGAGCGGCAGTTTCTATTATGCAGGGGCGATCTATTCAGCAGCCACCGACAGTTATAATTTCAGGGCCGGAATCCCTTTATTATCTGCTGGCGACTACCGACTGAGTTTTGGCTACAACAGTTCTGAAACCCAAGTAATTGAAATCAGGTCTGAGAGCGTGAACAACAATTTGTTTGTGAACCTCATTTCAGATGAAAGCAACAACCTGATTAATTCAAACGGCTATTATCCATTTACAGTATTGTAATTACCACTTGATTTCCGGTTTTGACTGACTGGCCAGATAAGCGTTGGTTTGGCTGAAATGCCTGTTTCCGAACCACAACCCCTGGTTGGCGCTCATGGGCGACGGATGACCCGACTCCAGGACCAAATGTTTCGAACGGTCAATTTTGAGCCCTTTCTTTTTGGCAAATCCGCCCCAAAGCAGGAAGACCACTTTTTCCTTTTCTTCAGAAATTTTTTGAATGACAGCATCGGTAAACACTTCCCAACCTTTGTTCTGGTGACTTCCGGGTTCACCTTGTCTGACAGTAAGTACTGCATTGAGCAACAACACGCCTTGGTCTGCCCAACGTTCGAGGTTGCCGGTTTGCGGAAACGGAACGCCCAGATCCTGCTGGATTTCCTTGAAAATGTTTTGTAACGAAGGCGGAAAAGTGATTCCGTCATTGACCGAAAAACTCAAGCCGTTGGCCTGCCCTTCGCCGTGGTAAGGATCCTGACCGATGATGACCACCTTCACGGCATCAAAAGTACAGTGTTCAAAAGCCGAGAAAATACGGTTTCCTCTGGGAAAACATTTTTTGGTGGTATATTCTTCCTTCACAAAGGCAGCCAGTTGCGCAAAATAAGGTTTTTCAAATTCGCCGGATAGCACCTTTTGCCAGGAAGCATCGATTTTAACTAACATTTCAATTTTTTTTACAAATATAACTACTGAAGTCGTTTAAACTTCAAAACTTTGTAACTTTGACACATTCCAACATTTTTTATGATATCCATTACCGATAAAACGCTTCAGGACTTAGAATTTACCACCATTTTACAGACCATTTCAGCGGCCTGCAATACCGAAATCGGCAAACTGAAAGCCCTTGAACTCGCTCCGTTCAAAGACAAAGCAGCTTTGATGGATGCGCTATTGAAAACCTCAGAATATGTCTCTTCTTTTACGAACAACAACGCCATACCCAATCATGGGTTTGATAACCTTTCGAATGATTTTAAAATGCTGGCCATTGAAGACAGTTTTCTCGAAGTGGGCAGTTTCCGGAAAATAGCCACCTTATCTGAAACCGTCAATACCTTGTTGCTGTTTTTGAAAAAATTCCAGGATTATTATCCGAAACTCAACGAAAGCGCCGCACAGGTGGAATACACCAAATACCTCATCCAGAAAATCGATGAAATTGTAGACAAATATGGCGAAATCAAAGACAATGCCTCCCTTGATTTGAAACAGATCCGGCTCGACATGAACGTGGTGCGTGGCAAGGTGAATCAAAGCTTCGGCATGGCCATGACGCAATACAACTCTTTGGGATATCTCGATGAAATCAAGGAAAGTTTTGTAGAAAACCGACGGGTATTGGCTGTTTTGTCGATGTACCGAAGAAAAGTGAAAGGCAGCATTCTCGGCAGTTCCAAAACCGGAAGCATTGCCTTTATAGAACCGGAAGCGACCCTGCGTTATTCACGTGAACTGGCTAATTTGGAGTATGAGGAACGGGAAGAAATTACCCGCATCCTGAAACAGCTTTCCAATGATATCAGGCCCCATTTGCCTTTGCTTAAACAGTACCAGGAATTTTTAAGTGATATTGACGTAATTGCCGCCAAGGCCAAATATGCCAACCGCATCAATGCCATCCTGCCTAACATTACCGAAGAAAAAAGACTGTTTTTCAGGGATGCCTACCACCCTATTTTATTCCTGAACAACAAAGCCAAAAACGAAAAGACCTTTCCGCAAACCATAGAACTCGACAACCAAAGCCGGATTATCGTGATTTCAGGGCCCAATGCGGGCGGTAAAACGATTTCGCTCAAAACCGTTGGGTTGTTGCAACTGATGCTGCAAAGTGGGATGCTCATTCCGGTTCACGAGCGCAGTGAAACCTTTTTGTTTGACCGGATTTTAACAGATATTGGAGATAATCAATCTATTGAAAATCATTTGAGTACGTATAGTTACCGGCTCAAAAACATGAACTATTTCCTGAAAAAATGCAATGCAAAGACCTTGTTCCTGATTGATGAATTCGGAACCGGCTCTGACCCGGAACTCGGCGGTGCATTGGCAGAAACATTCCTCGAAGAATTTTACCACCGGGAAGCTTTCGGGATTATAACGACCCATTATTCCAACCTGAAAATTCTGGCCAACGAACTGCCTTATGCCTCCAATGCCAACATGTTGTTTGATGAAAAATCACTCGAACCCATGTACAAGCTGGTTTTGGGTCAGGCCGGAAGTTCGTTTACCTTTGAAGTGGCGCAGAAAAACGGTATTCCTTACGGACTTATCAACCGCGCCAAAAAGAAAATTGAAGGCGGAAAAGTACGCTTTGACAAAACCATCGCAACCCTGCAGAAAGAGCGTTCCAAAATGGAAAAAACCTCACTCAATTTAAAAGAGGAAGAAACCAAGGCAAGAGAAGAAAGCAAAAAGATGGAAAGCATCAACGCCAAAATACAGGACAAACTGGAAAAGTACCAGGAATTGTATGATGCCAACCAACGCCTGATATATCTGGGCCAGCGCATAGATGATTTATCGAAAACCTATTTCAACAACAAAGACAAGAAAACCCTGATTGGCGAAATGCTTAAAATGGTGGAAATTGAAAATTCCAAACGCAAAAAAGCATCAGCCAAGGAAGTCAAGGAAAAAGAAACCGTCAAGGCCGCCATCATTAAAGAAGTAGCCGTAAAGGTGGAAGAAATCAGGAAAGTCAAAAAAGAGAAAAAAATAAAAGAAAGCCAGAAGCCGGAAACCCCAAAAGTAGTTTTGAAAACCGGAGACCGGGTGCGCATGGTCGACGGAAAATCTGTCGGAACATTAGACAAGATAGAAAAAAACAAGGCCGTGGTCAATTATGGCGTATTTACTTCAACCGTAAGCCTCGAGGCGCTTGAATTTGTCGAAAGACCAAAAAAATAACCATGGAAGGCCTACCCCAAGATAAAAAAATCATTCTTTTCGATGGCGTCTGCAACCTCTGTGATGCTTCGGTGCAATACGTTATCAAACACGATAAAAGAGATGTTTTCAGGTTTGTTGCCCTGCAATCTGCCCTTGGCGGAAAGATTGTTGCCTATTTGGGTATTGACCGCTCCCAAACCGACAGCATCATTTTATATGAACCCGGAATTGCTTATTACATTAAAGCACAAGCCATCTCCAGAATAGCGAAAATACTGGGCGGATTGCCTTCGTTATTGGCTGTGTTTAACATCCTTCCGAAATCCATACTAAACTGGGGCTATGATTTCGTGGCCCGAAACCGATACAAATGGTATGGCAAAAAAGAAAACTGCATGCTGCCGACTGTTGAAATCAAAGCGAAATTTTTGGAATAAAAAAAACGGCTAAGTAATTAGCCGTTTTAAATTTAAAGGAATTTATGATTATTCTTTAATAATCTTCTTTGTAACCATACCTTGATCGGTTTTTACTTCCATGAAGTAAAGACCTGTATTCAAATCTGAAATGTTGATTTGGGTAGCTGCAATATTGATGTTGTTTACAACTTTAACAACGCGACCGTTTACATCTGAAATTTTTACTGCATCAATAAGCCCGTTTGAAGTATTTTCAATAGTGATACTGTTTTTTACAGGATTCGGATATACCGAAATGTCGGCAGCTGAAAATTGTGTCGTACGTAACACTTGGGTAACATTTACGTTATCAAGCAGTAAAGCATGGGTTCCGGTAGCATTCGCTGGAGAATTATGTAAAAAACCAAAATAATAAACTCCTGTTGTTGTAGGCGTAAAACTAAAGGTTTTCAGTTCGTAAGCAGTATTGCTCAATCCGGTTTCTGTAGCCAAAATTGTTGTTTGTGCAGCCGCAGTTTGTCCTTGACCTACTGTCAACTGATAGCTGGCCGTATTGGTGGAACCGGTAGCCACATAATTCCTAACATAATAAGTAATCGTAACCTGTGAGTTGGCTTGTAAATTTAATCCTCTTGAGAACATCCAATTGTTTGCCGCTGCCGCTGCAGGGGTAATTACCGCTGCTGACGATTCTCCTTCTTGTGCCAAAGGACTTGCAGGTCCTGCATAATTGGAAAACCAGTCATTGGCCGTCACAGGTGATGGTTGCGTCCATCCGACATAGGTTATGCCTTGCTCTTCAAAACCGGTGTTATAAGGAACGGTAGTGGGTTCAAAAACAGTATGGAAACTTTTTCCGCTTCCCGTTGAACTCCAGGAAGGAGAACCTGGTGTACCACAATCATTTGCTAAATAAAACTCATAAATTGTACTGGGAGACAAGTTTGTAATGGTATACGGGCTGGTTATATTATTTACTACAGTCCCTGTTCCTGGTGTAGAGCCAAGGCTTGGCGTAAAACCTACAGGCCCATATTCTACAGAAGTATTGGTGCCGTTGGTCCAGGAGATTGTGATGCTTGTTGTGGTTTTTGAGGCTACCACTTCAGAAAAATTTTGCGGCATCGGACAAGCTACCTGTTTGCCTAATCTTGTTTGAGGTCTGTAATCTGAAGCTGCAATTGTTCCGGGAGCTGTAGTAGCACCTGCGGCAGAAAGCACACCTTTTAAACCGCCAACAATTGAGGTATTACATAAAGCAGTGTTGGCTACTGTTGACAAAGGATTTGCGAAATTCTGATAATCAAAAGCTACATATAACGAACCTCCGGTGTAGGTAAATGTTGAACCTCCGGTAAATGGAATATCAAAGGTTCCTGCCGTTGTCGGAAGAGTTACGGACGCATTACTTACTGTGATCATTCCGCCAATAGCTGTTGACCAGGTAGTGCTTTTTGTGTTGGTAACATCAGCTGTATTTTGCAGGTAGATAACCATTGTACCCGTGGTAGGGGTATTTTGTGCAACAGACAAATTGAAACCCAGAGACGTAACAACTGATCCTGAAGTAAAACCAGAAGCGGCCATTTCTGCTGCAGTAATAATCCAAACACTTCTGCTGCATGCTCTTGCACCTTGGGGAGCTCTACCATTTTGTGAAGTACCGTTGTTATTTGGCAAGACGGTATAATAATCCGTTTGCGCCATAAGGGAGCCAACTGATAAAAACAATAAACAAATTGTTAAAGTAATTTTTCTCATATTCTTTTTTTTATAATTGATTGACTACAAATGTAAAATTTTTTTTTCTTTAATCAAATAGGTTAATCTTCCTTCTCCCATTTACCCACTACAGACGTAGCAATGGCGTTTCCTAATACATTGGTGGCACTCCTGAACATATCGCAAAAATGGTCTATAGGCAGGATGAGCGCAATACCCTCCACCGGAATCTTAAACATGCCGCAGGTAGCCGCAACCACGACCAAACTCGCCCTTGGCACGCCTGCAATCCCTTTGCTGGTGAGCATCAATACCAGCAACATCGTCATCTGGGTGGGCGTATCAAGTGGTACCCCATAAACCTGGGCAATGAATATGCTGGCGAAAGTCATGTACATCATGCTTCCGTCGAGGTTGAAGGAATAGCCCAAAGGCAACATGAACGAAACGATTTTGTCTTTGATACCAAAACGTTCCAGTTCTTCGGTCAGTTTGGGGAAAACGGCTTCACTACTGGTGGTTCCGAATGCAATTACAAGCGGGCTGACGATGCGTTTGAGTAAGGTAGTCATCCTGCCTTTGAGGAAAATATAACCCACCAGCAGTAAAAATACCCAAAGTGATGTAATACCCACCATAAACGAACTGAAGAATTTGGCATAGGTAATGAGCAGCTCATTGACATCCTTGATGGCAAACACGCCGGCTATGGCACCAAATACCCCGATAGGGGCAAATTTCATTACATAATTGACCATTTTCAAAATGATGTGCGACGTTTTGTCAAGGGCATTCACCACCGGTTTGGCCGTATCACCGATAGAAGCGGCTGCCAGACCGAAAAAGATGGAAAAAATCACGATTTGTAATATTTCATTGGCGGCCATCGCTTCGACTATACTTTTGGGAATGATGTGCTCTACAAAATTCTGGGCCGAGAAACCTTGGGTTTTATCTGTCACTTCGGCAGCGGCAGACATGTCTACATTGCCAAGGTCAAGACCGATTCCGGGTTGCAGGGTGTTGACCCAGAACATCCCAATCAATAAAGAGATAAACGAAGCGGAGAAAAACCACAGCAGGGCCTTTCCGCCTATCCTGCCGACCGATTTGATATCGCCCAGTTTGGCAATGCCGACCACGAGGGTGGTAAACACCAAAGGCGAAATAATCATTTGCACCAAGCGGATGAATATAGTGGCCAGCATCTTGATTTTGTCGCTGAAGGCTTTGGCATCGTCCGGAACCATGTTGTTGTGGATGGCTATCCCCAATACAATACCGGCAGCCATGGCTATCAGGATTTGTACGGTAAGGTTGCCTAAAAGGGATTTTTTTTGTGGTGGCGTGGTTTCGGTTGTAGTCATAAGGTATAATTTCTTTTTTTTACGGTGGCCCTAGCCCCGATGGAGCCGGTATCCTTTTTGGGTTGGGCCGTAGCCTTGGCGGAGGCCTACACAAAAAGATAAAGGCGAGAGCGGGAATGGCTTCTAATAATCTGGGTTATAGGTTTTGTTTATCAAATAAAAATCGGTTAATACCAAGGCGGCCATCGCTTCGACAATCGGAACCGCACGTGGCACCACACAGGGGTCGTGCCGTCCTTTTCCTTGTTGCATGGTAAGCGTATGTTGGTTGGTAAGTACTTCTTGCTGCTGCATCAGGGTGGCTACCGGTTTGAAGGCGACCCGGAAGTAAATGTCCATCCCATTCGAAATGCCGCCCTGTATGCCTCCGGAAAGGTTCGACTGGGTGGTGCCGTCTTCGTTGTATAAATCATTGTGTTCGCTGCCTTTCATCTGGCTGCCGCAAAAACCGCTTCCGATTTCAAAGCCTTTTACCGCATTGATGGAAAGCATGGCTTTGCCCAATTCAGCATGGAGTTTGTCAAATACGGGTTCGCCCAATCCTATCGGAACATTACGGATGACGCAGGTAATGGTGCCACCTACGGTATCGCCCAGTTTGCGAAGGTCACGGATGTATGCTTCCATGCGTTCGGCAGAAGCCGCATCGGGACAACGGACCAAATTGCTTTCCGTTTTTGAAAAATCGAGCTCCTGATAGGGTTTGTCTATAAATACAGGCCCAACGGATGAGACAAAAGCATTGATGGTAATTCCGGGCAAAATTTGTTTGGCAATGGCTCCGGCCACTACCCTACAGGCGGTTTCACGGGCAGAACTCCTGCCTCCGCCCCGGTAATCGCGGATGCCGTATTTTTTTTCATACACATAATCGGCATGGCTTGGGCGGTAAGTTTCCTTGATATGGCTGTAATCTTCCGCTTTCTGGTTGGTATTCGGGATGGTAAAACCAATCGGTGTTCCGGTGGTTTTTCCTTCAAAGATACCGGAGAGGAACTGCACCTCATCTTCTTCCTTACGTTGGGTAACCAAGGCTGACTGTCCGGGCTTGCGGCGTTGCATTTCACGGCGGATGGCTTCAAAATCAAGGGCAATTCCGGGAGGACAGCCATCAATGATGCCGCCCAGGGCCTCGCCATGCGATTCGCCGAAAGTAGTCAGCCTGAAGATGGTTCCGTAACTGTTGCCTGCCATATTTTGTGATTTGAACAAATATAATACTATTTATAAAAAAGTATTCAAATGTAATACCTTTTTAAAGTAGGAATTATATAAAAAGTTGGCGTTATGATATAAGTGACTGACCCTACATTACACTGACCTTTGCTGAAACTAAATTACAAACATTATGAAGAAGATCATTTTAAGCATTTGCCTGATGGTAGGATTAACCCTCAACGTGCAGGCACAGGAAACGGTTTCCAAAAACGCCATTGGTTTGCGTTTGGGTGACAACGACGGCTTTGGCGGAGAGGTTTCTTACCAAAGACAAATCATGAAAAACAACCGATTGGAATTTGATTTGGGTTGGAGGAACAGCAAGAATGTAGATGCTGTAAAATTAGCCGGATTGTTCCAATGGTACTGGAACATTGACAAAGGCTTTTATTGGTATGCCGGTGTCGGCGGCGGATTGGGTTCTTGGCGTGCTGACTACAATGGCCCTGGAAACAATGATAATTTTGACGACAGTGGCGCTTTTGTTTTCGCCGCAGGAGACATCGGAATTGAATACAATTTCAAGATTCCGTTGCAGGTTGCCCTCGATTTCAGGCCGGAAGTGTATTTCAACTCGGATGATTTCCGTGAAGACAACTTCGGTCCGGATGTAGCCATCAGTGTGCGTTATAAATTTTAAACAACACCACTACAATAATCAGCCACCAATTCACGGTAATCAAACCGCAGCTTGGTGGCTGATGCTTTTTATAAGACCTTACTTGATTTCTATCGGTTTTTTGGAATTGATTTTCACCACCGTATACGGATTGGTCAATGCTTCTGTGGTCATTTCACCCGGTTTTGGACTGTTTTCCTTTACCGTCACGACAATTTTGTCTGGCAGCTCTTCCACTTTCACGACTTCTACCGAATAACCACCAGTGGTTTTTTCCCCCATATTGAGCAAAAGAAAATTAGCGGTTTGGATGTCGGTCGGTTTGATGAGTTTTTTCAGTTCGTCATCGCCCAGCATCATCCGGAATTCTTTTTCATCGGTAATGATTTCATAAAACTGGAATGAGTTGCCGCCGTATTCGTCGGATAGCAACACTTTATACAATTCTGTAGAATTTCCCTTGTCTTTGGTAGACGAGCAGGAAACCAAAACCAATACGGTTAAGGCGCAAATTAATTTTTTCATACTTTCTGGTTCAGCGCATCGGCGTACAATTCCTCATACAGCGGCAAAATATTTTGGATGTCAAACTGTTTGGCTACCGACAACGCTTTTTCTTTAAACGCATTGAGTGTTTCATTATTGCTTAAAATCCTGATGGCATTTTCTGCCATCGCATCAGTATCGCCCACTGCACTCAGGTAACCTGATTCGCCATCGAAGTTCACCTCGGGCAAACCACCTGAATTACTCGAAATAACAGGAACACCCCAAGCCATGGCTTCCAGGGCGGCCAAACCAAAACTTTCGGTTTCTGAAGGCAGCAAAAACAAATCGGAATAGGATAAAATCTGGTCTATTTCGTTACTGTTCCCGAAGAAAATCACCTTGTCTTCAATGCCCAGGTTGCGGCACAATTCTTCTGCCTTTTCCTTTTCGGGCCCATCGCCCACCATCATGAGTTTGGAAGGTATTTGTTGCTGTATTTTATAGAATATCTTGATTACATCAGGAATGCGCTTCACTTTGCGGAAGTTACTGATGTGGGTCACAATGCGCTCGTCTTTGTCTGCCATGACCGATCGTTGGCACGAAATAAGGCTTTCATTGCGGTGCTTGTTGAGTTCGATGAAATTCGGGATGACATGGATTTCCTTTTTAATATCAAGCAAATTATAAGTATCGTCTTTCAAACTCTGTGAGACCGAAGTCACGACGTCTGATTTGTTGATGCTGAAACTAACTGCGGTTTTATAAAAAGGATGGTTGCCTACCAACGTAATATCGGTACCGTGAAGTGTAGTCACCATCGGCAGGTAAATGCCCTCGTCCTTGAGCATCTGCTTGGCCATATAGCCCGCATAAGCATGTGGAATGGCATAATGCACGTGCAGCAAATCAATTTTATAGAGTTTCACCATATCAACCAGTTTGCTCGACAACGCCAGTTCATAGGGTTGGTAATGGAACAAAGGATATTCCGGAACATTGACTTCGTGGTAGTGCACATTCGGGTTCAAAAGCGCCAGACGGACTGGTTGGCGGTAGGTAATGAAATGGATTTCATGGCCGCGGTGCGCCAGTTCAAGACCGAGTTCGGTGGCAACAACCCCGCTTCCCCCAAAAGTAGGATAGCAAACAATGGCTATTTTCATAATTGCGTTTTAGTGCCTCAAATTTACTTAAAAACGAAATGTTAAAACCAAAAATTACGTTAAATAAAATGAGTGCCTGAGTGCCTGAGTGCCTGAGTGCCTGAGTGCCTGAGTGCGAAAATAAAAAACTACAACCGAAGCTGTAGTTTTTTTTATGATAATTATATTTTATGTTTGATCAATATCCTTACCAGATTACAATCCGCAAGGAATCAGGGCGGTACATCGCATCGCCTTTCTTGACATTGAAGGTGGAATAAAATTCCGGGATGTTGCTCAAAGGCCCATTGATACGGAATTTGGCTGGTGCATGCACGTCGGTCATGACCTGTTGTGCCAAAGCTTCTTTGTTGGTGTTGACCATCCAGGCATAACCATAGGCCAAAAAGAAACGCTGGTCTGGCGTAAGCCCGCTGATTTTTTCCTTGTTTTTGAATTGTTTGGTTTTTTTGAAGGCTTCGTAACCCATTACCACACCGCCCAAATCGGCAATATTTTCCCCTTGGGTGGCATCACCATTGACGAATTTTTTATCGACCACTTCATAACCGTTAAATTGAGAAACAATCAGTTTGGTTTTGTTCTTGAATTTGGCCAAATCTTCAGCTGTCCACCAATTGTTCAGGTTGCCTTTGTCATCATATTGGCTGCCTTGGTCGTCAAAACCATGGGTAATTTCGTGCCCGAAAGTAGAACCGCCGATAATACCATACAGCACGGCATCATCTGGCATCCTTCCTTCAAAGCCCGGAACGATAATGTTACAGGCCGGCACGCAGATTTCGTTGTTGCTCGGGTTGTAATAGGCGTTGTAGGTTTGTGGATACATACCCCATTCGGTGCGGTCTACCGGTTTACCGTATTTGGAAATCATGTCATTGTAGGCCCATTTGTTTACGGCCATCACATTTTTGCAGTAGCTGTTTTTGTCGATGCTTACCGAACTCATGTCTTTCCACTTATCTGGGTAACCTACTTTCATGACTATCTTGCTGAGTTTGTACAAAGCTTTTTTCTTGGTGGCCTCGCTCATCCAGTCGAGTTTTTTGATGCGTTGGGCATACACGTCGCGGATGTTGTTGCCTATCTCAAGTAGTTTTTCCTTGGAGCCCTTCGGTAAATATTCGGCTACGTACACCTGCCCTATCAATTCCCCCAAAGAGTTGTTGGTTTGTTCCACCACGCGTTTCCATCTGGGTTTCTGTACTTTCACCCCGCTCATGACAGTGGCAAAGAATTTGAAATTCTGGTCTTCTATCTTTTTGTTCAGGAAAGAAGCATAGCTGTTGACCAGGCTCCATTTCAGGTAGGTTTTCCAATCGGCCACCGGGTAACTTTTGATCATACCGTTCAATGCTTTGTAAAATTCGGGCTGACCCACCAGTACCGTATCGGCCTTGATGGCAATACCCAAATCCTTCAGGGTCACATTCCAGTCGATATTGGGTGTAAGGGCACCAAACTGGGCTACCGTCATTTTGTTGTAATTTTTAATGGGGTCGCGCAAGGCCTCGAGTTTGCGGGATGATTTGGCCAGTTCGGTTTCCAGCTTCATGATGGTGGCCGCATTTTTGCCCGCCATTTCAGGTGTTTCACCCGTGAGTTGTAACATGGCCTGTATGTGTTTTACATATTCCTTACGGATGTTGGCCGTTTCTGCATCGGTATTGAAATAATAGTCCCTTTGACCCAATCCGAGACCACCTTGCATGAATTGCAACGCATTTTTGGCACTGTTCCGGTCATCCTGCGATACATAGAATGTAAAAGCCGGACCTGCGCCAATGGTATGGAGGTAACCAATGGTTTTCAACAAACCGGGAACATCCTGCACGGCATCAATCCTGGCGAATTCGCTTTTCAGGGGCGTTATCCCAGCCTTGTCAATGGCTACGGAATCCATGCCGGAAGTATAAAAATCGCCTATTTTCTGTTTGTTGCTGCCTTTGGCTTCATTGGCTTTTGCCGAAGTTTCGCATATGCTTTTTACCTGATTGTTGATGGTATCCTGAATCATCCTGAAAATACCATTGCTGCGTTCTGAGGCAGGAATCGGGTTCTTTTTGAACCAGCCGCCATTGGCATAAGTAAAGAAATCATTGGCCGGATTGGCGGTTGTGTCGCGGTTGGTCAGCAAAGGGTCGGTGAAATTGTCTTCTTTTTTGGAACAACTCGCAACGCCCAGGGTAAGCAGGCCTATTAAAAAGGCATTCTGTAAGGTCTTCATGTGGTGATTTTTTGTATTGATGATTTTATTCATTATTTGATTTCAAAAGTAGGAAAAAAGTTTGGAGTAGCGATAGACACGCGTGTTGGGTTGTTTTTTTTTGGGAGCAGGCGATTGTCATTTTTTCAACAGTTGTCCCGCCATCCGCTGTATCTTTCCCGTTTTGCAAACGGCAAAGGATGCCGCTACTGTCGCGGCTAAGGCTCACTTATTTTTGGATAATGCAGTTTTTTTAATCCTTTATCTGTACTAACACTTCCTCAAGCCTATCGAGGTTTTCTTCATTTTTATCGACTACATACTTTTTTAGTTTGTCACATTCTGCTGCGGTGCCGAAAATCATTTTGAATACCAGCCGGGTCTTGGTTTCGTTTACTTCCTCAAAAACAAACAACACATTGAAAAGCGGTTGGGAATGGCGTTTCCAGTAAATGAGGTTGGGAATGTCAATTTTCACAAATTCACAACGGTTGGCATAGTTGCCTTTATCGGGGCCGTGCATGGTAAAATCCCAAAGGCCGCCTTCACGGAAATCAAATTCATTGAACGTATTGGTAAACCCTTTCGGGCCCCACCAGTTTTTCAGGTGTTCCGGCTGGCTGAAGGCGGAAAAAAGCACTTCTTTGGGCACATTAAATACCCTGGTGGTTACAATTTCACAATCTGGGGCAGTTGAAAATAAATCAGTTGGCATGGCATTTGTTTTTTTATGCGGAAACGAAGATACTAAAATATTGATAAAACCACTTTTCCCGCCATCAGGTAAATCAGCAATCCATCCGGATAATCTTGTAAACTTTTATAATAATAATAACATATCGTTCGTTCTATAAATGTTAAATTGCGATAAATTTAAATGCCACATGGACAAAATAAAAATACTTTGGGTTGATGATGAAATTGATTTGTTGAAACCCCACATCCTTTTCCTGGAGAAAAAAAATTACGAGGTAACCACCTGCAACAATGGCCGTGACGCAGTAGATATTTTTGCGGCCAACAATTTCGATATCGTCTTTCTCGACGAAAACATGCCCGGAATGAGCGGATTGGAAACCCTTCAGGAAATCAAGGAGAAAAAATCTTCTACACCGGTTATCATGATTACCAAAAGTGAGGAAGAGTACATTATGGAGGAAGCCATCGGTTCAAAAATAGCCGATTACCTCATCAAACCGGTCAATCCGAACCAGATTTTGCTGAGCCTCAAAAAAAACCTCGACCATTCGCGTCTGGTCTCTGAAAAAACCACGCTCGATTACCAGAAGGAATTCCGGAAAATCGCTATGGATTTGGCCATGGTCAACTCGTTTGAAGACTGGGTGGAACTCTATAAAAAATTGCTTTTCTGGGAGCTGGAACTCGAAAACATCAACGATACCGGCCTCATTGAAATACTCGAATCACAAAAAGTGGAAGCCAATTCGCAATTCGGCAAATTCATCGAGAAGAATTATGAAGACTGGTACGAACCCAAAGCTCACAAACCCATCCTTTCCCATAATTTATTCCGGGAATTGGTGGTTCCTGAATTGGTAAAAAAAGACAAGCCCGTGTTGTTTGTGGTCATCGACAATTTGCGTTATGATCAGTGGAAAGCCATGGAAAGTACCGTAGCCAACTTCTACAAACTCGAAAAGGAAGTGCCTTACTTTGCCATTCTGCCCACTGCGACGCAATATGCCCGAAATGCCATTTTCTCCGGGCTTACCCCTTTGGAAATGGAAAAACAGTTTCCGCAATACTGGAAGAACGATGTGGATGAAGGTGGAAAAAACCTCTTTGAAGCCGAATTCCTGTCGGCACACCTCAAGCGTTTGGGGCTGAACATCAAGGAAGATTATTTCAAGATCACCAACATCGCCAGCGGAAAAAAACTGGCCGAGAATTTCAAGGGCCTCAAAGACAACAACCTGGTAACCGTAGTCTACAATTTCGTTGATATGCTTTCGCATGCCAAAACGGAAATGGAAGTCGTCAAGGAATTGGCAGACGATGACAAGGCTTACCGTTCGCTCACCTTGAGTTGGTTTAAAAATTCGCCTTTGCTCGAAATTATCCAACAGGCGCAGAAACTGGGCTTCAAATTGATTATCACCACCGATCACGGCACCATTAACTGCAAAAATCCATCTAAAGTAATCGGGGACAAAAATACCAGCCTGAACCTGCGTTACAAAACCGGAAGGAGCCTGTCTTACGAAAGCAAGGATGTGTATGCGGTAAAAGACCCTAAAAAAATCGGTTTGCCCATTATTAATATGAGTAGTTCTTATATTTTTGCAAAGAATGATTACTTCCTGGCCTACGTGAACAATTACAACCATTACGTAAGCTACTACCGGAATACCTACCAGCACGGGGGCATTTCGTTGGAAGAAGTCATTGTCCCTTTTTTAGTATTTAATCCTAAGTAAATATAGTATTCAGTGCTCAGTAGTCAGTTACCAAACTAAAACTGAGCACTGAGCACCGAACACATAACACTGAATATGCAGCTTACCTTTACCCTAGAAGAAATAAACGAAACCGCAAAAAAAATAATAGCGGCCCATCCGCAAAAAGTCATCCTCTTTAATGGTGAAATGGGCGTCGGGAAAACCACCTTAATCAAAATGCTGGCCAAGGAATTGGGCGTAACCGATGCTACAAGCAGCCCGACTTTTTCCTTGGTTAACGAATACCAATTGCCCGACAACCATTACTTTTACCATTTTGACGTGTACCGTTTGAAAAGCGAATCGGAAGCCCTCGACATGGGGATTGACGAATATTTATATTCAGGCAATTGGTGCTGTATTGAATGGGCCGAGAAAATCCCGAACCTGCTTCCGGATGCCTATTCCGTGATAGACATCCAATTGTTGCCCGACGGAAAAAGGCATTTGACGCTGCGCTGATTGAAACGCCAAATTTTAAAATTCCGTTTTACATCCTATTGATTTTTTTGTAACTTGTGCCATAATTCAATGTCAACATGGCCATTACCCCATTCACCAAGCAACAACTTTTACCCCAGGAAGAAAAACTGGAAATCGCACGCCATAAAAGCGAACTTTTTATCGGCATCCCGAAAGAAACCAGTTACCAGGAACGCCGGATTTGCCTGATACCAGACGCCGTCAACTCATTGGTATCGCACGGCCACAGGGTATTGATGGAAGCCGGGGCCGGGGAAAGTGCCAGCTATACCGACAAGGAATACAGTGATGCCGGGGCAGAAATCACCAACGACACCAAAAAAGTCTTCGGTTGCCCGATGCTGCTCAAGGTAGAACCACCTACCATGGCCGAAATCGAGATGATGAACCCCAACACCATTGTCATCTCTGCCATCCAATTGAAAACACGCAAGGCGGCTTATTTTGAAGCCCTGACCAAAAAGAAAATCACGGCACTCGCCTTTGAATACATCAAGGATGAAGACGGGTCGTACCCGGCAGTAAAATCATTGAGTGAAATTGCAGGAACCGCTTCAATACTGATTGCGGCCGAACTGATGATCAACAACCAATTCGGTAAAGGCTTGCTGTTCGGGAACATTACCGGTGTTCCGCCTACCGATGTGGTGATTATAGGCGCCGGCACCGTGGGGGAATTTGCCGCCAAAACTGCAGTGGGTTTGGGTGCAAACGTCAAGGTTTTTGACAATTCCATCACCAAATTACGCAGGCTCCAGAACAACCTCAACCAACGCGTTTTTACTTCCACCATACAACCCAAATCCTTACTGAAGGCACTACGCCGCTGCGATGTGGCCATTGGCGCCATGCGTGGAAAAGACCGTTGCCCTGTTGTGGTAACCGAAACCATGGTTGAACACATGAAAAAAGGTGCCGTCATTGTAGACGTAAGCATTGATACCGGTGGTTGCTTTGAAACTTCAGAAATTACCACACACGAAAAACCGACTTTTATTAAAAATAACGTGATTCATTATTGTGTACCGAACATTCCGTCACGTTATTCCAAAACGGCCTCGCTTTCCATCAGCAACATCATCACGCCTTCGCTCATACAGATTGCAGAAGACGGCGGCATCGAAATGGCCCTGCGTTGCAACAAAGGACTCAAAAACGGGGTATATATGTACCACGGCATCCTGACCAACAAAGCCATCGGTGATTGGTTCAACCTTCCGGACAGTGACATCAACCTGATTGTTTTTTAAAAATGCAGTCGTGATTATTGATTTCTTTGGTTTATCTTTGCCTTGTTGACCATAGGGTCGGCCAGTAAAAAGAAAAAAAGCATGAAATTTTACCAGCGTTTTGCCTACTATCTTGTAGGATTTGCCATGGGTTTGTTTGTCGTTTCCATGATATTTTCGGGTAAGGACATCCGTTGCAATTATATGCCCAATGCCCGTGTATTGAATGACCTCAGGAACAAGCCTTTTAACTACAGCATTGAAGCTTCCCGTAAATTGGACGAAGACTGGATTGATACCCTCGACATCAAGAATACACTTACTTATGGCGATGTCGATTTTGACAAAAGCAACATCCCTTACCAAAAAGGGAAATTATACATTATCGAAGGACAAACCGCCAAAAAGGACACGATTACACTCCGCGTGATTAATTATGAAAACAAGGCGGTTTTGGAAGACATCATCCGGAAAAAATAAACTGCTTGGCGGTTTTTCGTAAAGAAACAGTATTTCAAACCAATACCAATTGATTTCTTTAAATTTGTAAAAACCCTACGACATGCCAGTATCCCCAAACCCATCAGGAGACCTAAAAAAATTAAGCCTGGCTTCGCTGTTGATTGGTTTTTTGGCTTCCGTACTCGCATTGGCACTAAAAAAAAGTACCGAACATTTTGAAATGGTGTTGGCCGCAAAAGCTTCCGGTTTCTTACTTTATTGTTTTTTATTTCCCCTTACCGGATTGACGGTCATTTATTTTCTGCGCAAATATGTGTTCAGGAACAAGGAGAACAAAGGAATAAAGGAAATTTTTGAATGCCTTTCTTCCACTTCCAAAAAATTACCGTTGTACAAAATTCCATCCCATTTCATCAATGGGTTGCTTACAGTGGTGTTTGGTGGTACCACCGGAATTGAGGTGTCTACTGTAGTTGCCTCAGCCGCTATCGGTTCGGTGACCCAACAAAAAGCCAAATTCCTGAACCGTTACAAGACGCCCTTGATTTGTGCAGGTGTTGCTGCCGGGATTACCGCCTTGTTTGGCAGCCCCATAGCCGGAATCCTTTTTGCTCTGGAAGTTGTTTCGCGAAAAGTAACCAAACCTTTTTTGATAACCTCTCTCCTGGCCGTGACAGTAGCTTCCGGATTGGTGTATATTATGAATGAGCCTGCCTTGTTTGCCCCCAATATTACTATCTGGCACGGGTATGCCCTGCCCTATTTTGCACTGTTGGGAATCCTGGCAGGGATACACGCCGTTTTTTTGACCAAAAGTGTGCTGACAGTCAAAAAACAATTCCAAAAAATGGAGAAACCTTTTTACAGGATAGTCATAGGCGCCCTATTGATTGGGATGGCAATTTATTTATTTCCTGCTTTATACGGTGATGGGTATGCGGGAGTGAAAGAAATCCTGCAAAAGGCCGACACACCATTTACATTCCCATTTTTTCTTTCTGCCTTAGCACTTCTGTTACTCAAACCATTGGTTACTTCGGTTACGCTCGCCTCAGGCGGGGATGGCGGTGTGTTTGCCCCAAGTTTGGTGATGGGTGCCTTTTTAGGATGGTTTACCGCTACATTTGTAAATACCTTTTTTGGAGCAGCTGTCATTCCGGTCAATTTCATCATCATCGGGATGGCTGCGGTACTGAGTGCCAGTATCCATGCACCATTTACAGCCTTGCTTTTGGTCTGCGGTATCAGTAATGACTACACGCTTTTTTTACCGATATTGATGGTGTGCCTGATTTCAAAAGGGATTGCCAAACAGATTTATCCGTTTACGGTTTATTCATATACTCCCCATTTATCCAAACCTTGATTTATGCCCATCAAAAAAATAAAAAGGGGTTATCGCAAAACCCGGTACATTCTTTATAAGGAAACCCTGATTGATTACAAGGAACATTTCTGGGCATTCATCGGCTCTTTTATCGGCATTGGGATAATTGCCTATTTACAATCGCAAACCTTACCCAATTCTGATGTGGTTTTCCTTATTGGTTCTTTTGGCGCATCGAGTGTACTGGTGTATGGGGTCATCCAAAGCCCTTTGGCACAACCGAGAAACCTCATTGGTGGCCATTTGGTGTCAGCCCTTATCGGTGTTACAGTACAGAAACTGGCACCTGATGTGCTTTATATTACGGCGCCTTTGGCTGTATCGTTGGCCATCGTGTGCATGCAGGTGACCAAAACATTGCATCCACCCGGAGGCGCAACCGCACTGATTGCCGTTACAGGGTCTGAAGCCATAAAAAATTTGGGCTATTGGTATGTGGTATCGCCTGTTTTGTTCGGGTCTATTATTTTACTGTTGGCCGCCTTGTTTTTCAACAACATCACACCCAACCGCCAATATCCCAATTCAAGGAAGTTTGACAAAATCAGGAATAAAATTCCTTTTTTTCCGAAGTACCTCAAATAAAAAATCCCGGTGTCAACCCGGGATTTATCAGTTTATTTTATTTTTCTTCTTTCGCGCTCGGTTTTGAGCAGGTTGAGTTCCCGGCTGGTCTGTCCGGCGACTGAGGTATTTTCTTCCGCCCTTCTGATAAGGTAAGGCATCACATCACGAACTGGCCCGAAAGGTAAATATTTCGCCACATTGTAACCGTGGGCAGCCAGGTTGTAACTGATATTATCACTCATGCCATACAATTGTCCGAACCAAATCCTGTGGTCGTTTTTGGCAATGGCCATGGCCGACTGTATTTCCATCAGTTTATAGGAACTTTCCTCATTGTGCGTTCCGGCAAAAATGGCCATCCGGTCAATATGGTGCATCATATAATCGAGCGCCGCATTGTAATTGTCATCGGTAGACTGTTTGGATGGGCAGATGGGTGTTGGATAACCGTTTTCTTCGGCACGTTTGTGTTCTTTTTCCATATAGGCGCCACGGACGATTTTCATTCCGATGAAAAAACCATCTTTTTTGGCACGTTCGTGAAGTGCTTTGAGGTAATCCATCCGGTCCCAACGGTACATTTGAAGGGTGTTGAAAACAATCACTTTTTCTTTGTTGTATTTGCGCATCATGTCTTCTACCAAATCATCGGCGGCATCCTGCATCCAGCTTTCCTCGGCATCAATCAACAGGGCAACATCTTTGGCATGGGCGGTTTTGCAGATGGTCTCAAATCGTTCCTTAACCTTGTTCCATTCGGCTTGTTCTTCGGCAGAAAGTGGTTGTTTTTCGCCCACCTTGGTGTACAAATCCAAACGGCCAAGACCAGTGGGTTTGAATACGGCAAAAGGAATGGCTTGTTTTTCTTTGGCAAACTCCACCGTTTTGAGTGTCATTTCCAATGCGGCATCAAATTGTACTTCTTCTTCTTTCCCTTCCACGGAATAATCCAAAACGGAAGATACCCCTTTGGTAAACATTTTATCAACCACAGTAAGGCAATCCTCTTCATTTACCCCTCCACAAAAATGGTCAAATACACTGGCCCTGATAAGCCCTTCCACTGGTAAATGCGCCTTGATGGCGAAATTGGTCACTGCGGTTCCAATCCTGACCAAAGGTTCGTTCGAAATCATTTTAAAAAGGAAATAGGCCCGGTCGAGTTCGGTATCGCTTTTCAAACTGAAAGCGACTTTGGTATCATTGAAGATTTTATCCATTAAATGGGGATGTAAAAAAGAAATTATATTGAAGAATACTATCGCTCCGCAAGAAAAGAACCCGAAGTGACACTGACAATTACAGAACCTCCAGGTCCGTTAGGCCCTGAAAAGTTAAAAGTACCTTTTACATAATCGTCTGTCACATTGGTGATGGTCATGATTCCGGTATCTGCAAGGATATCCACATTATTGGCCTGAGAAACAAAATAAGCACCATACGTACTGTCATCTGAGGGGTCTGCCGTAATGAAATGGGTTCCTACGGTAGGGTTCAAAGGCATGTAAAGTGTGATTCTTTTTAAATTGGAACCCGAACCATTGATGGCATCGATTTTTTTGTTCGTCAGGTTGTAGGTAAGTGGGTTTATCACCCCATATTCTACATTATTATAGGTATATTTCAAATGGACATCGCCCAAATCATCGTTGATCAAGGTACTGGCACTGTTGTCTTCACTACAGGAAACGGCGGTAAGGGCTATAAAAAATACAGCAAGGAAGGTTTTTGCAAATGAGGTAACAGTTGGGTTCATATTGTAAATCATAAACGTTTGAATGTTGTTTTTAAGTCTGCTAATATATAAAAATTTATATTCCGATAAGGGCGAATTATAAAATTTGTACTGATTAACGGTTGTTAAAATTATTCTTTGGTTTTTTTTACCTTATTTTGCAGGGCAACCAAAGTTTATTTGTAATGGAACCCATACATGCCAACGGATATACCATATATTTCAATCAGGAAGGATACGATTCTGTAAACCAGTTTATTGAACGAAAAAAGTACGGAAAAATTTTCATCCTCGCCGATAACAATACAGGCACACATTGTCTTCCGGGTTTTATGGCCGGTCTCACAACTGATATTCCGGTGGAAATCATTGAAATCGATGCTGAAGACTCCGGAAGCGAAAGCCTGAAGAACATTACCACCTGCGCCGAAATCTGGACCATCATGACCGAATTGGGCGGTGACCGCAAAAGCCTGCTCATCAATCTAGGCGGAGGCGTAATTACCGATTTGGGCGGTTTCGTGGCAGCGACTTTCAAAAGGGGAATTGATTTCATTAACGTTCCCACCACCTTACTCGGCATGGTGGATGCGGCTATCGGCGGCAAAAACGGCATTGACCTCGGCCCCCTGAAAAACCAGGTCGGCACCATCACTTCTCCAGCTTTGCTATTGATTGATACCCAATTTCTCGACACTTTACCCCCACGAGAAATGCGCTCCGGGCTGGCTGAAATGCTCAAACACGGATTGATTGCTGATGCAGCTTACTGGCAGCGTTTCCAAAACCTTGAAACGCTTGATACAGAAGACCTCAATGCCTTGATTTACCGTTCGGTTGAAATCAAGAATGCCATTGTGCTGCAAGACCCCACAGAGAATGGCATCCGTAAAGCCTTGAATTTCGGGCATACATTGGGCCACGCCATCGAAAGTCATTTGTTGGAATCAACAGCGCCATTGCTACACGGCGAAGCCATTGCAGTGGGAATGGTACTGGAAAGTTACCTGTCTAAAGAAAAAAAATTGCTGTCAGAACACGAATACCAGCAAATCAAACAAACCATTAAAAGCCTTTACGGAACAGTGGCTTTTTCAGAAAATGACATTACAGCCATTGAAGAATTGCTGATACACGACAAAAAAAACGAATACGGAAGGGTACAATTTGCACTGCTGGACGGCATCGGAAAAACCGCTATAGCCCAATTTACAGAAAACGATACAATCAGGGCGGCATTTAACGATTATAAATTGTAATTTTTTTGTAAAATATTGGATTTCGCTTGTTTTATTTTTTACATTTGCGCTGATGAATAAAAACACCTACAACACTACAGCCTATAACGCTTCAAAGCTAAAATCCAAAACGGGTTTTCAAGTGTTGTGTGTCACTTTCCTGACTTCTATACGCACCATTTTGGGTTTGTTTCTTGAAATCATCAAGACCGAAACCACCAAGTTGCCGATAATATACGCTAACATCAGGGTTTGAATGACCGATTAATCCCGTTTTATTATTAATCACATTCCTTTTTTAACACACTGATGAACACAAAATATTACGACTTAATCAACCAGACTTTTTACTTTCCGCAGGAAGAATTTACACTTAACAAAGACACGCTGCAGTTCCACAACATCGACCTGATGAAATTGGTAGAGCAATACGGAACGCCATTGAAATTCACTTATTTGCCGCAAATTTCCAACAACATCAATAAAGCCAAAGGCTGGTTCAGGAAAAGTATGGAAAAAATGGGCTACGAAGGCAAATACTATTACTGCTATTGTACCAAGAGTTCCCACTTCAGCTTTATCATGAATGAAGTGTACAAGAACAATGTACATATCGAAACCTCGTCTGCCTACGACATCAACATCGTAGAAAAACTGATGGAAGAAGGTAAAATCAACAAGAACACCTACGTAGTCTGTAACGGTTTCAAAAGGGATGAATATGTGGCGAACATTGCCCGTTTGATGAACAACGGCCACTCCAAAACCATTCCGGTGATTGACAATTATGAAGAGCTTGATTTACTGCAGGAATCCATCAAAGGTAAATTCAAGATCGGTATCCGGATTGCTGCCGAGGAAGAACCGAAATTTGAGTTTTATACTTCGCGTCTGGGCATCGGATACAAAGACATCGTCCCTTTTTACCGCAAACAAATACAGGAAAACAAAAACGTGGAGCTCAAGATGCTGCACTTTTTCATCAATACCGGCATCCGCGATACGGCCTACTACTGGAACGAACTGCTCAAGTGTATGAAAGTGTATATCGCCCTGAAAAAAGAATGTCCGACCCTCGACAGCCTGAATATCGGAGGTGGTTTCCCGATCAAGAATTCACTGGCATTCGAGTACGATTACCAGTACATGATTACCGAAATCCTGAACCAGATCAAGATTGCCTGCGACGAAGCCGAAATTGAAGTGCCGCACATCTTTACCGAATTCGGTTCGTTTACCGTTGGGGAATCGGGCGGTGCCATTTACCAGGTACTGTACCAGAAAAAACAGAATGACCGTGAAAACTGGAACATGATTGATTCTTCTTTCATCACCACCCTACCCGATACCTGGGCCATCAACAAACGCTTTGTGATGTTGGCCGTGAACCGTTGGAACGATACCTATGAAAGGGTATTGCTTGGCGGAATGACCTGCGACAGTGATGATTATTACAATTCCGAACAACATATGAATGCCGTGTACCTCCCTAAGTACAATAAGGAAAAGCCACTATATATAGGTTTTTTCAATACCGGCGCTTATCAGGAAACCATTGGTGGATTTGGTGGTTTGCACCACTGTTTAATTCCGCAGCCGAAACACATTTTGATTGACCGCGATGAAAACGGAATACTCGCCACAGAGGTTTTTTCTGAGCAACAGACCTCAGACGATGTGTTAAAAATATTGGGATACAGCCAGAAATAGCTGACAATAAGCCGATAAGAAGTGCCTGAAAAAAGTACAAAAACTGTTTGAATTTTTAAAAAAATAGTTTTTCTTTGAAGTTCCATATTCGGAACAAATACTAACAAATACCGAACCTGAAAAGAAAATCAGGTTAAACAAAATGAGTAAAGGACCAATAAGTCAATTTATTGAGAAAAACTACCTGCATTTCAACGCAGCCGCTTTGGTGGATGCCGCTAAGGGCTACGAACAGCACCTGCTTGAAAACGGAAAGATGATGATAACCCTGGCTGGTGCGATGAGTACCGCTGAGCTTGGAAAATCGTTGGCGGAAATGATCCGTCAGGACAAAGTACACATCATTTCCTGCACAGGAGCCAACCTCGAGGAAGACATCATGAACCTCGTGGCGCACAACTCCTACAAAAGGGTTCCGAATTACCGTGACCTGAGCCCACAAGACGAGTGGGATTTGCTCGAAAACCATTTCAACCGCGTTACCGATACCTGCATCCCTGAAGAGGAAGCTTTCCGCAGGTTGCAATCCCACTTATATGACATCTGGAACAATGCCGATAAAAAAGGCGAGCGTTATTTTCCGCATGAGTTCATGTACCAAATGATCAATTCCGGCGTGCTTAAACAATATTATGAAATTGACCCAAAAGATTCCTGGATGGTTGCTGCGGCAGAAAAAAACCTTCCGATAGTGGTTCCGGGTTGGGAAGACAGCACGATGGGTAACATTTTTGCCTCCTACTGCATCAAGGGTGAATTCAAACCGACAACCATGAAAAGCGGTATCGAATACATGATGTGGCTGGCCGATTGGTATCCGAAAAACTCAGAAGGAAAAGGCGTAGGCTTCTTCCAGATTGGGGGCGGAATTGCCGGTGACTTCCCAATTTGTGTCGTACCGATGTTGTATCAGGACATGGAAATGCACAACATTCCGTTCTGGAGTTATTTTTGCCAGATTTCTGACTCTACCACAAGTTATGGTTCGTACTCGGGTGCTGTTCCAAACGAAAAAATCACTTGGGGTAAATTGGATATTAACACCCCCAAATTTATTATTGAATCGGATGCTACTATTGTGGCACCCTTAATTTTTGCCTATTTACTTGATTTATAATCGGTTTTTTTTATGAGAAGAATTATTGTTGATTATGCTAAGCTGACTGGAGACATTTTAAACTTGCTGGTTGAAAAATTCCCTGAAGGATATGACGACTCTGACATTATTCGTTTCAGGAATGCACAGAATGAGTTGATTGAAGCGGTCGAAGTACGTACCGAAGACACCATTTATCTGGTAAAAGTAAGTACCAAACTTGCCAGCCGTATGGAAAAGTATGACGAAGAAGATGATATTGATGCCGTCATAGAACCTATTATTCCTGTAGAAGGGATTGATGATGATGAAGATGCTGCCTCTGATGATGATGAAGACATTGATTTGCTGAAAGACAAAGGCGGATCAGATGATGGTGAAGACGATGAGGATGATGAGGACGATTTTGAATCATCAGATAATTTTGATGACGATGAAGACGACGACGAATAAATTCGAATCCTAAAATTCAAATCCCAAATTCTAAACTAAAGGTTGGAATTTGGGATTTTTATTTATTGGAATTTCAACTGAGATACCTTTCCTCAAAAACCCTTTGGTGGTGGTTTTGATGGCCAATAATAATAAAGCCCAAGGCCCTGACCGACATGACATTGTTGCTGGCAGTTCCGGTGCGTAGCAGTTCCTGTTCAGAAAAAGTTTTATAAAGCAAAACAGTCGAATGTCTTAATGCAGATAATTCCGTAAGCAACTGCATGATGCTGCGGTCATTGGCACGGGCTTCATCTACATAATCGTTTTCTTCAAAGCCTGGCAAATCAGTTTGGTCATTACGGGCGAAACGGAGTGCCCGATAAGCAAAAATCCGTTCGGCATCGATCAGGTGCTGCAAAATATCCTTGATGGTCCATTTTCCTTCGGCATAACGGTAGTCAAACTTGTCCATCGGGATGTCCTGTACAAATTTTATCAAACGATGCAGGGAGATTTCAAGTTCTTCCACCAGCGGAAATTCATCCGAAACCTGGGAAACATAATTTTGGTAAAAAGAAGCATACTCTGATGGCAGGATTTGTGATGGTTTCATTGTTTTTTGGCTATTTGACTGCCAATATACCTATTTTTCCCTGTTGACGGAAAAGTATTTTATTTTTGAAAAACAAATAGAATAAAATCCGACATTTTCACCTAAATTTGTATTGAAAGTCAGTATTTTGATTTAAACCGAACAGTAGTATGAAAAAAATATTTTTACTTTTTCTTCTTTTCAGCTTACAGGCATTACAAAGCCAAACCTATATTTTGGATACTACTTTTGCGGACAATGGTACGAAAGTCATTGCAGACTTGAATGTTGGCCCCACCAGTGTTATGCTTATAAACAATTACTATTATGTAGGCGGTGCCAACGCAATTGCCAAATTTAATTATGACGGAAGTATAGATGCCTCTTTCGGAACCAATGGTGTAAAAGCGCTAACTGTTGGGGCAGGCACCCATTACATGGCAAGCTTCAAACTTATCAATAACTACATCTATGCCTACGGTTATATCATTGCCGGTAATTATATCAACAACGATGCCTATATCTGCAAGATGGATTTGGACGGAAACATGGATCCCACATTTGGCACCAATGGCTATAGCAGGATAAA
>CAZXRX010000023.1:971-3073 GCA_964642945.1 uncultured Flavobacterium sp. | reverse complement strand
AAATTTTGGCCAGGTGGAAACGATTACGGATTTCTGCCTGGATCAAAACAATAATCTCTTTTGCATTGGAACGAAAAATCCGACAACTCCTCCTTCATCTGGCACTTCCGGCAATAAAATACTTCTATTCAAGATTTTAGCCAACGGACTTCCTGACACTGCATTTGATCCTGTTGGTTATAAGGAATACCAGGCACAAAATGAAAGCTATGGGGTGTCGATCTATCCTTACAATGGGAGCTACCTGATAGTTTCAAAAACCAAAACTTATATACCTGTTTCAGGTGGCACACACACGGCCAACAATATCGGATTGTCGCAAGTTGATACAAACGGAAATTTTAATTTAACTTATGGCACTAATGGCTTTAAATTAATTGAAGTCAACGAAGGATTGGGAACAACTGGGGCCACGTCGTTAGAAGTAACTCTTAGAAATTCACAATTAGTCGGCGATGATTTGTATGTATGCTATTCGTATGCCTGGTCAGCTTCACAAAGGGGGAACCGATTGGTTCGGTATAATTTGACAACAGACATCAAACATTTTGATGTTTACTCAATAGATTACTCTTTTAATATGGCAGACAATACCGGAATATTGACAACTGGTTCAACGTATTGTTATCCGAGTTGTAACTCCGATTTTAAACTAAGGAAATACCTGCCAAATGGTACTACAGATACCAACTTCCACATAAATGGAAATTACACCTATAGTTTTCCGACGACCTCAGGTGCTTCAATTGATAATTCTACCTGTTTTGTGAAAGACTCCAATGGCAAAATAATGATTGCAGGACTGGTCAACAGGATTCCGTCTACACTACCAAGTGGTTTTGCCATGCTGCGTTTGGTAGAAGGATCCCTGGATACCGATGAAATGCAATCATCAACTGTCAAAAACTTTTATCCCAATCCGTTTACCAACCAAATCAATGTAACCCTAAATGAACCGGTAAGTGAAATCAACCTGTTCGACAGCAGTGGAAGAAAATTGAAGAATCCGCCTTATGAATTCAATGACAATCATTTGGAAATTCATTTTTCGGATGATTTGCAAAAGGGAGTTTACATCCTGAAAATCCAAACCTCAAATAAAGACGCGATAATCAAAAAAATCATAAAGCAATAAAAAAATAAAACCTCAGTAATCCTGAGGTTTTATTTTTATAAATGAAATGAATCGATTGATTACATGTTTTTGAAAATCGTATGCATCAATCGCTTTTTGTCGTTGATGCTTTCTTCCAATGAAATCATCGATTCGGTCCTGTACACCCCATCGATATCATCAATCATGAAGATAACGTCTTTGGCATGCTTGGTATCTTTCGCACGGATTTTACAGAAAATGTTGAATTTTCCGGTAGTCACGTGGGCCACAGTTACAAAAGGGATTTCGTTGATGCGTTCCAAAACAAATTTGGTTTGTGAAGTATTGTTCAGGAAAACCCCCACATAAGCGATAAATGAATAACCAAGTTTTTCATAATCAAGCGTCAGGGATGACCCCATGATGATTCCGGCATCTTCCATTTTTTTAACCCTTACATGAACGGTTCCTGCAGAAATCAGTAATTTTTTGGCGATGTCTGTAAAGGGAACCCTGGTGTTATCAATCAACATGTCAAGTATTTGATGGTCTACTTCATCTAAACGAAACTTATTCATAATTGCGTATTTATTTTGTTGTTTTTGTTTGTTGTCCCAAGCCTTGCAATACTTTCCTTATACCTTTACCCCATTGACAATTTTACAACTTCCACCCAGGGTAAATGTGGCTTTTCGGTTAATTTCAGGAAGGTTACCATTTTCATCAGTGTATGACATCTTGTGTGCATTGTACTGGTAATGTCCGTAAAAACCTTTCAACTCCCCAATTTCAGCGATGTATGCATTCAATTGGATTTTCCCGTCAATCAATTCTTCTTTGTATTGCGCTGCAAAATTCGTAATAATTTCTTTACCGTCATAATTTATTTTGACATTTCTGTAAATAAAGTCATAAAAATTGATTTTATTTTGCGGAATATTCAGATAATCCTCACTTTTGTTGTAAACTACTTCGTTTCGGGAGATGAATTTCAAACCTGAAATCA
>CAZXRX010000023.1:0-961 GCA_964642945.1 uncultured Flavobacterium sp. | reverse complement strand
AATCATTTTCCGGGTATATTCCCGGTAATAATCATTTTCGAAATGTCCGGCTTCAAACAAAATGGTCGGTACTTTAAGTTGTTGGAAGGTATCGCCAATACAATTGATGTTGAAACTGTCATCAAACCGCCCCACCTGGCCTGGGATGTGCTTTTGCAATTCTTCGTTCATGGCCGCAATCACATACATCGATTGCAAACGGGCCTCATCAACCTCGCGCGCTTCGTTATAAGCAGGTGCCAAAAAGGAAACCGTGGCCACCTTTCCGGTTTCGCCTACTCCAAAAATGGTGCGTTGGTCATGCAGGTTGAAACAATAATGTGGCTTAAAATCATCAAAAGTTTGCCGCAACAATTGGCTTTCCGGCTGTGACAAGGCAGCAGCATCGCGGTTCAGGTCTATTTTGTTGGCGTTTTCACGTGTGTACCATTCCGCCCCGTCGGGGTTGACCATCGGTAAAAAGCAAAAGCTAAATTGGTTCAGAAGGTCTTGTCCAATGGCTTCATCGGAATGAAGTACATTCAAAAAATCGAACAAAGCCTTGGTGGTGGTACTTTCATTGCCATGCATCTGTGACCACATCAATAACTTGGTTTTCCCGGCTCCGGCTTCATAGCGGTATAGGGGTTTGCCCAAAACGGAATGTCCGATTATCTTGGCCTTGAACCGAAATAATATGGGCTCAATATCCTTCAAGGTAATGTACCTTCCGAAAAGGGAATTTTCCTTGTATTCTTTATGTAATGCGATGTAATCCATAAATAAATGTAACATTGTTCAGCCCTTTCTGACGGAATTGTAGGCAAAGGTAATGGGTTTTAATCTTAAAAAATACTGAGGCACTACTTTTACCCTTCAGCAATGAATTGCCTTTCAGGACGGCAGCCTTTCACGCCTTGGTAAAAGGAAAGGTAGGTTTTCATATCATCTTCAAAGTTTCCGGTTGCATATAACGGACTGC
>CAZXRX010000022.1:0-36018 GCA_964642945.1 uncultured Flavobacterium sp. | reverse complement strand
TATTGAAAAATTTGGATTATAGCCGCCATCGGCCATTTTTTTCAAATTTTCAATCAATTCTTCCTTTTCCGCACTTGAAATCTTGCCACTTTCTACAAGTTCATCCAGTTTTTTTTCAATCTTGACCTTGTTTTTGGAATTTGTCAATAACCTGGCGCTCTTTTTCAACCCATTATGCAGCGCAACTGATAGCTCTCCAGACAAAGATAGCATTTCTAAATAAAATAAATACCTTGCAATTTCCCTGCCAAGATCGGTGTCGTTTATATCCAGCAGCTTGATAAGTGCATTGCCCGCGCCGCTGCTAACCTCTACAACTCCTACAAAGGCTTTTACGCCTGTGGCCACTTTGGCCGTGGTTCTGGTAAATGTGTAGCCTGCCTCGGCGAGTTTGGCCAGCCTGCCCACTTTGAGTATGTTGCCCACACCAGATAAGGTAGTGGCAATATCGATGGCATATTCACCGGCGGTAACCACATTTTCCCAAAACGCTTTTTTCTCGCGGGCCAGTAGTACAAAGGCTGGCAATATAGTAAACAGCTCTCCCTGTTGCTCCTTATCTTTAAGGATAAACGTGGGGTTGTCGGCATTCAGTATCACAATAGGCGCAAACGGATGGTAGGCATAATTATGGAGAACAGTTGTTTCTTCTGTGGTTGTATTGGGTGCCTGCCCAAGGCCATAGGTTGTGTGCTCATAGGTTGTGCCTGTTTTTATGTCGATAGCTATCTCTATGAGTTCGCTGTCTGAATTCCAATCAATAGCGGCGTTGTCTACATGAAAACCAAGTTTTTTACTGGAGCGGTAATCCAAAAGTACAGGGCTTTGTGCTGTAATGAACCGGTTTTTGTCCGGGTCTGTTTCTCGATAAATACTTTCCTTCCAGATTTTATGGATAAATTTGACAAATTGGGTATTGTTGTCACCGTCAAGTTTGTCATATAAAAATTCGAGGTAAGTTATTTTTTTTTCTGTTTTTTGCAGGAACCGGTTAAGAAAAACTATTTTACTTGTTTCTTTTTCCGCAATAAATTCCAGCAGTTTTATGAAGATGTTTTCACTTGCCTGGTGTTGTGTGTTGGCAAAGTTACCTATACGTATTGCTTCTTCAAAAAGTCGCCACAAACAATTGTTGTCTATACTGAGCGCAACAGAATCTGTCAGGTAATAAAGGGTTGTCATTGCTTCACGGAAGTCACCCGAGTACCCGGAACCGCTAAGTATTTTCCTTTCCATAGGAGCAATGATATATTTCTGGAAATTTTCTACAAACTCGAATCGTCTCGAACTGTTGCCAGTGTCAGAATAATTGAATACATCTTGGGAAAAGATCGTAGCGTTGAGGTAGGAAAGAAATGCGTATTTATCGTCAAACCGCAGTTTTATGGCAATGTCTTCATCACTGATTTGATAAAACATTTTTTTGCCACTGCTCGTATAATAATAATTTATGCAAAAAGTTTTTTCATCTACTACAAGAATGGAGGGGATAAGATAGATTGACCCCTTTTTCCGAACAGTGATTTCTACGTTTTTATTGGTTTCAAATGCGAGAAGGAAAGAACTGACAATAGAACTGATAATATATTTAAAAATATCAAATAACATATTTAAAACCTTATATAAGGGCGTTATGGGTTTTGAATATTTATACTCATAGCTACCTGATTCGATGTTGATTTTTTCCGGATTGAAAAAAACGATATCCAAAAAAACATTTGTTTCCTCAAGGATTTCAGATGTATGTAATACTTCCCTCCTTATCATATCGTAGAAATATTCATTGGTTGCCTCATTTATTTCAATGGGCTCAAGAAGCGAGGGGTCAGCAACGTGCTCACTTTTGTTGTCTTCAAGATTGAGATACTGGTTGCCGGAATTTGTTGCTGGTAACTTGATGTAAAAGATACGTTTATTGGAAAGAGGCAAAACATAAAAGTGGGTTGATCCAAAATTATCTAGAATTCCAACAATCCGTTTATAGATATTAGAATTATTAAAGTCTGTCCTGTCTATGATGCGTTCTTCATTTGTGTCTATGGCCGTAGCCGATACTTTAGTTTGATTTACTACTGTAGTTTTGGACGCTGCTTCATCATGTCTTCTGCCAAGCCTTAAAAACTCGATTAAGTCATTCATTTTACTCATTGTGTTCTTTTTTTAAAACCACGGCAAGCAATAACCTGCCGTGGTTGTGGTTAAACATTAGCTTAAGGGTGCTACCTTAAGGTTCACTTCCAGTAATTGGTTGGCCACTACAATGGCTTCCACAATTTTTTCCCCTTCCAAAACCTCAAAATCGGTGTTCGGGAAGTCGTCATTTGCATCAAGGTAGAGTTTGTAAGTGCCTGGCACTACTGATGGCAGTTCCCAGTCACCATTGGCATCGCAATAGGTCAGCTCGCGCAATTCGTCACTGTCTATTGTTTTGAGTATGATTTTGGCTTCGGTGCCTGCTGCGCCCTCAATTCTTCCTACAATACGTCCGCGGTTGGTATTACCCAAGGCGGTGTCTGTCAATTCCAGCCCTTCAGAAACAGGAACCTCATCTGGGTTTTCAAACTCATTCAATGCATCGTCATCAAAAGGCAGGGCTTTGGTTACATTCAAGCCGATGCTGTTGGCCTGTAAGATGGTCAATGCGGTTGGGAGTCTGGTGGCCCAGGCTTTGCCTTCTTTCAGTCCTTTTGGTGCACGCAGTTCGTCAACAATGGAAAGGAATAACGGCTCTTCAATTACCGGCACTTCGCCACCGTTCCAGATTTGTCCGGTTTGCATGTAAAAGCGGACGGCTTCTTCAAACCCAGGACGCACGGTTACAATAACCCTGGCCATACCGGCCTGCATGAAATTACGGAACAACGGGTCGTTGTTGTCGTATTGGTATAGGCTGGCCCAGTCTTCCCTTTTGCCCCAATAGTAGGGGTAGAAGTTGTAAGACATGATTTCCCACTCAAAGGCCTGTTCCATGAATTTCACAAAACCACTGTAATCATCAAGGGCAGCAGAAACATTCACTTCGTGGTTGCCAAAATTGCGCGGGGCAGCTGATGGAATTGCCTTGAACATATCTTTGCCATAGGTGCGCGCCGCAGCCGGATCTTGGCTAATCAGGTAGGAAATACAGTTTTTACGCAACACCATGTTTTCAATCTGGCGGTAAAAGCCTGGGTTTTCTCCCTTGATTTTGATGCCTAAGGCATTTTCTTCGGCTAATTTTTGGTTGTATTCCACGAGTGCATCTTCATAAGCATCAATGATGGCCTTAAAGGTTTCCTGCTGCCATTTTTGTCTGGCTTCCGGAGAAAGCCTGCAAACCAATTCTATACTCGCCGATGAGGCGTGGAGTGCTTTAGCAAAGTAAGCCACCGGAAACTCCCCTTTGTAATTCGGCATGGAGACGTTTGTAATTTGGCCTACATGATTGTGAAGGTAATGCCCTGCGATAGCGATGTTTTGTCTTCCTGTTCCCAAACCATTGGCCGGACCAAATTCAGAAACGTCGTTCAGATACATGGAGGCTGTATGTGACAGATAACCTTCAGGAATCTGAATGGTTTCTGTTTTGGAGTCGGTAAACCCGCCATCAACCTTGTTTTTGTTTTGGGCAAACGATTTACCCACCTTGATTTCATTGTCAGGACAAGGAGTAAGTTCTACATTGAAAATACCGCCCCAGTATTTTACCGTATTGTCATTGATAAGGGTAAAATTTTCAAGATTGCGTCTCAATGCAACGGGAGTATTGGGCAAGTCTACATATTTTCTGGGGTCAACCGGTTCGGTCAAAGTAACACCCATTCTGTTTTCCTGCATCCCGAGCAGGTGCAGTTTGGACGGCTGGGGCACCATGAATTCAAACATCAGTCTTTTACCGTAATTGTACACCTGGTTTTTGTAGACCTTGTCAACCCAGCGGAATACTCCCACAACATGCTTGTCGCCTTTGGTGTTGTCAAAACCATGCTTGTTGTTTTCCTCAAACTCCTCAATGATTTTTTCGATACGCTCTTCCTTCACCTTCGTTACAATGCGCTCCATGGCCCTTTCGGTAATTTCCTTGGCCTGGTCAATAGCATTCATGGTGCTGGTTTGGTTAGACGAATGGGACGCCATATTGACGTTGGCGGTTAATTCGAACGAGCCATCTTTGGATTTATATCTCGTTCCGGCATTGGCACCAAAGTCGCGGTCTTCCTGAATAATCTTGGCGATTTCGCTGTGCATCTCAAAACGGTCAGTAGAGGTGGTGTCGGAGAGTTTCTCTTTTTCACTCTCGCTGGTTTTGGTGGTGGTATTTTCGCTTCTGCGCAGTTTTCGCGTGGCTTTTTCCTTGTATTCGCGTGCCATCACATTTTCGATGTGTGCCACATCGCCCTCCACATAACCTTGTGTGGTTTGCTCTACTTTTTTGTAGTCGGCTATTCCGATTTGTCTGAAACCAAATCCTGACGGAATGAAGTTTTCCAACACGGCTCCTCCACCGCTTTCTATGTCTGCCAAATGCAAGGTGGCGCAACTTTTGAAAATCGATTCGGTCGGAGTGGTAGGAAAGCTGACTTCTTTCTGTACGCCATTGGTGAAAGTAAGCGTAGCATCAAACGAAGTAGCAATCAGGTAATCAGTGTACGGATGCATTTCGTTGGTTTGCAATAAAATGGTATTGCCATTGCGGTATAAAAACTCAAGGTTTAAAATGCCGAGTGTACCACCCATCAATTTATAGGTACTCTGGGTGGTGTCAATGTCCCAGTTTTCGTCTGGTACTTCTACAGTCAGGTGAAAGCCATAATGGGTATCATCTGTCCTGGAAGGGCAAACCTGTATGGCAAAAGGTGTGGCTGGAGGAGTGTTGCTTACTGGAACCACTACCCCGCCTACACTGACTGCTGTGTTGCCTTGGGTGGGTGAATTGTTTACAAGGATTTCATTGTATTGGGCTATCACACCGCCCAAAGTAGTTTGCGCTTGGCCAAACGAAAGCCCATCGCCAGATTCATCACTAATGGAAAACGGATCGGCTTTCCCCGCTACATCTACTTCAAAGTCAATCTCAAGAAATTCAAGCAACAATTTGAAATTTTCAGGCGAAAGGTTTTCATTGAGATATTCGAAATCCATTTCCTTGGTGAAACTAAATTCAAATTTTGGGATTTCCGGGTATGGCACCTTTGGAGGTTGGTTGCAAGGGTTTTGTGGGTCATAGGTAAAACCCTCACCTTGCAGGGTACACCAGCTTTCCCTGGCGGTTTCTACATCGCTTTGATAGGTTTCCAACAAATCTTTTACGGTTTGATTGTACTCTTCCAAAGCTTCATCGTATGCGGCTTTGAATGCTTTTTGATGTTTTTTCTCTACTTTCAGAAGCTCTTTTTTTAACGCTTTTAATTGTTCGAGTTTATCCGTTGCCTGATGGTTTTGCAATGCTTTTTTCATGCTTGCGCTGGGCACTGAAAGAAAGGCGTTGGAACCTACAGCTGTTGCCATCTTTGAAACAGTACTATTTGTTGAGCCATCATCTTCGATGAACAACGCTTTCGGTAAAACAATTTTGGCATTGAGATAGATTTTGGATAAGGCTTCATCGTCATCAATTGTGTCTTTCACCGACAAAACGTGGTTGGCCACAAGCAATTGCATGACGGCTTCTTTGGCTTGAAAATCTTTTTGGGTTATCACCTGGTAGAAAAGGTTGTTCCACAATAGATTTCTTTTGTTTACCGATAGGGGTTCATTGCCTGAAAGTTTACCAACCAGTTCCGCATGGCTGAAATTCAGCTTGTTTTTGGCAATCCATACGGCAAAGTTGTAGGTAATATCACCTACCATAGCTTTGATTTCTTGAATGCTTAGCGGAGTAAAACCTGCTGCTTCTGATTGCAGGATTGACCATTTACTCAATTCACCTCCAGACCCAGCAGTGACCGCATCTTCAAATGGCCTTGTCTCTGAGGGGTTTGCGCTGGGCGGCATGAAAACAAAACGGGCTTCCCTTCCGGTTTCTTCAGACAATTCCGGTGCCCTCATCGATACAAAACGAAAGAGCGTGTTTTTAATTTCTGTACTCATTTTTTTAAGTTTTTATTATTAGAATATTTTCTTGTAATGAGTCATAAGCACCGATTCGAATTCACGTGTTTTCCGGACAACAGTTTAAAAATCTTTATTTATGAACCAATTACAATGCAAATATATAAGAAATAAATCTTATAAACAAACAAAACAGAAGAATATTTTCATTTATTTTTTAAATCGCTGATAGTCTTTTTATTGTTTGCTTTACTTTATTGTTTATTTGTTATCAGTGTTTTAAATGGTTGAATAAGAGGTGGTGACCATCAAACGGAACGACGATTTTTTTCGCTAAAATGCTCTTTTTGATATAAAAATCTTAGTAAACACTTGTAGTTTAGATTTTTTTCCTACTTTTGTAAAAAAAATACACATTATGGTTTCAGAAAGGGTAGGACAATACATCGACAAAAAAGGCATCAGCTATTATGCCTTTGAAAACAGTCTGGGTGCCAGCCGCGGCAGTATTTCCAAAGCAGTGAAAGAAGGCAAAAGCATCGGGAGCAACGTCTTGGAAACCATCATGAACACTTACACAGACCTCAACCCGGATTGGTTGTTGACCGGCCAAGGGGAGATGTTCCGGGGCGATGGTGAGTTTTTGTCGGGCAGGGAAGTGGCTACTTTCAAGCTGAAAACCGACAATGCGCTGGAAAACCAGCAAATCCCTTTGTATGATATTGAAGCGGTAGCCGGATTGGTGCCCTTGTTCAGCGAAAAAGGAAGCCAGACCCCAATCGATTATATTTCGATACCCAGATTACCCAAATGTGACGGCGCGGTCTATGTAACCGGAGACAGTATGTATCCGTTGTTGAAAAGTGGAGATATCGTGTTGTATAAAGAAGTAACCGATTTCAAGAATGAAATCTTCTGGGGCGAAATGTACCTGCTGAGCCTCGATATAAGCGGCGAAGAATACATTACGGTCAAGTACATCCAGAAGTCAGAAATCGAAGGCTGTGTGCGTCTGGTAAGCCAAAACAAGCACCATCAGGATAAAGATGTCGAATTCAATAAAATAAAAGCCTTGGCACTTATAAAGGCCAGTGTCAGGATCAATTCGATGAATTAAAAAAGGGAGCCGTTTGAGCTCCCTTTTTTTTATTTTATTTCATAAGTGTTGTTTTCCGGTTTGACGTCGGCCATGAGCCCGCTTGGGTCGAGGCTTATTTTCCGGATGGAAGTGCGTCCTTTAGGGATTTCGAAAAAATATTCCGGGTTGCCCCAGGCCCAGTCTTTCAATACTGTTCTTTTGATTTGTGGGGTCGGGTTGGCTTTTTCAAAACTCATCATCCGGAGCGGAATGTAAAAAGTTTCTTTCGTGCCGTCGGTATACTCCACCAAAACATCCATCGGCATTGGCATGCGTCCAATCCGCTGTAAGGTTACCCCGGTTCTTTGCACGCCATCAGTAGCCCCTTCGACATTTTTGATGGCATAATCGATGGTGTTCGTGGTTTCGGTCCAATCGGTCAGGTACCAATCGAGGTTGGCTCCTGAAACGCGTTCTGCCGTCCGTTTGATGTCGTTCGGTGTGGGATGTTTGAATTGGAACTCACTGTAATAGCGTTTGATGGTTTTCATCAGGTTTTCTTTCCCGATAAGGTATTGCAGCTGTGCCAGGAATACTTCGCCTTTGCTGTAAGAAGAAATACTGTAACTGCGGTTCTCGTCAAAACGGTCGGCATGGGTCGAAAGCGGTTGTTCCTTGCCAGAATTCGCCAGGCTGATGTAGCCTTTATACGAACCACTGAAAGGGTTTTCCACCTTTTTTTCCGCCAGATGGTTGAGGCCCAGGTCTTCTATGAAGGAAGTAAACCCTTCGTCCATCCAGCCGTGTTTGCTCTCGTTGGATGCCAAGACGTGCTGGAACCAGGAATGTCCCATTTCATGGGCAATCACGCCCACCAATCCTTCAAAGGTTCCTTCCCCTAAAATGAGGGTACACATGGCATATTCCATACCACCGTCGCCACCCTGTATTACCGAATATTGTTGGTAAGGATATTTCCCAACCACACTGTTGAAATAGCGCATCAGTTCTACCGTTTTGGGCTGGGCGTTTTTCCAGTTTTCCAGGATCTTAGGATTGTTTTTATAGAGGAAATGCAAGGTGGTCCCGAAATCGGTTTTGACCACATCGTGGATGTAATTCTTGTCTGCGGCCCAGGTAAAATCATGTACATTGGGTGCCACGAAATGCCAGGTCAGTGTTTTTTGTTTTTTTGGGATGTTGACCGAAACACCGGCATCCTGGTAATTGTATCCGATTTCATTCGGGTTTTGCAGGTAACCCGATCCGCCCAAAATATAGTTTTTGTCGATGGTGATTTTGACGTCAAAATTACCCCAAACACCATGAAATTCGCGCGCTATGTAAGGGTCTGCGTGCCAGCCTTCAAAATCGAATTCGGCCATTTTCGGGTACCATTGCGCCATAGACAGTTCTACGCCTTCTTTGTTGTTGCGGCCCGAACGCCTGATCTGTACCGGTACCTGTCCGTCAAAATCGAGGTTAAAGGTGCTTGATTTTCCGGGAAGGAGCGGCTGGGCCAGAGTCACTTCCAGGATGGTTTCGACTTCTTTGGCCGTTGCGGGAACCCCGTCCTGCCTGAAGTTCGAAACGTGCAGGTACCCGATTTCATTGGGTTTGAGTTTGGCTATTCGGCTTTCATTCCGGAATTCTTTTTCCCCGGTTTTGATGCGGTCTACCATACGGCCATCCGGGTCCTTGATGCTTTGCAGGCGCAGGTCCATTTCACTGCCGGGCTGGAACGCATTGTTGTACAGATGGTAAAAAACCCTGCGCAGCGTATCGTTCGAATGGTTGGTATACACCAGTTCCTGTTTGCCTTTATATTGGTAGGTCTTGACGTCCATAACGACATCCATTTTGTAGTCAACGTGCTGTTGCCAATAACCGGTACTTTGCGAAAAAACCGGGCTGAAACCTAGGGTTGCGAACGATAATAACAGTATTTTTTTCATCTGCGGAAGCCGGAATTTATTTTTTGGATAATTGCTCTGCCATCAGCAGGGCGTTGTAGGCGTTTACGATTTTTCCTGACACACAGGTATCGGCAAACGGCATGTTTTTCCTTGACTCACCAACAGCTACGTTATTGTTGATAGGCGTACCGGAATCCATGATGATTTTTTTCACCTGGGCAGCCGTGAGGTTCGGATAATACGAACGGATCAAGGCAGCTACACCGGCGGCGTTTGGAGAAGCCATCGAAGTACCTTGTAAATAACGGTATTTGCTGTTCGGGACGGTGGCGTAAATTTCATTTCCAGGGGAAAAAATATCCACATTGGTTTTTCCGTAGTTCGAGAAATTGGCCACCAGATTAATGCCGGTCTCTTTGTTCAAGGCGCCAATGGTCAGGAAGTTGTCGGCAAATTCCACATTGTTTTTTTCATCTGTCGGGAAGTTGGGTTCTTCATCTACATTTTTGGCGTCATTTCCTGCTGCATGCACAATCAATACGTCTTTGCTGGCGGCATATTTGATGGCATCCCAAACCCATTCCTTGTGTGGGGAATAGTCTTTTCCGAAACTGCCGTTGATGACTTTGGCTCCATTGTCTACTGCATAACGGATGGCCAGTGCAATGTCTTTGTCATACTCGTCTCCGTTGGGTACGGCTCTTACGGCCATGATTTCTACGTTGGTGGCCACCCCATCGCCGCCTTTGCCATTGCCTCTTACTTGGGCTACGATTCCTGCTACGTGGGTGCCGTGTAAGGCATGTTCTACATCTGGGCCTTTCACGTTGCCGTTGCCGTATTTCTTGTCATTAATGTCATCTGGGTTGTCGCCCACCACTTTTCTTCCGTCAAAATTCACGTTGAGGTTGTAGTTCAACATGCCATAAACCTGGTCGATATATTCCTTGATTTCTGATTGAAAACCCGGGCCGGCCTGTGTGGCAACAGCTGTCATGATCATTTTGCTTTGGTTGAGCGATTGGTCTGTGGTGCTGATTTTTTTAAGATCTTCCAAGGTATAGGCTTCCTTTTTCAGGTAGGTACGCATGTCTTTATCGGCCTTGGCAATCATGTCTACCTGCGGTTTTTGCTGGTTCATTTCGGCCAGTTTGGTTTCGAGTTCAGCTTTAGCTGCCTTGTAATCCGCCGAATTGACGTCGCCTTTTTTGACGATACGGGTCAACTCGAGGTTTTCATCATTCGAATCCCCTAGGAAATTCCAACCATGCACATCATCAATAAAGCCATTGTTGTCATCGTCTTTTTTATTGCCCGGAATTTCGTTTTTGTTGGTCCAGATGCGGCCTTGAAGGTCTTCATGGTCAATATCTACGCCCGAATCTACAATTCCGACAATCACTTTTACTCCTTTTTTGTTTTTCAGTATTTCGGCGTAGGCCCTGTCGACACTCATGCCGGGAACAGTATCTTTTACGAGGTCAAGATGGCTCCAGCGCTTCAGGTCTTCTTCCTTAAGCGGCGTGGTTTTTAGGGGTGTTTTGTCAATGTTTGACGGATTGGTGCCCACCATTGGGGCCAGTTTTGGGCTACAGCCCGATAAAGCAAGGGCAAGTGTTGCCGAAATGAAAAAAGGTCTGATGAATTTCATAGGAGAAAGATGTTTCAGTTTAAAAGCCAAAAATAACAATATTGATTAGTTATGCCGGATTATTAACGATATTTTATCATTTCCGGCCATGTCCATCAGCCCGCCCTGCGCTTCTCGTCTTCCACCCCTGTATTGCGTTGGCGGGCACGGGCTACCGTACTTTTTCCGAAGCGGTAAGTATATGACAGTGTAGCCACCCGGGCATCCCAGGTGCGGTTGGTGATAAAGTCCTGGTTTTGGTATTGCACGATGACGGCAATGCGGTTGGTCAGGAAGATGTCGCTCACCGAAAACTTGAAGGTAGATTTCTTGTTTTTACTCACCTTTTGCACCCCTGATGATACCTGACCCAAACTCCTGATGATGAACAAGCCCCACACGTTGCGGCTTTGGTAAAATCCGTTCAGTTCGGCTGTCCATCCATTGCCCAGGGCGAAACTGTTGTCAAGGCGCGCATCCCATGAAGTGAATTCGTTTTGGAGGTTGCCTCCCTGCAATGGGCTCGAATATTTGTTCCGGAAAACCGAACCCGAAAAGGTCGAACTGACAATTTTATTGATTTTAAACGGCAGGTATACGCCCAGGTTCCATTGTTCAAAATCCTGGATGTTGGCCGGAATCTGGTTGGAGATGCGTGTGGTTTCGTCCTGAACGAAAACATCGGTAATGCTTTCCTTGCTTTTAGTATAACTCGCTGTGGTTACATATTTTCCGCGCAAAGTATGGTTGAGCTCGAACACATTGGTGATGACCGGATTCAGTGCCGGATCCCCAACCACATAGGTGTAGGGGTCGACATAAATAAGCGCCGGGTTGAGCTGTCGGTAGCTTGGCCGGTCAATGCGTTTGGCATAAGACAGACTCAGGGCATTGCTTTCGGAAAACTTCCGGTTGATGACTACGTTAGGGAAAAAATTGACGTAATTTCTTGCAAATGTTTCGCCGGTTTTCAGTTGTTTTCCTTCATTTTTCGTGTGTTCCATCCGCAGCCCAAACTGAAAATCCCAGTGGGTAAATTCTTTGGCAAAACTACTGTAGGCGGCATTGATGTTTTCTTCATAGACAAAATGGTTGGTGCTGCTTTCAAAAGCGGGCGTACCCGAAAATTTCGCATTGTTGTCTGAAGTCACCCAGCTGCTCTTGAATCCGCCTTCCATTTTGGCTGTTTTGGAAAACGGATGCACATAATCAGCCTTGACAGATTTCACCGTGATGTTTCCGGTTTGATCGGTATACAACCTTTCCTCTTCGGTAGCGCCGCCGCTGGTGTTTTTGAGGTTGTATATGTTCTGACGGGTGTCGGCATCATAACTTCCGAAATCAAAATCGACAGCAATTTCCCGTCCTTTGTCATCAAATGTGTGCTTGAAATTCAAATTGCCGAAGCCATTAAACCGTTTTTCATCCAACGTAATGGTGTTGTGAAGCGTGAAATCGGGCGAGCCGTCAAAATTGGTGGTAACCGAATTGCTGCTGCCGTCGCGTTGGTTTTTGTTCCAATTGGTTGTAAACAGTACACCAATCACGGTTTTGTCTGTGGCGTAAAAGTCAATCCCGAAACGTGAATTATCACTTACAATAGGCTGCAAGGTGCGGGTTTTCTGGTCAAAAACCGAAATCACGTTTTTATTGTTGTCAAAAAACTTCCTGCTGATGTCAAAGCGCGTCAGGTTTTTGGGTTCGGAGTGGGAGTGGCTGCCAAAGAAGTTCCATTTGCGGTTGCGGTAATTGCCGGTTACACTTCCGGAAGGTTTGGCGTAAATGCCTTGTCCGTAGCTGAGTGCCAAAGAGCCGTTAAAGCCTTGTTTCTGGTCTTTTTTGTACCGGATGTTGATGATGCCCGCATTGCCGGCAGCGTCATATCGGGCGGAAGGGTTAGTAATGATCTCCAGGGTTTGGATGTTGGCCGCCGGAATGCCTTTCAGGTAGGTAATCAGGTCTTCGCCCGAAAGCGGGGTCGGTTTGCCGTCAATCATGATGATGACGCCTGATTTTCCTTTTAAATTGATGGAGCTTTCTTGGTTGACCACCACGCCTGGGGAACGTTCCAACACATCGAGCACGCTGCTTCCGGCCGAAACAATGCTGTTTTCGACATTGACGACCAGTTTGTCGAGCTTCCGTTCTACAAAAGGCTTTGGCGCGGCAGTAACGGTTACTTCCTTGAGTAGGTTGGTTTGGGTAGATAAGGTGATTCCAGGAAAATCCTGCAACTGTTTTTCGGCATTGAGCACAAAAACAGGGCTGCGGAATTTTTCATATCCGGACAGGTCTGCTTTGATAAAATAATTTCCGAAAGGGAGCTGTTCCATTTCAAAACGGCCATTTTCATCGGTAATGGCAGCTTTAACGAAAACCGAATCCGTGGCCTGGTAAAGGGTGATGTTTACCAATTCGAGGTTTTTCTGATTGCTGTCTGTTGTATGGCCAGTAACCGTTCCGGTTTGCTGTGAAAAAACCATGCTTATCCGGAAAAGCAATAGTAGGGGTATGAGGTGTCGCATAATAATAATATTTTTGATTGTGGTGCCTTAACTTGTTTTGTTTGCGGTTTCCCAACGGCCATCGCCTTTGCTCACTTTTACCGATTGAATGGTGTTGGCTGCGTCCCTCTCGAATTGTAATATGGCTTCGGGGACCAATTCAAGGGTGAAGGTGTCTGCTGCTGTTTGCAGCATTTTCAATTTCTGTCCGCCCGGCCTTTGTACATAAAGGTGGTTTCCTTCTATGGTAAAGTGCCTGTCCCCAAACCAGCCTTCATAAATCAGTAATTCTTTGTTTTTTTGGGGTTCAGGTCCTTTTTTTAGTTGAAGCCGATGGGATTTTGTATCGATGGTCACCGAAAAAGATTGCAGGAAAACGGAACCGATAATGGCATTTTCATTGAGTGAAGGATAGGTAATCAGCGGTTTTTCAAAAAGGAATTGCCCCACTTTGATGGTTTCCTGAATCTGCACTTCATTGATTTCGATGGTATTGCTGATGGTACGCCCTTTCCCGATTAGTTTTGGGCTGGTCAGGAAAGTCAGTTTTGTTGCCGTTTGTTCCGGTATCTTAAAGCTTCCGGACATACTCCGCGTGTCAATTACGGCCTCCAGCTCCTGGTTTCCGGCCTGGATTTTTATTTTTGGGATGCCGCCACCCACTGCTTCATAATCAAAAACAGATTGGTTGTCGGCCTTGGGCAGACTGCCTTCTGAAATACTGAAAAGTTGTTGCGGATAATCAAGTGTTAACAGCTGATCAGGAAACATCCCCATGCCAATGATGCCTTTTACGGCTTCCATCCCCGGGACGTTTTTCCGCGCCTGCTGACGCAGAATGGCGGTACAACCGGAAGAAGCGTAATTTCCTATTTTAAAATGGGGTACGAAGGTTGTCTGCAGGGTCACTTCATTATTTCCGGATCCATCGCCCACCACCGTTTGGCCGTTGGTGTTGAGGTGGAGCGTTTCCGCCAAATCAGCATCGAGTTCCAATTGCCCCCCAAACCCGCTGTCGAAACCAAACAGGTAAGGGCCTTTGCCATTGATTGAGGCCTCCAGATAAGGCAGGCCGTTAATTAATTTGACCGGAACTACCGTCGTGGGTTGGGGTTGCGCCGCCACAGGTAAAAACATCAGGAAAAAGGCAAAGACAGGCACTGAAAATGTAGTGTTGACTATTTTCATGGGGTGAATGTTTGGCTATTGTCTTTTGGCTATCCTTTTACTTTTTTCTGTGGCAGTTTTTTGGATTTTTTAGACAACTGTTCGGCCATTACCATCGCGTTATAACCGTTGACGATTTTACCAGTCCGGGAAAGGGAGTTGAACGGTTTTTTATTGTCGGCTTTGCCTCCTACAATTACTTCGGTATCAATGGCCACACCAGAGTTCATGATGATAGATTTTACGTCGGCTGCACTAAGTTCCGGATAATACGAACGGATCATGGCAGCCACACCGGCCACATTGGGCGAAGCCATGGAGGTACCCTGCAGGTATTGGTATTCGTCATTGGGCGTAGTGGCATAAATTTTTACACCGGGCGCATAGACATCTACATTTTGTTTGCCGTAATTGGAGAAATTGGCCACGACTTTTTGCCCGTATTCATAATTGAGCGCGCCGACCGTAATGACATTGTTGGCAAATTCGTTGATTTTGTCATCGGAGTCGTTCGGGAAATTCGGTTCCACATCAATGTCTTTGGAATCGTTTCCGGCCGCATGGATGATCAGCACGTCTTTGCTTTCGGCATATTTGATGGCATCGTAAACCCATTGTTTCTTTGGGGAATAATTTTTTCCGAAACTGGCGTTGATGACTTTCGCCCCGTTGTCAACGGCATACCTGATGGCTAGGGCCACGTCTTTGTCGTATTCGTCACCGTTAGGAATGGCGCGCACCGACATGATTTCGACGTTGTTGGCAATGCCGTCGCCACCCAATTCGTTGTTTCTTACCTGACCGATGATGCCCGCTACATGGGTACCGTGAAAGGCGGCAGTTTTGGTAGGCCCGTAAACGATGTTGTTGCCGTATTGGGTGTCGGTAATGTCGTCGGGGTTGTCGCCCAACTGCTTGCGGCCGTCAAATTCGAGGCTGTAATTGTAGCTCAGTTGGCTGTCTAGCTGTTTTTTGAAGTTTTGGAATTTGGCGTTGCTTTCCTCTGCTTTGCCTGTTTTTGAAATCAATTCCTTGCAACGGTTGATTTCGGTATCTTCAGATACAATGGCTTTGACTTCTTCTAGCGTATAATCGTCTTTTTTGAAGAAATTGGCCAGGGTTTTGGTAGCCTGTTCCACCTCGTCAAGTTGTTTTTTGTTTTTGAGGATGCCTTTCATTTTTTTGTCGTATTCGGCTTTGGCTTCGGCATAAGTGGTGGTGCCATCGTCGCCTTTTTTGACCACGCGCGTCACCTCAAGGGTTTCATTGTTGATATCACCTAGAAAATTCCAACCGTGGAGGTCGTCGACATAGCCGTTTTTGTCATCGTCAATGCCGTTGTCCGGAATTTCCTTTTTGTTGGTCCAGACCACGGGTTTTAAATCAGGATGGTCAATATCTACCCCCGAATCTACTACGCCTACAATGATTTTTTTACCCTTTTTGTCTTTGATGAGTTCTGAATACATCTTGTCGATGCTCATGCCCGGAATACTGTCTTTCGACAAATCGAGGTGGCTCCATCGTTTGAGCTGGTTTTCAGTCAGCTTTTCTTTTTTTGTAAAATTGGAATTGGGCCCTTGGGCATAACCGGCAAAAACCAAGGCTACTCCCAGCCAGACTGATGCAAAAGTTCGTTTTTTGATTGATGATTTCATGATGATTGATTTAATTTATTTTTAAGGATGGTTTTGATTGCAATTGTTAATGATGGTTTTCAGCACTTTATTGAGTATGGCCAAATCGTCCAGGGTAACATCTTGAAGCGCAGTCTGCCTGTTTTGTAACACGATTTCGTAGACTTCTTCTATCACGGCTTTTCCGGCAACGGTTACAATCAGGTTTGATTTCCTGCGGTCTGTAGCGTGGAGCTCCCTTTTGAGGTAATTGGCCTTTACCAAAAGTTCGATAATCCGGGTAACCGAGGCATTGTCCTTGAATACTTTTTCACCGAGTTCCAGTTGCGAAATGCCCGGATTTTCCAGTATTGATTTGATAATCAGCCATTGGTCTATGGTGATGGTAAAACCATTTTCCCTAAGTTTTTTCTGGGCGTAGATGCGATAGGTGCGTATGGCTTTGTCAATGGTATAAAAGGTGATGTCGTTTAATTTTTCCATGGTGGGGAATTGGTTTACCAGTCAAAAATAAAAATGATTTGTCAATGTTTGATATATCAAATAAAAGTTTAACATGAATTTAGAATTTACCACCAAAAGAAAAAGCGCAACATTCAAAGGGTTGCGCTTACTGTTTTTATCGTTTTAAAAGGATTAAAAGAGGTCTTCGCATTTCAAAACCTTCTTCAGTCGTACACCTTTTTCGGTTTTTTCTACTGTGACGATTTCGTTGTGCGCATCGTGTTCCAACATCAGGTAGTAATTGTTTTCGGCGGCCAGATCCATGAATTTGCTTTTTTCATCCATTGTCAGCAAAGGCCTTGTGTCATAGCCCATCACATACGGAATCGGGATGTGTCCGGCCGTTGGAATCAAATCGGCACAAAAAACTATCGTTTTTCCTTGGTACTGAATGTGGGGCAACATCTGTTTTTCGGTATGGCCGTCTGCGAAGAAAATCCCGAAACCCAGTTCAGATTCCTTGAGAAAATCACCTTGCGGCCTGTCGATAAAATGTAAATGCCCGCTTTCCTGCATCGGGATGATGTTTTCATGCAAAAAAGACGCTTTTTCCCTCGCATTGGGTTTGGTGGCCCATTCCCAATGGTTTTTATTGGTCCAGTATTTGGCATTTTTAAAAGCCACTTCATAACCAGTTTTGGCTGCGTTCCAGTTCACACTGCCGCCACAATGGTCAAAATGCAGGTGCGTCATGAACACATCGGTCACGTCGTCGCGGTGAAAACCATATTGGGCCAGTGATTTGTCTAACGAATGGGTTCCCCAAAGCGAATAATGGCCAAAAAATTTCTCCGATTGCTTGTTCCCCATTCCGGTGTCAATCAGTATCAAACGGTTTCCTTCTTCAATCAACAAACAGCGCGCCGCAATGTCAATAAGATTATTTTCATCGGCCGGATTGGTCCTGTTCCAAAGGGTTTTGGGAACCACGCCAAACATGGCACCGCCGTCGAGTTTGAAATTTCCGGCTTCTATGGGGTAGAGTTTCATAAATAGGTTTTTTGATAAAGATAATTCAAATAAGAAATACTACACGAAGAAAATAATCTTAAAAATATTTTAAATAAAAGAAAATAATCATACATTTGTGCTTTATTTAAGCAACGTTAATTTTTAAAAGCAATTATATGGATGAAATTTTAAACTTACCCGGATCCCCATTTTTGGATAGTATGTTTCCGGCACAGCACCATTTTCCGATATTACCGCAATCAGCCGAAAACCCTTGGAAAGAAGAATGGAAGACAAGGACGGTCGAGGAAGTACAAGCGTATTTTTTTCCAGAAGTTGCGCCCAGAAAAAAGAATGGTATTGTTTTATGTGATGCGCTTGGCGTACTAAGTACAGTAGCGATTGAAGACGAAATTCAATTGGCTGAAGTTAAGATTGATGACTATGGTCATCCGAGAGATATTTTGACTTTAGACAATATGACCATTTGGTTTTTTGCCTCCTCTGATGGGGCAAGACTATTAAGGGCCTATCGTAATTTAAGGGACAGCAAATCAAAAAGCCCTGACGTATTGGCTGTTTTTATAGAAACTGACGACAGTTCTAATATTTTTGGATCAGTGATGAACTTTGTGGTGGGTTACCACATCAAAAAAGCGTATAAAGACGATGAATATTGGGCTAAAATACTCGATTTTATGGATGAAAATGAAATTCAGGTAAGTACCCAAGATACCCGAAAGCTTTTTGACAAAGCACTTAATGGCCCTGGTCTTTTTTATTATATCAGTTTTTTATTCAACAAAATCAAGACTTCAGTCAATCATGCTTTTTTTTCGGCACTGGCCTACGATTTCTCGCTTATCGCCAAAGGCTTTTCGGTATGGAAATACGAAGATAAATACTGGAATCCTGAAAATCCTGAGTTTTCCTATAAAGATGCCCCATTCATTTTTACAGACAAGCAAAAAACACCCAACAGACATTATGAAAAGATGCGCTTAAAGTCTTGTACCGAGATCATTGAGAAAACCGACAAGCTCGTAGCGTTGCTCAATGCTTCAAAAAAAGAGCTGCCCAAAGCATTTACCGCTCCGGCAGCAGTATTCTTAAAAATGGTCTCAGATGAGGTAAACCGCTTTTACGACTTATTCAAGACCCAAAGCAAAGACCTTATCGCATTGCTTTCTAAAGGGCCGGAATACAGCAACAGTTTTCTTTGTGGGTTTATCAATGGATTTCTTGATTTCGTAGCCGGTATTTTCAGCCTGCTTGATTTTCTTTTGCAATTCTTGGAGAAAAGGACTGATTATGCCCTTAATAAAGGCTATTATCAAAGCCTTTGTATCGAATATATGGAAAACGCCATAGAAGCCCTGTCAAAATTCAGCGTGGTCGATTTTTTCAAGCAACTCATTGTCATTCAGGTAGAATCAATGGTGAAACTGGTTGATTTCTGCAAAAATTTGGGCATCTCCAATACCAGCCTTTGCAAAATTGCTTATTTTAGCGGCTATGTTCTTTTTGGTATTGTACAAATTGTACTCGAAATCTTATTCACGGGCGGTTCGGCAACACTGGAGCGCATGTTTGCCAAAGGGACCCAAGCGGTAGAAGGTTTTGTCAAAAAAGCCGCCAACTTCACCGATGACGTCTTTGCCGCTCTGGGCCGCCTGATTAAATTAATTAAAAGCGGTGCCGAAAACTTTGCCCAATTTATCCGGAAAATCACCGATGATGTTTTCAAGTGGCTGGAAGATTTGTTTATGAGTGGGAAAGTGGATGAGGTGTTTGAAGGAATAATTAAATTAAGTGATGAAGCTGAAGTTTTGTTAAAAAAATATGCAGATAACGCCGTTTTAGTATACACAAAACTACAAAGACCATCTGTTGTCTCAGTTTTAGAAGGGAATGGTAAAAGAATTTTTGCATATTCTAATAAATCAAAAATTGCATCCGATGATATACCCAAAGGATTGCACCCTTTGGTGGAAAAATGGCTGACTAAAGAAGCAGATAAATCGTTGATATTGAGACCAACGCATGGTAAATGTGCTGAACCAACGGCTATTTCAAAATGGCTTTGGGAAATAGACCCAAAAGGGAAAATGAAAATAGAGAAAGCAAGAAAAGAGTTTGAAGGTGTAGTAAGCAAAGCAGTAAAGATTGAAGGGAAAAAAACAAAATCAATTGAACATGCGAAGTTGAAAGAAGCTTGTGATTCTTGTAATCCATTATTAAAATATTTTAACATTAAAGAAGTACATTAATTATGAATACTATTAAATTTACTGAAAAAGTACAGGAGCAATTTAAAAAAGCAGGATGGAAAGAAAACAGAAATGTTAAAGAAAAATATGAAAATGCAGGAATATTAAAATTTCAAGATTTTCCAAAATTTTTAAAAGATTTTTTGTACGAGTATGGAGACCTGACTGTTTTGGATGCAAAATCTTATAAATCAGAAGTTGTTAACAAACTGAAGATTGGAGTTGAATATGCTGGATATGAGGAAGAAGAAGATTATGAAGAAGATATTACTATTTTTGGTAAAATGTTGTTTCCTTTTGCTTTTTTTGACCCAGATTGTTATATGATTGCTTGCGATTCCGAAGGTAAAATATATATGCTAGGAGATTATACTTTTAAAATAGCTGATAATTTTAAAAGAGGATTGGAAATTCTTATAACAGATGATTGGAGTAATGGTTATTACCAACTAGATGAAGATACAGGAGAATGGATTAAAAATAAAAGATGGGATGATTAAATTTCAAAAAGCTACTCTCATGTAGCTTTTTTACTTTTACAAACGTTCTTAAAAAGCCGCCAACTTCACCGATGAGGTTTTTGCCGCCCTGGGCCGCCTGATCAGGCTAATCAAAAGCGGCGCCGACAACTTTGCCCAATTTATCCGGAAAATCACCGATGATTTTTTCAAGTGGCTGGAAGATTTGTTTAAAAGCGGTAAAGGGGATGAGGTGTTTGGCCATGTAGGTTCTGGAGGGAGGTTAAAATATTTGAAAATTTTATCCAGAAACATGGTTGCTCAAGAACATAATATGTCGTGTGCTGCCGCATGCATTAGACAATTAGCCAGAGATAATGGAATTGAAATGACAGAGGAGGCAGTAAGAAAGTTAGCTGGAACTACTGAAGAATTGGGAACTTATGAAAAAGGAATGTCTGATGCGGCAAATAAAATTTTCAGCGGTAATGAATTTTCGGAAGGTACTATAGCCCATATTCCAATTGAAACATCGGAATTGATAAGTGTGCTTGGTAAAGAGAATTCATGGATAGCTTGGATAAGAGAATCTCAAGAAGGAATAAATCATGCAATTATTGTAGATAAAATAGAAGACAGATTAGTCTATATACGAGATCCTTGGCCAATTGAAGGAATTTCAAAAGGAAATGGAGTTGAAGCAACAATAGAATTAAGAGACTTTGATATAGTGTGGAGTAGAACAGGTAAATATGCTTTTTGGTTTAAAAAATAAAACTTATAAATATGAAAATTGATGAATTACAAAAACAGCTTGAGGGCTTAGGATATTATTGTTACCAGAAAAATGGAATATTGTTTTCAGGTATCAAAGGAGATTCTGGACCAACACAAGATACTTTCGTATTAAATAATACTTTTAGTATTTCGCTTTCAGAGAAAATATTAATTAATTATACTATTGGGCAAATTTCTTTTGATAAAGAATTTGAGAGCAAAAAAAAATTATTAAACTTTATAAAGGAAACTTTCCCTTTAAAATAAGAACTAAAGCTACTCTCATGTAGCTTTTTTACTTTTACAAACGTTCTTAAAAAGCCGCCAACTTCACCGATGACGTTTTTGCCGCCCTGGGCCGCCTGATCAGGCTAATTAAAAGCGGTGCCGAAAACTTTGCCCAATTTATCCGGAAAATCACCGATGATGTTTTCAAGTGGCTGGAAGATTTGTTTAAAAGCGGTAAAGGGGATGAGGTTTTTGATAATATAATTGGAGATGGTCTTTATGGAGGCAAAGTTTTATCAAAAACTGAATTAGATGATTGGGCAAAAATGCTTTTGAAAAAGTTTGGCACAAAGTTGAAAAAAGTTGAAAGCTTTGATAGTCCTGATATTTTAGCTCAATTTGATCCAAATACAAATACCATTCTTTATAAAAATGATGTTACGGAATACTTTATGGCTCATGAACATTTTCACGCTGAAGAAATGTCAAGAATTGGTTTCGATGAATATGTAAAAGACGCACCCTTAAAAGGAGTTAATGAGAAAGATTTCACAAACGAAAACTGGCTAAGACTTTATAAAAGAGAAAAATATGTTTATGATAAATTAGTAGAAAACGCAAAAAAATATAACTTAAATACTCAAGAATTATCAACACCACCATTTGGACATGCTTTTCAATATTTTGATAATTTAGTTTTAATATTAGAAAAAAGAAATATACCAATTCCAAAAAATTAATATCATGATAGAAAAAGAACTCGAACAAAAACTCGAACAGTTTTTAAAAGAAAATAATAGGCAATACTATAAAGACTCTATTGAGTACTTAGGTTTAAGAAAGCGAGGAACTAATGATGGCAAAATAAGAAATTTCTATATAGTTTCATATATGGTTTCTATCTCTGACCAACCTCATGATGGCGATGGATTTTTTTATGCTTCTTTTGATGAAACAAAACATCACCTAGTTGAAATATTAGGTCCACAATCACATGAGAATTTTGAATAACATAAATTTTAAAAGCTACTTCCGGGTAGCTTTTTTACTTTTACAAACGTTCTTAAAAAGCCGCCAACTTCACCGATGACGTTTTTGCCGCCCTGGGCCGCCTGATCAGGCTAATTAAAAGCGGTGCCGAAAACTTTGCCCAATTTATCCGGAAAATCACCGATGATGTTTTCAAGTGGCTGGAAGATTTGTTTAAGAGTGGTAAAGGGGATGAGGTTTTGTCAGATACTGAAAGGTTAAGAAAGTTAGCATTAAGCAAATGGCAATCTAAATTCGAAAAGAAATTTCATTTGCATTTTGATGGTGAGTTTAAATTGAAATCAGAAAAAGGAGTATTAGAACTAAAAGGCACCGGTGGACACAATCATTCTGTAATTGGTGATAACATTCAAGTTCGTAGTTATTTAACCCAGCCAGTAGATGATATGCCTTTTGATGCATTAATAAAAGTACGTTACAAAAACGGACAATGGATAGATAAAACAGCAAAATCGTCCATGTTTCCTAAAAATTGGGAAATTCAAAGAGTAAAAGAAGAGATTGCTTTGGTCTATGAACAAATGATGAAATCGGGAAGATTCGATGAGTTAAAAAATATAAAATCACCAAGTTTCAAAGCATTAGACACTACTGGCAGATTCTGGATAAAAATAGAGTTTGACAATATTGGAAATATTACAAATGCACATCCCCTAATTTAATCGCTAATTTTAAAATATTAAAAATGAAATATAAATTTAAAAAAGAAGTAACAAACCCACCCATAAATAGTTCTATGAAGCCTTTAATAGAATTTGGTGTAGAGGCTTTAGATAGTAATATTGAGGCTTTAGAGCAAATAGAATGGCACGGCTGGACACCAGCCGAAATACAAATGATAATTGATAAATCCAAAGCACTTCATGGTGATAAAAATTTTCAATATCAAGTCCCTGGAAGCGATTTTATTATGAGTATTTATACAGGTGAAGTATACTTTTTTGATACGCATCATGACGGAGAAGAAGCCGATTTTATTTGGACATTTAATGAGTTTATAGATTTTATGGAGCAATTCAAAAAATTTGTAAAAGAAAACAGTTAATTTCAAAAAGCTACTTCCGGGTAGCTTTTTTTGATTCCTACCACAACCCAACATCTATTTTCCCAAAAAACTGGAGTTTGGAAAGGGTTCAGGAGGAAGTAGCCTTTGTTTATGAAAATACAGTAGCTAAAGGAATTAATAAAAAAGTTAAAATGCCAAATGATATTTTTAATAAATATGAAGGAGCAAGTAGTTTGGGATTTACAATTAGAATTGAAGTAGATGATTTAGGAAATATTATGAATGCATATCCAATAATTAAATAAAAAAACAAATGAAATATAAATTTTACAAAGAAGTAATTGAAGATGCAGTTACATTAGGAATATTGCCAGAGGAAGAAAGACTGAATATTTTATTTAGATTTGGTGATACGGGCTGGACCTCCTAAAAGGCACAATCCATCATAGATAAGGTTGAAGTCAACAGTACATTAAACAAGGAAAAAGACCCCTATATATGGGGAAATGGGGATGTGGCAGTATTTGTGAATGAGCTAGGTGTGCTGTTGGTTGATAAACTGGCCATGCGGTCAAAGCAGGAAGCAGCGCCATTAGAATTAACACATCAGGAGTTTGTAACTTTCATGCAGGACTTTAAAAAATTCGTAGCAGAAAACACAAAATAACAGTTACGAAAAGCTACTTGAGAGTAGCTTTTTTTGATTCCTACCATGAGGCAGAAAATTATATTGATTTAATGTAGTACAAGAAAGGAATACCATCAAGGATGTAGAACTTCTTTTTCAGTCACCCAATCAAAATTTTCTATGCCTACATTAGTTATAAAAATGTTACAAAATGGCTAAAAACACGATTTTAGTAGTAACTTTGTGGCATTATTTAGAAAAAATAAAAATAACGATGATCAAAGTTTCAGATACAGCGAGCAAAAAGATAGTCGACATGATGAAGGACGACGGTTTTGACGCTGCCACAGATTACGTCCGTGTGGGTGTAAAAAGCGGCGGTTGTTCGGGCCTGTCCTATGAGTTGAAATTCGACAAGGAAATAGGCGAAAACGACAAGGTTTTTGAAGACAACCAGATCAGGATAGCCGTAGAAAAAAAATCATTCCTTTACCTGGCAGGCACCGTTCTCGAATTTTCAGGCGGCCTTAACGGCAAAGGATTTGTGTTCAACAACCCAAATGCCAGCAGAACCTGTGGCTGTGGGGAGTCATTTTCGCTATAAACCAAACCAACACAATGTCAAAATACACCGAAGACGATTTAAAGATTGAACTCGAAAACAAGGAGTACGAATACGGATTCTATACGGATTTGGAATCTGAAACGTTTCCTATTGGGTTGAATGAAGACATCGTGCGCGCGATTTCCAAAAAGAAAGAAGAGCCACAATGGATGACCGACTGGCGCATTGAGGCCTTTCGTGCCTGGCAGGAAATGATTGAACCCGAATGGGCCAACTTGCATTACGAAAAGCCCGATTTTCAGGCCATTTCCTATTATTCCGCGCCCAAACAGGCCGACCCGACCAAAACCTTAGATGATGTAGACCCCGAATTGTTGGCGATGTACAAAAAACTCGGCATTTCTGTAGACGAGCAGAAAATGATGAACAATGTTGCCATGGACATCGTGGTCGATTCGGTATCTGTAGCCACGACTTTCAAGAAAACACTGGGTGAAAAAGGCATTATTTTCTGCCCGATATCCGAAGCCATCAAAGAGCATCCGGAACTCGTAAAAAAATATTTGGGAACCGTGGTTCCACAAAAAGACAATTTTTATGCCGCCCTGAATTCGGCGGTATTCTCAGACGGAAGTTTCTGTTACATTCCCAAAGGCGTGAAATGCCCGATGGAGCTGTCTACTTACTTCCGCATCAACCAAGCCGGAACCGGACAGTTCGAAAGAACGCTGGTCATTGCCGATGAAGGCAGTTATGTTTCCTACCTTGAAGGTTGCACCGCACCCAGCCGTGACGAAAACCAGCTGCACGCCGCCGTGGTCGAACTCATTGCGATGGATGATGCCGAAATCAAATATTCGACCGTGCAAAACTGGTATCCGGGCAACAAGGAAGGCAAAGGCGGGGTGTTCAACTTCGTAACCAAAAGAGGCTTGTGCGAGAAAAACGCCAAAATCTCCTGGACGCAGGTCGAAACCGGATCTGCCGTGACCTGGAAATATCCTTCCTGCGTGTTGAAAGGCGACAATTCGGTAGGCGAATTCTATTCCATCGCCGTGACCAACAATTACCAACAGGCTGACACCGGAACCAAAATGGTGCATTTGGGTAAAAACACCAAATCGACCATCATCTCCAAAGGGATTTCTGCCGGAAAATCACAAAACAGCTACCGTGGATTGGTACAGATTTCTGCACGCGCCGAAAACGCCAGGAACTTTTCGCAATGTGATTCGTTGCTCATGGGCAACAATTGCGGGGCACATACCTTTCCGTATATCGAAAGCAAGAATTCGACAGCCAAAATAGAACACGAAGCGACGACTTCAAAAATCGGCGAAGACCAAGTGTTTTATTGCAACCAGCGCGGCATCCCAACCGAGAAAGCCATTGCACTTATCGTGAATGGTTTCAGCAAGGATGTATTGAACAAACTGCCGATGGAATTTGCCGTGGAAGCCCAGAAACTGTTGGAAATTTCCCTTGAGGGCAGTGTCGGATAAACCAATGAAGATGCGAAAAGTAATCATTGTAGGATCGTCCAGAAGCCAGGGCAACACCACCAAAATAGTGGATGAAATTGCTGCCCGGCTGCAAATCGATGTAATCAACCTGAGCCATTACGAAATATCGCATTACGATTACGAAAGCAAAAACCGCGATGATGATTTTTTGCCACTCATCCGGAAAATAATAGAAAATTACGACACCCTCATTTTTGCCACGCCGGTCTATTGGTACAGCATGAGTGGCATCATGAAGGTGTTTTTTGACCGTTTCTCTGATTTGCTCCGCATTGAAAAAGAAACGGGACGGAAGTTACGGGGCAAACAATTTGCCGTGATTTCCAACTCGCACGACGCACAGATTGAGGATGATTTTTACATTCCGTTCAAACGCTCTGCAGATTACCTGGGCATGATTTACATCGGCAACAAGCATTACAACGCCGATGCCTTTCAGCCCAACCAGGATTTAGAATTGGCTTTTATATAACAACAAACAAACAGCATGTTAAGCATTAAAAATTTACACGCTTCAGTCGAAGACAAAGAGATACTCAAAGGCATCAACCTCGAAATCAAGGCGGGTGAAATCCATGCCATCATGGGGCCCAATGGCGCCGGAAAATCAACCCTTTCATCGATTATTGCCGGAAATGAAAATTACAACGTAACCGACGGAAAAATTTTGCTCGAAGGCGAAGACATCTCTGAATTGGCTCCCGAAGAGCGCGCGCACAAAGGCGTGTTCCTGTCGTTCCAGTATCCGGTGGAAATCCCGGGTGTTTCGGTGACGAACTTCATGAAAACAGCCATTAACGAAAGCCGCAAGGCCAACGGAAAGGAAGAAATGCCGGCCAATGAAATGCTGAAACTCATCCGTGAAAAATCTGAACTGCTCGAAATTGACCGCAAGTTTTTGTCCCGTTCGTTAAACGAAGGCTTTTCGGGTGGTGAAAAAAAGCGGAACGAAATCTTCCAGATGGCGATGCTCGAACCGAAACTGGCCATCCTGGACGAAACCGATTCCGGGCTTGATATCGACGCGCTGCGGATTGTGGCCAATGGGGTGAACAAACTCAAAAGTGCCGACAACGCCGTTTTGGTCATTACGCACTACCAACGTTTGCTCGATTACATCATTCCTGATTTTGTGCATGTATTGATGGACGGAAAAATCGTCAAATCGGGAGGGAAAGAACTCGCTTACGAACTGGAAGAAAAAGGGTACGATTGGATTAAGAATGAGTTAGCCTAAAAGTTGCCGGTTGTCGGTTGTTGGTTGTCGGCCTTTAATTTGAAGCGACTACCACCAGCTATCAACTATCAACCATCAACTGATATTACAATGGATTTAAAAGAAAAATTAGTTTCGTCATTTATGGCTTTTGAAGAGCAAATCGACGTGCATGCTGAACTGCACGACGTGCGGACTTCTGCCATCAAGAACTTTGAAAACAAGGGCTTCCCGACCAAAAAGGAAGAAGCCTGGAAATATACTTCGCTCAACACCATCCTCAAAAACGACTATTCGGTGTTTCCGAAACACGAAAATGCGGTTGAATTTGCTGAGGTAAAAAAATACTTCCTGCACGAAATCGACACCTATAAAGTGATTTTCGTAGACGGGAAATTCTCTTCGTTTTTGTCGTCGACCACGCACGATGGTCTCGACGTCTGCCTGATGTCATCGGCGCTGACCAAGCCCAAATACAAAATGGTCATCGATGAATATTTCAATAAGATTGCCAGCCGGGAAGAAAGTTTGACTACCTTGAACACCGCTTTTGCCAACGAAGGGGCCTACATCAATATTCCGAAAAGCAAGGTGGTTGAAAAACCGATTGAAATCATTTATTTCTCGACGGGCAAGGAAAACGCCCTTATCGTGCAGCCCAGAAACCTCGTCATTGTGGGTGAAAATGCGCATGTACAGATTATAGAAAGGCACCAGAGCCTGAACGAAAATCCGGTGCTGACCAATTCGGTTACCGAAATTTTTGCCCAAAAACGCGCCATCGTCGATCATTACAAAATACAGAACGACCTGCAATCAGCCAACCTGATTGACAATACCTATATTTCACAAAAACAGGAAAGCCGTGTTTCGGTACATACCTTTTCGTTTGGCGGAAACATTACGCGCAACAACCTGAATTTTTACCATTTTGGGGAGCGCATCGATTCGACCCTGAAAGGGATTACCATTATCGGCGACAAACAACACGTAGACCATTATACTTTGGTCAACCACGCCACGCCCAACTGCGAAAGCCACCAGAATTACAAAACCATTTTGGGCGGCAATTCTACCGGTGTGTTCAACGGAAAGATTTTTGTGGAAAAAGAAGCCCAGAAAACGGATGCTTTTCAGCAAAACAACAATATTTTACTCAGTGATAAGGCGACCATCAACGCCAAACCGCAACTCGAGATTTTTGCCGACGACGTGAAATGTTCGCATGGCTGTACCATTGGCCAATTGGATGAAAACGCCATGTTTTACATGCAACAGCGCGGCATCCCTAAAAAGGAAGCCAAGGCACTGCTGATGTATGCTTTTTCGAATGAAGTCATTGAAAGCATCAAAATCCCGGAGCTCAAACAGCGCATCATGAAAATCATCGCGATGAAACTGGGTGTGAACCTCGGGTTTGATTTGTGATTTTAAAGTAGCCTAAGCCTCATCCTTGGTATTTTTGACCAAGCCAATGCCAGACATAAAAAAGATGGCGCCCAAAACGCCGTAAATAATCAGTGATTTGATGTCGCGTTCGCCGCCCGAGGTGTTGGCAAAAATGACTGCCGCGTAAATAAGCCCGAAAATCCCTAATACGGTAAGGACGAATCCGAAAAGTCGTTTCATGTTCATGATGTTGTTTTTTTGGTTTGTTAAGGACAAAGATACCTGCATCAATCCTGCGCTATCTTACACTATTCCCGGAAAAGATTACAGTATTGGCGTATCAAAATACAAAAAGCGCCCAGTTGGAAAACTGGGCGCTTTACTTTTATGATAGTAAGTCACTCTTCCGTCAAACGTTACAGCATGCCTTTATTTGCGGTTTTTTACAGCTTTGATAATGTTGCTTAAAAATAAGTTAAAGTCAAAGTCTTCCGAAATTCCCATCCGAACGACTACCAAATCATGGCTGGGGAAAATGGCCACCATCTGCCCCTGGTACCCGCTGCAATAAAACAAATCCCGGGGCACATCGGGAAAATAGCCACCGGCATTGAGCCAGAACTGCGCACCGTAACGCCCACCTGAAGTATTCGTTGGGGTGGCGACATATTTGGCCCAGCTTTCGTCAAACAGTTGTTCACCGTTCCAATTGCCTTTGTGCAAATACAACAAGCCAAACTTGGCCCAATCGCGGGTCGTGGCCCAACCGTAGGAGGAACCGACAAAATTGCCCGCCATGTCTGTTTCGATCAGTGCCGAATGCATCCCGATTTTGTCGGGCAATGCGCTGTACCAGAAGTTGAGGTATTCTTGGTGGGTTTTGAATTGTTTCCTCAAAATTCCCGATAATAAATTGGTTGTCCCGGAAGAATAATTCCAGCTGGCGTTGGGTTTTCCCACCAAAGGTTTGTCGATTTGCGGTTTCGACATGTCGCGCGCAATGAAGAGCATTTTGGTTACGTCTGATATTTTTCCGTAATCTTCTTCCCATTCCAGGCCCGAATTCATGTGCAGCAAGTCATTGAGGGTGATTTTGGCACGACTGTCGTTTTTCCATTCGGCTATCGGAGCCGGTTTCATAATGTCGATTTTGCCTTGTTTCTGCAGGATGCCGAAATAAGTGGCCGTGAGGCTTTTGGTCATCGACCAGCCCAATATTTTGGAGTTTTTACGGAATCCGTCGGTATATTTTTCGGCGATGATATGGTCTTTGTAAATCACGATGACCGAACGGGTGCGTTTGCTTTTTTGTCCTTTTTTATCGAAGGCGTTTGCGACAGCCGAATTTAATTTTTGGTAGTCGACATCAGGAAAAATACTGTCCTTTGGCTCATTATCCCCATAAGGAAAAGACAGGTTGTTGTTCGTTTTGGTTCTTTGCGGAATGTCATACGGCATTGAAACATCGAAATCATCGTCAATCAGCGTGGCACCCAACCCTTCGCGGTAAATGGCCCGACGCTGCTTGAATCCGTAGACTTTGGCCGTGGCAGATTTCGCATTTTCATCGATTTCATTTTTGGCCCAATCGACCTTATCGATGTCGTTGTCACCCTGTTCGATGGTTTGCAGCGAACGCCCGTCAATAAAATGCCCGGAAGCCACACTTTTGGCTGAAAAACCCGAAATCAGGTCGAGTTGCGGATACACAAAAAACCACAGATACACAAAAACCACCAACAAAAGCAGGCCGGCAACACGAAGGAAATTTTTCATAAGACTGGAATAAAAATGATAGGCAAGTTACTTATTTTTCCGGCACTTGTTTCGCTTTGATTTACATTTTATAATTAAAAGTTAATTCGCCGATTCGTGCCAAAAACAGCAAAGTTTTGACTACTTTTGTGTAGTTAAAATGCCCATAGACAGATGTTCGACATACAAAAAATACGCGCAGATTTCCCCATCCTTTCCCAAAAAGTGAACGGAAAACCACTGGTTTATTTCGATAACGGCGCCACCTCGCAAACCCCACAACCCGTGATTGATGCCATTGTTGATTATTATTCCAGATACAATGCCAACATTCACCGGGGCGTACATACGCTGAGCCAGATGGCTACTGATGCCTATGAACAGGCGCGGTCTAAAATCCAGCAGCATTTCAACGCCCAACATCCGTATGAAATCATCCTGACATCAGGCACCACCGAAAGCATCAACCTGGTGGCGAATAGTTTTGCTTCTTTACTGGAAAAAGGCGATGAAATCATTGTTTCGGCATTAGAGCACCATAGCAACATCGTGCCCTGGCAAATGCTGTGCGAACGCAGCGGTGCCGTTTTGAAAGTCATCCCCATGGGTCATGATGGTACATTGCTGATGGCGGAATACGAAAATCTGCTTTCCGATAAAACCAAACTGGTTTGTTGCAACCACATTTCCAATGCCCTCGGAACCCTTAATCCAATTGTAGAAATCATCCAAAAAGCCCATGCTTTGGGAGCCGCAGTACTGATTGACGGCGCCCAGGCTGTGCCCCATCTTAAACCAGACGTTCAGGCGTTGGATGCTGATTTTTATGTGGCTTCGGCCCATAAAATGTGTGGTCCGACCGGGGTTGGTGTTTTGTACGGAAAAGAAGAATGGCTGCGGAAACTGCCTCCTTATAAGGGCGGTGGTGAAATGATTGCGACGGTCACCTTTGAAAAAACAACCTATGCCGACCTGCCCCATAAATTTGAAGCCGGAACGCCCAATATTTGCGGCGGTATTGCTTTTGGGGCAGCCATAGACTATATGAACAGTATAGGTTTTGACCAGATTGCCGCCCAGGAAAAAGAATTGCTCGAATACGGCACCGCAAAACTCCTCGAAATAGAAGGCGTGGAAATTTACGGCCCGAAAAACCTGGAGGATAAAGCCTCGGTCATTTCATTCAACCTCAAGGGCATCCACCCTTATGATATTGGCACGATTATCGATAAATTAGGTATAGCGGTACGTACCGGGCACCATTGCGCGCAACCGATTATGGATTTTTACAACATTCCAGGGACGATAAGGGCGAGTTTTGCCTTTTACAATACCAAGGAAGAAATTGATATCTTTGTGGAAGCCGTCAAAAAAGCCAAAATGATGTTATCTTAAAAAATTAAAAAGATGAAAAAAATTTATGTAATGCTCGCCTTCGCTTTTGTTTTTATAAGCTGCAATTGCCAAAAACCGGCTGCCCAGCAAGACGCTTCAGCCAAAGCGACAGCATCGGAACAAGCCGGACTCCCTAAGTTGGAATACACGGCCAATACCCGCGGTTTTTTCCAAAAAATAACCATCGAAAACCAAACGGTTAAGGTGGCTGTAAACCGGGACATGCCAGACAAAGGAGAAAGCGTAAAAATTTCTGATGCCGATGTCAAAGAATTAATGGCAGCATATAGAACTATTAAAGTTGAACAATTGCCGACCCTTAAAGACCCTACCCAACAACGTTTTTATGACGGCGCGGCCATTGCCAACCTGAAAGTAACCGTAAACGGAAAAGAATACCAGACCACTGATTTCGACCATGGGTTCCCGCCGGTTGAAATTGAAAAATTGGTCAATAAAATCGCTTCATTCGGCACCAGATAACATGACAATCCAGGCAATACAAGACGAAATAATTGAGGAATTTTCGATGTTTGACGATTGGGATGAACGTTTCCAGTATGTCATCGATTTGGGAAAGGGCCTGCCACTTATTTCCGAAGCATTCAAAACCGAAGACAATACCATCAAGGGTTGTCAATCGAAAGTGTGGTTGCACGCAGAACAAAACGAGGACAAAATTGTTTTCACGGCAGACAGCGACGCCATCATAACCAAAGGCATCATTGCCATCCTGATTCGGGTTTTTTCCAACCAAAAACCTTCGGATATTTTGGAAGCCAATACTGATTTTATTGACGAAATCGGCCTGAAGTCACACCTGTCGCCCACGCGCGCGAATGGTTTGGTGTCAATGATCAAGCAAATAAAAATGTATGCACTGGGATTCAGTGCCAAAAATTAAATAGTATGGAAGAATTCAAAGACGATATCAATCTTGGCGAAAACGTAGTCAAAGTACTCAAAGGGATTTACGATCCTGAAATTCCGGTCGACATTTACGAACTCGGACTCATTTATGATGTGATGATCAACGAAGACAACGAAGTAAAAGTCCTGATGACTTTAACCTCACCCAATTGCCCCGTGGCTGAAACCCTGCCGCGCGAAGTGGAAGAAAAAATCACCAAAATTGACACAGTAAAATCGTGTGAGGTGGAAATTACTTTCGATCCGCCCTGGAGCAAGGACCTCATGAGTGAAGAAGCCAAACTGGAGCTTGGTATGTTATAAGATGGAAGGTGAAATTGTAAATAAAGTGGCCAACTCGGCCCTGGAAGTGTTCGACCTTGAAGATTATTATCCGAAGGGCATCCGTACCCAGATTGACATTTCCCAGTGGCTCCATGAAGGTTTCCTGCTCAAGGAAAAAGATTTTCGCGAGGCCCTCAAAAACCACGATTGGTCGCAATACCACAACCATTTGGTGGCTATAAACTGTGCCACTGACGCCATCATTCCGGCTTGGGCCCTTATCCTGGCCACGGTCTATGTGTCGCCTTTCGCACAAATCGTAGTTACAGGAAGCCTTCAGGACCTGGATGCATTTTGTTATCAGGAAACACTCTCCAAACTCGACTACACTCCTTATCAGGACAAGGCGGTAATCCTGAAAGGCTGCTCCAAAAAGCCGGTTCCGGAAAGTGCCTACATATTGGCCATACAACAACTTCAAAAAGTGGCCAGAAGCGTGATGTATGGCGAAGCCTGTTCGGCCGTTCCGCTCTACAAAAGAAGTAAATAGCATATTATTTGTAGGCGTTTTTTGGTTAAGACAAATGTATTTTTACCTTTGCCCCCGAAAATCAAAAACCGACAAACAATGAGAAAAATTTTATTTACAGCTTCACTCTTTTTTTTGCTGTTGAATGCCTTTGCGCAAGACAATGAAAAAACCGGGCTGGAAAAAGCAAAAACGGCCAATGAAAGGGCTATTGATACTACCAAACTGGGCTGGAAACGCAGCGGAAATTTTGTATTCTTACTGAATCAATCGGCCTTCAATAATGACTGGCTGGCTGGCGGAACCTCCAACATTGCCGGAAATGTAGGCCTCAATTATGACATGAATTATGCTTCACGTACCACCATTTGGGACAACAAACTGATTGTAGCTTACGGATTGACCAAAGTGAAAGACCAGGATTTGACCAAATCTGACGACCGTTTTGAATTTACTTCCCTTTACGGAAAAAAAGCCGGCAACAGCCACTGGTTTTATTCGGCTTTCCTGAATTTCAAGACCCAGATGGATTCTGGTTTTGACAAGGCAACGGGAGCCAAAATATCCCATTTCTTTTCGCCTGCCTACCTTCAGGCCGGTCCTGGAATGCTGTGGAAGAAAAGCGATAATTTAAAAGTAAACATCGCCCCGGCTACTTCAAGGGTTATTTTCGTCCATAAAGAATTTACCGAAGGCTTGCCGGAAGGCGTAACCTATTTTGGGGTAGAAGGCGACAAAACCACCCGTTTTGAATTTGGTGCTGCCGTCAATGCCTATTACAAACTGACATTGCTCGAAAATGTGAGCATGGAAAACATTCTGAACCTGTATTCGAATTACCTTGACAAACCACAAAATGTAGACATTGACTACCAAATGAACCTGGTAATGAAAATCAACAAATATATGTCGGCCAATATTGCCTTCCAGGCGATTTATGATGACAATGCCACCAAAGCTGTGCAGGTGCGCCAGGTTTTCGGTTTGGGATTCAATTATGGTTTCTAAAAAGACAACAATCCTATCAAAAAAGCCTTTCATTGCGAAAGGCTTTTTTTGTCAGTCTTCTTTTTCTATGGCATCCTTGTAATCGGGATACAAAAATTTGTTATACGGAAACCGCGTAATGTGTATTTTCCTTACGGCTTCGTAGATGCGTTCACGGAATTCCTCAAAATTTTCTTTTTCAGTAGCCGAAATAAACAGGGCATTTTTGGGCCCAACATTATTCATCCAGGTGGCTTTCCATTCGTCGAGCGTATAGTGGCGTGAAGTTCTTTCGGTAATTAAATCGTCTGCTTCAATGGTTTGGTGTTGGAAAGCATCGATTTTGTTGAACACCATAATCGTCGGTTTGTCGGAACACTTGATGTCGGCCAGGATCTGGTTTACCGAGGCAATATGATCTTCAAAATCAGGATGGGAAATGTCTACCACATGCAACAATAAATCGGCTTCGCGTACTTCATCGAGCGTGCTTTTGAACGATTCAATCAATTGTGTAGGGAGTTTCCTGATAAAGCCCACCGTGTCTGAAAGCAGGAAAGGCAGGTTTTTGATGACTACTTTCCTGACAGTTGTATCAAGCGTGGCAAACAATTTGTTTTCTACAAAAACTTCGCTTTTACCCACCACATTCATCAAAGTAGATTTTCCGACGTTGGTGTAACCTACCAAGGCTACCCGCACCATGGCACCGCGGTTGGAACGCTGCACCGCCATTTGTTTGTCGATGGTTTTGATTTTGTCTTTAAGTAAGGCAATGCGGTCTCTAACGATACGACGGTCGGTTTCAATTTCGGTTTCTCCAGGACCACGCATCCCGATACCTCCTTTTTGCCGTTCGAGGTGTGTCCACATTCCGGACAAGCGCGGCAGCAAGTATTGGCATTGCGCTAACTCTACTTGGGTTCTTGCATAGGAAGTTTCGGCCCTTTGTGCAAAAATATCCAGGATGAGGTTGGTTCGGTCTAATATTTTGCAATCAATTATTTTGGAAATATTTTTTTGCTGGGAGGGCGATAATTCGTCGTCAAAAATAATAGTCGAAATATGGTGCTCTTTTACATACAAATGGATTTCTTCCATTTTTCCGGTACCGAGAAAGGTTTTTGGGTTGGGGCGTTCCATTTTCTGCCAAAAACGCTTAACAACCTCTCCTCCAGCCGTATAGGTGAGAAATTCCAATTCATCGAGGTATTCCAACAGTTTTTCTTCCGATTGGTTTTGGGTAACGATTCCGACAATGACGGTCCGTTCAAAGTTTGTTTTTTCTTTTTCTAACATCAGCGATTCAATAGTGCACAAAATTAAACAATAGCAATCAATATGGTGGTATTTTTTTAATAAAACGAAGCTTTCAAAAAGTAAAAAGTAGTTAAAAAATAGAATTTTCATACTTTTTTCATAAATTTTGTTAAATTTGAAAGCTAAAACTATAACGAGCCGAAAATCACACAAAAATCAAACAAACTAAAAAAATTAATGATGAAGAAAATTATTTTACTACTATTTGCATTATTTCTTTCTTTTTCAGCCTTCAGCCAGTTTCCCAATCCGGGGGTAGAAGGCTTTGAAAATACTACCGGTCCGGATGTTCCGGGGCAGACTTCTGTCTG
>CAZXRX010000021.1:0-38002 GCA_964642945.1 uncultured Flavobacterium sp. | reverse complement strand
CTCACTTAAACGTTTATAGCATGCAACTGTACAACACCTTAAGCGCAGAAGAAAGGGCCGAACTCATTGACCAGGCCGGCAAACAACGCCTCACGTTGTCTTTCTATGCGTATGCCAAAATTGAAGACCCGAAAAAATTCCGCGACGATTTATTTATCGAATGGAACAAGCTTGATGCCCTCGGCCGCACCTATGTAGCCCATGAAGGCATCAACGCCCAGATGAGTGTTCCTGCCGAAAATATGGAAGCCTTCCGCGATACGCTCGAAGCTTATGATTTCATGAAAAACATCCGGCTGAATGTAGCAGTCGAACACGACGATCATTCTTTCTTGAAACTGACCGTAAAAGTCCGTGACAAGATTGTAGCCGACGGCCTCAACGACGATACTTTTGATGTGACCAACATCGGCGTGCACCTCAAAGCCAAGGAGTTTAACCAGATTTTGGAAGACCCGAATACCATCGTAGTCGATTTCAGGAACCATTACGAAAGCGAAATCGGGCATTTCAAGGGTGCCATCACCCCAGATGTAGAAACTTTCCGCGAAAGCCTGCCCATCATCAACGAGCAACTGAAAGATTTCAAGGAAGACAAAAACCTGGTCATGTACTGCACCGGAGGCATCCGTTGTGAAAAGGCATCGGCTTATTTCAAGCACCAAGGGTTCAAAAATGTTTTCCAGTTGGAAGGCGGCATCATCAATTATGCCAAGCAAATCAAGGAAGAAAAGCTCGAAAGCAAATTCATCGGCAAAAACTTCGTGTTCGACCACCGTTTGGGCGAGCGCATTACCGACGATATCGTATCGCAATGCCACCAATGCGGCAAACCCTGCGACAACCATACCAATTGCGAAAATGACGGTTGCCATTTGTTGTTCATCCAATGTGACGAATGCAAGGCCATTATGGAAAACTGCTGTTCAACTGAATGTCTTGAAACCATCCACCTGCCCTTGGCCGAACAGGTGAAACTGCGCCGCGGCAAACAGGTGGGCAACAAAGTCTTCCGCAAAGGAAAATCAGAAAATCTCCGGTTCAAGCATTCCGGCGCCTTACCCGATGTGGCGTTGGCTGTAGCCACAAAACAACCGGACATCCGTCAGAAAATCAAAGTCAAGAAAGTACTTTTGGGCAAGGCCGAGCATTATTATACCAAAGCCAGTGTAGGCCTTTTCGTGATGGAGAACAACGAATTGACTGTGGGCGACAAAATCTTGATTTCCGGACCCACCACAGGAAACCAGGAACTCCTTTTGGAGCAAATGCTCGTCAACGGAAGTGAAAAAACCACAGCCCTACCCGGAGACAAAGTGACTTTTGAAGTCCCTTTCCGGATTCGTTTGTCTGACAAATTATTCAAGATACTGAACTAAGAAAAATTCCTTATTGAATCCCAAAACCGACGGATAAATTCCGTTCGATTTTGGGGTTTTTTTTGTTGGAATATATTTTTTAAAAATACTATCTTTACCAATTAATCGTTTTTATGAATTTAAGTTGCTTTTTTGGCAACATCTCAATATAATTATGGCTTGTCAAAGTTGTTCAACCGCTGATGGCAGTGCGCCTAAGGGTTGTAAAAATAATGGGACTTGCGGCACCGATAGCTGCAACAAATTAACGGTATTTGATTGGTTGTCAAACATGAACCTGCCTTCCGGACAGGCCCCTTTTGACTGTGTGGAAGTACGTTTCAAGAACGGAAGGAAGGAATTTTACCGCAACACCGAAAAACTTACTTTAAGTATTGGCGATATTGTAGCCACCGAAGCCTCTCCCGGACACGACGTCGGGATTGTCACCTTAACCGGTGAGCTGGTCAAAATCCAGATGAAGAAAAAAGGGGTCGATTACAAAGGCAGCGACATCCCGAAAATTTACCGCAAGGCCTCACAGAAAGATATCGATATCTGGAGTGATGCGCGTGACCGTGAAGAACCTTTGAAAGTAAAAGCACGTGAAATCGCCATTGCCCTGAAGTTGGAAATGAAAATTTCGGATATTGAATTCCAGGGAGACGGTTCAAAAGCCATATTTTATTATACGGCCAACGACCGTGTCGATTTCCGTCAGCTGATCAAGGAATTTGCGCAGGTTTTCAAAACCCGTATTGAAATGAAACAAGTGGGTTTCCGTCAGGAAGCTTCCCGTTTGGGCGGAATTGGTTCGTGCGGAAGGGAATTGTGCTGTTCGACCTGGCTGACCGATTTCAGGAGCGTAAATACTTCGGCGGCGCGTTACCAGCAACTCTCGCTCAACCCGCAGAAATTGGCCGGACAGTGCGGAAAACTGAAATGCTGCCTGAACTATGAACTGGACACCTACCTTGATGCCTTGAAGGATTTTCCTGATTTCGATACCAAACTGCAAACCGAAAACGGAGATGCCATTTGCCAGAAACAAGATATTTTCAAAGGGCTGATGTGGTTTGCCTACACCAGCAGTTTTGCCAATTGGCATGTGCTGAAAATTGATCAGGTAAAAGAAATCATCGCCCTCAACAAGGAAAAAAAGAAAGTAAGTTCACTTGAGGACTTTGCAGTGGAAACAGTGGAAGAACCTGAAACCAATTTCAATAACGCCATGGGCCAGGAAAGCCTTACCCGCTTTGACCAGCCGAAGAAGAAGAAACACAAAAACAAGAAAAAAGCCCCGCAAGGCCAAGGACAGCCCGATGCAAGACCGAACAGGGAAGGGCAAAAACAAGCAAACCCGAGCAATACCGAAAGAACCGAAAACAACCGAAGCGGAGCCGAACGTCCTGAAGGCAGACCTCAAGGACAAGGCAGACAAAACCGGAACAAATCCCGCGGGAACAACCAAAACAGACCCCAAGGCGAACAAGGCGGAGCTCCAAGAGCAGAAGGCAAAAAGCCTGTAATCATTAAAAAGAATGAAGATAAAAAATAGCATACTGTTGGTTCTGTGCGTCATTTTATTGATTTCATGCGATAAAAAACGTGTTTTTGACGAATACAAATCGGTCGGGAGTGCCTGGCATAAAGACAGTATTGTCTCTTTTGAATTGCCGCAACTCAACGAAAAAAGCAGGTATGATCTGTATGTTACCATTCGTGACAACAACGAGTACCCGTTCAGCAATCTGTTTTTGATTGTGTCAATGAAACAGCCCAACAAAACCACCGTTGTCGATACGCTCGAATATCAGATGGCCGAAGCCGATGGCACCTTATTGGGCGACGGTTTCACCGATGTCAAGGAGAGCAAACTGTTTTACAAAGAAAACGTCCCATTCAACCTCAAAGGAAAATACAAAGTATCCATTCAACAGGCGAACAGACAAACCGGAAAAATCGTCGGGGTAAAAAACCTGCCGGGCATTACAGAAGTAGGTTTCAGGATTGAATCTAAAGAATAAAAAATGGCAAAAAAAGCAAACAATACACCCGTAAAAGACATTAAATACTATTCCAAAAAGTTTTGGAGGTTGTTTTTTTATACCCTCGGAGGCGTTTTCCTGTTCTTCCTTTTTGCTTCCTGGGGATTATTTGGCGCCATGCCTTCATTTGAAGACCTCGAAAACCCTGAATCCAACCTGGCTACCGAAATTATCTCCTCTGATGGGGTTACTTTAGGGAAGTTTTACAACGAAAACCGTACTGCCATTAAATACAAGGACTTGCCCAAATCATTGGTTGATGCTTTGGTTTCCACTGAAGACGAGCGTTTTTACGAACACTCTGGTATTGACGCCAAGCGTACTTTCGGCGCTGCCTTGCGTCTGGGGCAAAACGGAGGAGCGAGTACCATTACCCAGCAATTGGCCAAAAACCTATTCCATGGGGAAGGTTCCAAATTCCTGCCTTTCAGGATGGTGCAAAAAGCCAAAGAATGGATTATCGCCATCCGGCTCGAAAGACAATACACCAAACAGGAAATCATCGCACTGTATTTAAACCAAGTCGATTTCGTGAATGGTGCCGTTGGGATCCGTTCGGCATCCAAAGTGTATTTCAACAAAGAACCACGTGACCTTACCGTTGACGAAAGTGCCCTATTGGTAGGGATGCTGACCAACCCTTCCCGTTTCAATCCGAACCGTTTTCCGGAAAGGGCCATTAAAAGAAGGAACATCGTGTTGGGCCAATTGGTCCGGAACAAACACATTGAGGAATCTGCCCGCAAAATGTTGGCTGCACAACCCATCAAACTTGATTTCCATCCGGAAAGCCACCTTGACGGAACTGCCACCTATTTCAGGGAATACCTGCGTGATTACATGAAAAACTGGGTGAAAGAACACAAAAAATCAGACGGTGAGGAATATGACATTTATGGCGACGGATTGAAAATTTACACCACCATCGATTCCAAAATACAGGAACACGCCGAAGAAGCGGTGCAGGCACACATCAAGAACCTTCAGGAGGAATTTTTCCTGCAACAGAAAGACAACAAAAATGCTCCTTTTTTAAGCATCACACCAGAAGAAACCAAGAAAATCTTTGACAAGGCCATGCGTAATTCCGAAAGATGGCGCATCCTGAAAGATATGGATAAAAGCGAAGAGGAAATCATTGCTTCCTTCAAGGTAAAAACCAAAATGACCATTTTTACCTGGAAGGGCGAGCGTGACACCGTCATGACCCCGATGGATTCCATCCGTTATTACAAGCATTTCCTTCAGGCAGGACTCATGTCAATGGAACCGCAAACCGGCCAAATCAAGGCTTGGGTGGGCGGCATCAATTACAAATATTTCCAGTACGACCACGTAGGTCAGGGCGCGCGTCAGGTAGGTTCTACCTTCAAGCCATTTGTCTATGCCACAGCCATTGAGCAATTGGGCTTGTCTCCTTGTGATACCTTTTTGGACGGCCCGTTCATGATCCACAAAGGCAGGCACCACGTTACAGAAGACTGGGAACCCCGGAATTCCGACAACAAATACCGCGGCATGGTAACCCTGCAACAGGCCCTGGCGAACTCCATCAATACGATTTCCGCCAAACTGATTGACAAAACCGGCCCGGAAGCCGTAGTAGAAATGACCCACAAACTCGGTGTCACTTCAGAAATCCCGGTACAGCCGTCAATCGCCTTGGGAGCGGTAGACATTACCGTACACGACATGGTGGCGGCCTACAGCACCTTTGCCAACCAGGGCGTGTACATCAAACCGCAATTCATTTTGCGCATCGAAGACAAGAACGGCGCCAATATTTACGAGCCGGTCATGGAATCACACGATGTATTGAGCAAGGATGTGGCTTTTGCCGTCATCAAATTACTCGAAGGGGTTACCCAGAGTGGTTCGGGTGTGCGTTTGCGTACCGAAAGCGGCGGTAGCGGTGACAACCGTTGGACGGGTTATCCGTACATGTTCAAAAATGCGATTGCCGGAAAAACCGGAACCACCCAAAATCAATCTGACGGTTGGTTCATGGGCATGGTACCCAACCTGGTAACCGGTGTTTGGGTAGGCTGTGAAGACCGTTCGGCCCGTTTCAAAGGAATTACCTATGGTCAGGGTGCTACGGCGGCCTTGCCTATCTGGGGTTATTTCATGGAAAAATGTTACGAAGACAAAGACCTCCTCATCTCGAAAGACGATTTTGAAAAACCCGAAAACCTGTCCATCAAAGTCGATTGCTATTATGCCCCGAAACCCGTTGTGGCAGATTCCACGGCGGTAGAAGAGCAGCCTACCGAAGAATTTGAACAGTAATTTTTTACATACTTATGATCAATAAAAAAGTACATTCCGTTGCCGAAGCACTAGAAGGCATCGAAGACGATATGACCATTATGCTCGGTGGTTTCGGGCTTTGCGGCATTCCCGAAAACAGCATCGCTGAATTGGTCAATAAAAAAACCAAAAACCTCACCTGCATTTCCAACAACGCCGGCGTCGATGATTTCGGGCTTGGCTTGCTGTTGCAACAAAAACAAATCAAGAAAATGATTTCGTCTTATGTAGGTGAAAATGCCGAATTCGAGCGCCAGATGCTTTCAGGCGAATTGGATGTGGAACTCATTCCCCAAGGCACCTTGGCCGAACGCTGCCGTGCGGCACAAGCCGGAATTCCTGCTTTTTTTACCCCGGCTGGTTACGGAACTGAAGTCGCACAAGGAAAAGAAGCACGCGAATTCAACGGAAAAATGCACGTGATGGAATACGCCTTCAAGGCTGATTTTTCCATCGTGAAAGCGTGGAAAGGAGACGAAGCCGGCAACCTCATCTTTAAAGGAACAGCCAGGAATTTCAACCCCTGTATGTGTGGCGCCGGAAAAATCACCATCGCCGAAGTGGAGGAATTGGTGCCCGTAGGAACGCTTGACCCGAACCAGGTTCACATTCCGGGCATCCTGATCCAAAGGATATTCCAGGGAGAAAAATTTGAAAAAAGAATCGAACAACGTACCGTGAGGAAAAAATCATAGCCATGTTAGGAAAAGAAGAAATCGCAAAACGCATCGCCAAGGAAGTCAAAGACGGTTATTATGTTAATCTGGGCATTGGCATCCCAACCTTGGTCGCCAATTATGTCCGTACCGATATTTCTGTGGAATTCCAAAGCGAAAACGGAGTGTTGGGCATGGGACCTTTCCCTTTTGAGGGCGAAGAAGACGCCGACCTTATCAACGCCGGAAAACAAACCATCACGACTTTGCCAGGTGCCAGTTTTTTTGATTCGGCCTTCAGTTTCGGGATGATCCGCGGACAACATGTTGATTTAACCATCCTCGGTGCCATGGAAGTTTCTGAAAACGGAGACATTGCCAACTGGAAAATACCTGGAAAAATGGTCAAAGGAATGGGTGGCGCCATGGATTTGGTCGCTTCTGCCGAAAACATCATCGTGGCCATGATGCACGTGAACAAAGCCGGAGAAAGTAAAATCCTGAAAAAATGCAGCCTGCCGTTAACTGGAGTGGGTTGTGTAAAAAAAGTGGTGACCGAATTGGCCGTCATGGAAATTACACCCAACGGATTCAAATTGCTGGAACGGGCACCAGGCGTAACGGTAGAACATATTATTGCCTCCACTGAAGCCGATTTGATTATTGAAGGGGAAATTCCGGAGATGCAGATTGACTAAAGCAAAATCACTTATACATACCAAGCGCAACCTTCTGAGATTGCGCTTTTTTTTATTGTTTCAGGTATTCCGTCAAAACTTCTGACGCGTTTCCGAAAGTCGGGGCCTGGTCGGTGATGGAAACCGCGCGTTTTTTGTTCAGTTTGTATATGAGGTCAAATTCGGTGGTGAACAATATGGCCGACAAAAACGGGTTGTTGATGAATTCCAACAGTCTCGGAAAAGCGGAGTCAATGGTATGGATTTCGAAGATTTCCTCTTTCTGGAACTTGAACTTCAATTCGAGTTTCAATACATTTTCATCAACCACCGGACGCACATAAATGTTCATGAGCTCGGTATTGCCGATGGTTTTGGCCAAGGTCAGTTTGGCAAAAGTTCCGTCTGAAATACTTTCCTTGACCTTGCTGTAGAAATCGCTGAATGTTTCGGTAAAGAGCATCTTATAAATTGGCAAAGAAATCGTTTCCTTTATCGTCGGTGATGATGAAGGCCGGAAAATCCTTAACAGTTATTTTCCTCACGGCTTCCATCCCGAGTTCTTCAAAATCGACCACTTCCACTTTCAGGATATTCTCTTTGGCCAGGATGGCTGCAGGCCCACCGATGGAGCCCAAATAGAATCCGCCATAGGTTTTACAGGCATTCATGACTTCTTTGGTACGGTTTCCTTTGGCCAACATCACCATGCTTCCACCCGCTTTCTGGAATTCCTCCACATACACGTCCATACGTCCGGCTGTAGTAGGGCCGAAACTTCCCGAAGGCATCCCATCCGGGGTTTTGGCAGGGCCTGCATAATATACAGGGTGGTTCCTGAAATAGTCCGGCATTGGTTTACCGGCATCGAGCAATTCCTTGATTTTGGCGTGGGCGATATCCCTGGCCACAATCAGGGTTCCGTTGAGTTTCAGACGGGTCTTGATGGGGTATTTGGACAATTCGGCCAATATTTCGGGCATCGGACGGTTCAAATCTATTTCAACAGGTGCTTCTAGATGGGGTGGCGTTTCAGGTAAAAAACGCTTGGGGTTGGTTTCGAGTTGTTCGACAAAAATACCCTCCTTGGTGATTTTCCCTTTGATGTTGCGGTCTGCAGAACAGGAAACGCCCAAACCAACCGGACAGGAAGCGGCGTGTCTTGGCAAACGGATGACGCGTACATCGTGGGCAAAATATTTTCCGCCAAATTGTGCACCAATGGCACTTTCCTGGCAAATTTCGAGTACCCTTTTTTCCCATTCCAGGTCACGGAAGGCTTGCCCCGACATGTTTCCGGAAGTAGGCAAATGGTCAAAATATCCTGCGGATGCTTTTTTAACGGCAGCCAAATTGGCTTCTGCAGAAGTGCCACCGATAACCAAGGCCAAATGATAGGGCGGACAGGCAGAAGTACCCAGGTCTTTGATTCTTTCACGGACAAATTCATCGAGCGATTTTTCGTTCAGCAACGATTTGGTTTTTTGGTACAGGAAGGTTTTGTTGGCTGAACCACCGCCTTTGGCGAGAAACAAAAATTCATACGAACTGCCTTTTTTGGCATAAATATCAATTTGGGCAGGCAGGTTGGAACCCGAATTTTTTTCTTCAAACATCGAAATTGGTACAATCTGCGAATAGCGGAGGTTTTTCATCTGGTAGGTGTTGAAAATCCCTTTGGAGAGCCACTCGGCATCGTCTGCACCGGTGTATACATTTTCACCTTTTTTGGCCATGACAATAGCGGTTCCGGTATCCTGGCAGGAAGGCAATTGGCCTTCAACAGCCACGGCAGCATTCTGCAACAAATTGTAGGCAACAAACCGGTCGTTGTCGGTCGCTTCCGGATCGTTAAGAATGTTGTTGAGTTTTTGCAGGTGCGACGTGCGCAGCATAAATGACACGTCGTTCAGGGCTTCCTGTGCCAATAATTCGAGTCCTTTGGGGTCAATGGTGAGTATTTCACGGCCGCCCAATTGCTCGGTTTTGACATAATCTGAAGTGAGTTTTTTGTAGGTCGTATCGTCATTTAAAATCGGATACGGGTCTTGGTATATAAAGTCCATTTGGTTCGGTTTTTAATTCATAAGTCTGGGCTTGTGCGAGGCACAAAGTTAGCAAAAGCAATGCGCTCCTGCAAGGTTTGATACACAATCTGCCGGTTTATAAATCGTCATGTAAACAGGGTTTTAAAAAAACCAACTGGCTACAAAAATGGCCGTAATCACGCAAATCAAGTCAACCAACAGCATCGTGCCCAAAGTATAACGGGTGTTCTTCACCTTAATCGATCCAAAGTACACGGCAATCACATAAAAAGTGGTTTCGGCACTGCATTGGAAAATACAGCTCAGCCTTCCGGTAAACGAATCAGGACCGAACATTTTCATCGAATCAATCATGAAACCACGCGAACCGCCTGAACTGAATGGACGCAGCATAGCGACAGGCAACGAATCAGTCACCTGTTTGCTTACGCCGATATTCGAAAAAACAAACGAAATGCCGTCGCTGATGATTTCAAACAAACCACTGTTGCGGAAGAAAGAAATGGCCACCAACATCCCCATCACATAAGGAAAAATGGTTACTCCGGTTTTTAACCCGTTATTGGCCCCTGTGACAAAAGTGTCAAAAATGGTCGTATTGTTTGCAATGAATTTTTTCTCATGCACGAACGAAAATACCAGGGTGAACCCGATAATGGCCACCAGCATCATCCCGGAAAGATTGGAAGTGAAGAAATTTTTGCCAATCAGATCCAGCCCGTTTACATAAAACAACAAGCCGACTATGGCGGCAATGATGGTCATCAAAGCCACTACCAGTGAAGCACTTTTGAAGTTAATCCTTTGACGGAGCCCAACAATCAAAAAGGCGGCAATGGTTCCGATGAAAGACGTAATGATACAAGGCAGCATCACGTCGGCAGGATTGGCGGCATTTTCGGCGGCCCGGTAGCCAATGATGGAAGTAGGAATCAAGGTCAAACCGGCTGCGTGCAGGCACATGAACATGATTTGTGCATCACTGGCCTTGTCTTTGTCGGGGTTGAGTTCCTGCAGGCTTTCCATCGCCTTTAGCCCAAAAGGAGTGGCGGCAGAATCAAGCCCAAGGAAGTTGGCGGCAAAATTCAAGGTCATGTAAGAAATGGAAGAATGGTTTTTGGGCACACTCGGGAATACCTTGGTAAACATCGGGCTCAGTTTTTTGGCCAGTTTTTCGGCGGCACCCGATACGATGAGCAATTCCATCAGTCCGCAGAAAAAGGCCAAATAGGCAATCAGCGGAATAATCAGGTCGAGCAGGCTGTTTTTGCAGGTAGGTAATAAACCGTCTGATTTTTGAACGCCGCTGAAAATTTTTACGGTTTTGTTTTTATAGACGTAAGTCGTGTCAACATTGAGGGTATCCCTGTTGATAATCATGGTATTTTCGGGTGCTTTTTCAATGCTGTCCTTTACAAAAGCCGGAATTTGGTGCAGGTATTTTTCAGAAATCAGGATGGGGTCATCCTTTTTTCCGTTCAAAACATAATCAATGGTGTAACTGTTGCCTGAAAACAAGCTGAAAATCACGAAAACGATGGAAGAGATAAAAATCGCCAGCCAAAACCTGCTTAATACCATAATTATTATTTTTTTGTAAATGTAACATTTATCAGATTTGAATTAAAAAAAAATCTTGTAGGTGAGTCATTTCATTTTTGATTTTGTTTAACGTAAAAAACAATGGCAGGAGAAATTCCGCAAACAGGGTTTGGGGTCTGTTTAACATTTAAATAATGGGAGGTAAACAATTTGTGGTCGTTTTATATATTATTGACAAAAAATTAAGATAATTAACTTCTGATTTATATATTTGACAACTTTTTCAAATGAAACCCACATAATTACCTACTTACATGAAAAATTTATACTTGTTTTCACTGATTTTTTCTCTGTTCGGTGCCACCGTATATGGTCAATCGCCCAACGATGTAAAAAAAATAGTGTCCCACTATGATTTGAAAAAATTAAAGGAAAAAGAAGTTTTTTACAGAAAAAAAGCGGCCATTGACAAACAAAAAGCAATTGCTGCCGCCCTGATTAACAATTGGCCACTTGTAATTGAAAAAGAAGATGGTTCGAAGTCAGAATTGATGAAATTGACCACTTCAGGCTATCCTGTTTATTATACCACAGACAACGTAAATGCTGCAAGATCAACCCGTACCAATTTCCTTCACAATGGAGGAGGATTGTCATTGAACCTTGAAGGGCAAGGAATGACCGTTCGTGAGTGGGATGGTGACAGGGTGCGTGAATCCCACAATGCTTTTGGAGGTCGTGTAACCGTAGTGGATGATCCGGCAGGTACCTTAAGCGGCCACTCTACCCACGTATGCGGAACCATGATTGCATCAGCCAACCCTGCGGGTGTGAAAGGGATGGCACCACAGGCCACTGCAAGAACTTTTAACTGGACTGATGATGAGAGCGAAGCCTTGTCTGAAGTACAATTGGGCATGTTGGTATCGAACCATTCTTATGGTGTTCCCATCTCAGGAACCGGCGGACCCTTGGCTTCCTGGATAATAGGCGCTTACACTTATGATGCCTTCGTTTGGGATGAGATTGCCTACAATGCACCTTACTACCTGAAAGTGGCTTCATCCGGAAATGACGGAAACAGCAATGCCAATGCAGAACCTATTGCCGTGGGGATTGATAAATTGACCTTTGACAAAACCGCAAAAAACAACCTGGTTGTGGCCAATGCAAACGATGCTGTGGTTGCCGCCAACGGAAATTTAACCAGTGTAGCCATCAATACTTCAAGCAGCCAGGGGCCGACAGATGATTTGAGGGTAAAGCCAGACATCACCGGAAACGGAACCTCCCTGCTTTCTACAAGCAGCGGAAGCAATACCGCAACGGCCACCTTGACCGGGACCTCTATGGCCTCTCCCAATGTAGCCGGCACACTGATTTTGTTGCAACAACACTATAAAAACCTTACGAATAGTTTCATGCGTGCTGCTACTTTAAAAGGACTGGCCTGCCATACCGCTGATGATGGGGGTGAAATCGGTCCTGACCCTTATTTCGGATGGGGGTTGTTGAATGCCAAAAAAGCTGCGGAAACCCTTACCGGTAACGGCCTCACTTCTTGGGTTTCAGAAGAAACCATCAAACAGGCAGAAACCTTTACCATGACCGTAAACGCCTCAGGAACTGCCCCGCTAATCGCATCGATTACCTGGACTGATGTTCCGGGTAACCCAAATTCAGGAGGACTACCTGCAAATGACCCTACACCTGCCTTGGTAAATGACCTTGACATCAGGATTACCAGGAACGGAACCACTTACTATCCTTGGAAGCTGAGTGCCAATCCAACAGATCCGGCCATCAGGACCGGGGATAACAATGTAGACAACGTAGAACAGGTAAAAATAGACGCACCCGCTTCCGGAAGCTATACCATTACCGTAACACACAAAGGCACCTTGGTGAACAACACCCAAAAATATTCCCTGGTTATCACAGGTATCAGTTCTGCTTTTGCCTTGAATTCAACCACACAGGATTTGGTGGTTTGTTCCAACCAAAATGCTGTATATAATTTTAACTATACCCAAACAGGAGCCGGAACAACCAATTTTACCGCTACCGGATTACCTTTGGGTGCGACTGCTTCTTTCAGTCCGTCTTCCCTTAGTGCCAACGGAACCGTAAGCATGACCGTTTCCGGATTGTCTGCAATTGTGCCCGGAGAATATTCTGTAGGGATTGTAGGCAACAACGGTTCTGAAACAGAAACCAGGTACAAATTATTAAGGGTATACAACGGTACTTTCCAAAATGCTGTATTGAATACGCCTACCAATGGCCAGACCGGATTGTCAACATCGGCTATCCTGAAATGGCAAGGACAGGTCAATGCCGAAAACTACCTCGTACAGGTTTCGACATCACCTTCTTTTACCACCAACTTTGTGACCCAAACCATCAGCACCAATCAATTTACTGTAGAAGGGTTGAGCCAGCAAACCAGATATTACTGGAGGGTAACACCATCCAACCAATGTGGTAATGGAGACCCTGCAGCTGCTACCGTCTTTTCATTTGATACCGGAATTTTGACCTGTGACCAGACTTTTACCGCTACCGATTACTCCGATGCGACAATCGCTTCCGTGGCGAACTCCTTGGCAAGTGTACCCTTGACCATAACCGGCGGATACACCATTGGAGACATGAATGTAAATATCGATTTGACCCACACCTACGTGCAGGACATGACCATCTCTTTGGAAGGACCTGCCTCAATCGGAAGCCCAATTATCGTTTTATTGGAAGAGCCTTGTGGAGACAATGACAACATCAATTGTACTATGGATGACGACGGAGGCGCTCCAGCCTGTGCCGGAAACCCGTCTATTTCAGGAAGCATTGCACCGGTTGACCCTTTGAGCTCGTTGAACTCCCTGCCAGCTGATGGGGTATGGACCTTGCGTATTGACGACCCTTATAATGGAGATGGTGGTACGGTAAACCTGTTCAGCATCAATATGTGTAGGGTGACTCCGGCTTTGGGAATAGCTGATAACCCGTCGCTTGCCAATGTAAGTGTGTATCCGAACCCTACCCAAGGAACCGTAAACATTTCCCTACCTAACCTTACCGAAAAAGCGACCATTTCATTGTTTGATTTGCAAGGCAGAAAAATTCTTTCAACAGAAACGACAGAAATACATACTGCCCTGCAAATTGATAACCTTCAGGATGGGGTTTATCTGGTAACCATACAAAATACTACGGGTTCTACTTCGAAGAAAATTGTATTGCGGAAGTAATAGCCATAAATAATCTACAAAAAAAAGGATGTCGTATTGACATCCTTTTTTTATATGTGTAAAATTTCTTCTTCTATCAATAGGGGTTCTTTCCTGAACCGCAGGAAAACCTGGGCCACGGCAATCACGTCTTTCTCGCAATAAGTGACAATACGGTCAATGTCTTTCTCCACATAAAATACATGGGCTACCTGACTGCCGTCAATATCTCCTTTAGATGTAGGGATACCGAGAATCTTGGTAAGCAGTTTCAGGGAGGTGAAATGTTTGTAATCGCCGAATTTCCACAATTCCATGGTGTCGAGATGGGCAATTTCCCATGGTTTTTTTCCAAAGAGGTTGAGTTTGGCCGGTAAAGAAACATCATTGATAATCATCCGTCTGGCGATAAACGGAAAATCAAATTCCTTGGCATTGTGTCCGCACAGAAGATGCTGTGGCCCGTTGAAATGATTGGCCAACAGGTTGTTGAAATCGGTCAGGATTTTTTTTTCTTCCCCGAAGAAAGAGGTGACCCTGAAATTCCTGATGTCGCCTTTCGTCACAAAATAGCCTACCGAAAGGCAGATGATTTTACCAAATTCCGCCCAAATTCCGGCACGTTCATAGAAGTCTTCCGGAGTGTATTCGTCTTTGCGTTGGTATTGGGTTTTGGCTTCCCAAAGTTGTTGGAGGTCTTGGTCGAGGCTTCGAAAATTTTCGTGTTCAGGGACTGTTTCAATGTCAAGAAACAAAATGTGGTCAAGTCGGATTTTTTCAATCATGGTAAAAAAATTTTAAATGGCGTTGATAAATTTTTATTGGCTTTACCTTACGAAGTTAAGCAATTTACTTTTTATTTCGGTCAGGAAATTTTTAAAATAAGCTTTGCTGCGCAGTCGGACTTTCATGTTCGAGTAACCATTTTTTGCGCCACAAACCCCCGGCATAACCCGTGAGCGAACCATCCGTTCCGATGACACGGTGGCACGGAATGACAATCCAGAGTGGGTTTTTTCCATTGGCGGAAGCGACCGCTCGGATGGCTTTTACATCGCCGAGCTTTTTGGACAATTCCAGATAAGACAGCGTTTTCCCGAAAGGAATCTGTAGCAGTTCCTGCCAGACTTTTTGTTGGAATTCGGTCCCTTTGGGATTCAATTTGAAATCAAAAGTGGTTCGTTTGCCCTCAAAATAATCGTGGAGCTGGGCGATAGGTTGTTGCAATAGGATGGGAATTTCAGAAGTAGGTTCTCCATCCTGTAAAATGGAAATTTCGCAAATGCCGTTTGCATCCCCTGAAATTTTGGTAATGCCAAGCGGCGAGTTGAAAAAGGCGGTTTCCATTACAGTTTGTTTCCCGTAAAGTTCGGAAAGATTTGGCTGTCGTCAAAATTTATTTGGCATGACCCAAAATGTACATCTCCAATGATTCCAACTCGGTATCGGTCATGGTTTTGGTGACCTGTAGGTTGATTTTCATGGTTTCATACATTTTTTCGTCAACCAAGGGTGGCGCTTCTTCCTTCAAAAAAGCAACCAGGTCGCCACTGTTTTTCTTGTAGCTGATGGCAATTTCGTCTAAGGCAGGCCCGACTATCCTTTGATCGGGTTTGTGGCAGGCCGTACAATTGTTGGCTTCAAAAAGTTGCTGGCCTTTTTCAAGCGTAGCCACTTCTGCTATCTGGCTGTCTGTTTGCTTTCCTTCGTTTTTGCACGACAACAAACCCATCAATAGGAAACTCAAAACTACTTTTTTCATGCTATTGACGCATTAAAATGGCTGCTTCCTTGGCAAAATAAGTCGAAATCAGGCTCGCTCCTGCCCTTTTGATGCACATCAGTTGCTCCATCATGGTTTTGTCGTGGTCAAGCCAACCCCTTTCGGATGCCGCTTTGATCATCGCATATTCGCCCGATACATGAAACACCGTTACCGGAACGTTAACCGCATTTTTTACCTCACGGACGATATCCAGATAGGCAATTCCGGGTTTGACCATCACCATATCGGCACCTTCTTCCACGTCCATCAGGGCTTCTTTTACAGCTTCGATGCGGTTGGCAAAATCCATCTGATAGGTTTTTTTGTCTTTCGGAACCACCACATCGGCTTCGCGTGGCGCACTGTCCAAAGCATCGCGGAATGGCCCGTAAAAAGCCGAAGCATACTTGGCCGAATAACTCATGATGCCTACATTGTGGAAACCGGCGGCGTCCAAGCCCTGACGCAGTCGCAATACGCGGCCGTCCATCATGTCGCTCGGGGCCACAAAATCGGCTCCGGCCTGGGCGTGCGAAACCGCCATTTTGACCAAGGCTTCGTTGGTGGCATCATTGGCCACATCGCCGTTTTCGATAATGCCGTCGTGGCCATAAACCGAATACGGATCAAGTGCTACATCAGGCATAACCACCATTTCCGGGCAGGCGGTTTTGATGGCCCTGATGGCGCGCTGCATGAGTCCGTTGGGGTTCCAAGCTTCTTTTCCGGTGTTGTCTTTCAGGCTGTCGTCTACTTTGACATAAATGTTTACGGCGCGGATGCCCAAGTCAAAAATTTCCTTGACTTCTTCGACCGTTAAATCAATCGAACGACGGAAAATACCGGGCATGGAGGAAATCTCTGATTGGTAATTTTCGCCTTCGGTGATGAACATCGGAAACATGAAATCGGATGGGCTCAGGGTGGTTTCTCGAACCAGGCTTCTTACAGATTCGTTAACGCGCAATCTTCTGCCTCGTTGTAGTGGGAACATAGTTTTGGCTTTTTGACTTGTTTACTTCTTTTTATCTTTTAAATACTGGATGGCTTTTTCAAGCGTGACATCCCGGTTGTTCAAATAGTCATCCAGGTTAGGTGTCACTTCTATATCGGGTTTTATACCGTAGCCAACGAACTCGCGGCCATCAGGATAGGTGTCTTTTTTGGTACAGACCCTGGCAGAACCGCCTCCGGGCAAATCAAACAGCAAAGGTTGCCCCGTACTTCCGAATGATTTTTCACCCATTTTTGTCATGTGTTTTTGGTTGTCGGCTGCAATCAGGAAATCTTCGGCTGCCGAGGCAGTATTGTGACCCAACAAAATCACGGTAGGCACAACAATTCTTTGGGCTCTTAACCTGATGGTGTCGGCAGTATAATCAAAATTATGGTAATACTGGTCACGATAGGTCAAATAGGCCTTTTTGTTCCATTCGTTGTTCAGGGTGTCTTTTTCCTTGACAAATTTCCCCCAGGCCTTGAATGAAGCAATATGAAGTCGGGTTTTTTCCCTTGAGCCGTAAAGAATGGTATCGTTGGTAAGGTATTGCAGTATGTTGATGCCTATGTTGGTACTTCCGCCACCGTTGTAACGCAAATCTACAATCAATGATTTGGCTTTGTACAATTCGGGAAGCTTTTCAATAAATAAATGGTCTATTTTTTCGTCACTGAACGAATTCAAGGCCACATAGGCGGTTTCTTTGTTGATCCATTTGAAATCCAAAAGCTGTCTGTCTGGTTCAAAAGCCGGATAAACTTCGGTTTCTGTTGTTTTTTTATGGGTCAGGGTAAGTTCAATTATTTTTTTGTTGGGTTTTTTGATTTTGATTTGGAAGGTTTCGCCCTCCAATCCTCTCAGTAAATTGGAAGTACTCCAGTCCTGCAATACATAATCAGTGGAAGAAGCAATGTAGGGTGCCACATTTTCATCGATGAATTTTTGGGTGGGTTTGCCGTTTACTTCGATAATTTCGCTGCCAAAAGGAATTTCTTCTTTCTTGCTGGCGTTAGTCCTGACAATGATGGCCTTTCCTGCGATATTTTTGATAAACAAGCGGTAATCACCAAACATGGTGTTCATTTGTTCGATTCCATCAGGGAAATAAACATTGGTATGCCCATCTTTCAACAACGCGCAGAATTTCTGCAGTTCCCTGTAGTATTCATAGTCATTTTTGGTATTCTGGACAATCGAAATCAGTTCTTTATAGCGGTTGTCCCACCTATTCCGGTCCACTTTATCGAGGTAGATAAAATTGTAATTGACTTCCTGCCAGAATTTTGACAACCCAAAAACTTTTTCATTGGGAGTCAGCGTATTCGGAATTTGACCAAAGGTATTGACGGCAAAAAAAAGCAGTACAAAACGGGATAGGGATTTCATGTTTTTTTGAACGTTAAAATTTTACACCCAATCTATAGGGTTTTCCAATACTTTAATTAATTTTTCTTCGTCCGAATTTGGCTCCGGATGGTGGTCATAAACCCACTGTACATGGGGCGGCAGGCTCATCAAAATCGATTCAATCCTGCCGTTGGTTTTCAATCCGAAAAGGGTGCCTTTGTCGTGCACCAGATTGAATTCGACATAACGGCCACGACGGATTTCCTGCCAGTTGCGCTGTGCTGCTGTATAGTCCAGATTTTTCCTTCTCTCCACAATCGGGATATAGGCTTCACAAAAACTGTTGCCGACTTCAGTGACAAAATTAAACCAATTTTCCATTGGCATGTCATTGGTAGCTTTGCAATAATCGAAAAACAAGCCGCCGATGCCACGGGCTTCATTGCGGTGTGCGTTCCAGAAATAAGTATCGCATTGTTTTTTGAACTTCGGGTAAAAATCAAGACTGTGTTTGTCACAGGCTGTTTTACAACTCTGGTGAAAATGAATGGCATCTTCCTCAAATAAATAATAAGGGGTTAAATCCTGCCCGCCGCCAAACCATAAATTGATGACATTTCCGTTATCGTCATACATTTCAAAATAGCGCCAATTGGCGTGAACTGTCGGTACCATTGGACTTTTTGGATGAATTACCAAACTTAATCCACAGGCGAAAAAATCAGCCTCGCCAACGTTGAACATTTTTTGCATGGCTTCAGGTAATTTGCCATGCACCGCTGAAATGTTGACGCCGCCTTTTTCAAAAACAGCCCCATTTTCAATCACACGGGTTCTTCCGCCGCCACCTTCCGGACGGTCCCAAATGTCTTCGCGGAATTTTGCCACACCATCAACCGCTTCCAATTGGGAAGTGATTTGGTTTTGTAAATTCTCGATGTATGCTAAAAACTTGTCTTTCATTTTGTTGTCGGTTGTCGGTTGTCAGTTGTCGGTAAGATCGGTAAACCCGACAACCAGCAACTGGCAACCAACAACTATTAATTATACTCCTTCACCGCCTCAATGAACGCTTTCGCATGGTCTACCGGAATATTCGGCAAAATACCGTGACCGAGGTTGACGATGTAATTGTCTTTTCCGAATTCGTTGATCATTTCGTGTACCATTTTTTTAATGGTTGGAATAGGTGATAACAATCGGCTTGGGTCGAAATTTCCTTGTAACGTAATTTTCCCACCGGTCAGGTAACGGGCATTCCTTGCCGAACAGGTCCAGTCTACACCAAGTGCCGATGCTTTAGATTTGGCCATGTCGCCCAAGGCAAACCAGCAGCCTTTCCCGAATACAATTACTTTGGTGTCTTCGGCCAAAGCGTCAACAATCTGGTTGATGTATTGCCAAGAGAATTCGTTGTAATCTACCGGCGATAACATACCGCCCCACGAGTCAAAAATTTGAATGGCGTTGCAACCCGCTTTTACTTTTTCTTTCAAATATAAAATGGTGGTATCGGTGATTTTTTGCAGTAAAGTATGTGCCGCGATTGGGTTGGAGAAACAAAATCCTTTGGCGGTATCGAAGCTTTTCGAGCCTTTTCCTTCCACCACATAACAGAAAATTGTCCAGGGGGAACCGGCAAAACCAATCAGCGGTACCTCATCGTTGAGCATTTGCTTGGTCAGTTTGATGGCGTCAAAAACATAACCCAAGGTTTCATTCACATCCGGAACGATGACCTGGTTCACCTGCTCCATGCTGCGGATGGGGTTGGGGATAATCGGCCCGAGGTTGTCTTTCAGTTCGACGTGGATGCCCATGGCGCGTGGCACTACCAAAATATCCGAAAACAAAATGGCGGCATCGGGTTTGACGATGTGGATGGGCTGCACGGTAATTTCTGCTGCCAACTCAGGGGTTTCGCAACGGGTAAAAAAATCATATTTGTCGCGCAGGGCACGGAATTCAGGTAAATACCTACCGGCCTGACGCATCATCCATACGGGTGGCCGTTCTACGGTTTCATTGTTCAGGGCCCTTAAAAAGAGGTCGTTTTTTATCATGTTAAAGTTGTTGGCTGTAGCGGTCAGCTAGCAGAATTGTAATATTCAATCACATCGTTAATTACATGGTCAATGGTGGGTTGCTCGGCAATTATGATGTTTTTTATTTTTTTATTTTCTAATGTTTCCGCAGTGGTTTCGCCGATACAGAAACAAATTTCATTTTTAATGGTGTTGTGTTGTAGGTAACTGTCAACCGCTGACGGACTGAAAAACAAGAGGCCGTCGGGTTTGGTTTTTATTTTTTGCGAGGTCAAAGTGGTTTCATACACTTCTATTTCATTACAGCTTATCCCGTTTTCCTTTAACGCATTTGGCAAGGTGTCTTTCCGCAAATTACCACTGAAAAACGTAAACGTTTCATCGGCATAAATGAGGGAAATTATTTCTGCTAAATCAGCAGCATAGTCGGTATAAACAGCCACTTCCGATCCGTTCTCTTCTAAAAATGCCTTGGTTTTTAGTCCCACACAAAATACCTTTTTCCCTTCTAAGGTATCGCATTTCGGGTGTTGTAAAACACTTTGAACTGCATTCTGGCTGGTAAATATCAGGTTTTGGTTCACTTTCACCAGTTCAAAATCCTTGCTTTTGGTGGCAATGAAATTTTCATCGGCTACCGAAAACCCGGCTTCTGACAAGGTTTGCTTTTGCCGCGGCGAAAGTTTTTTGGTGGAGAAGATATTTATCTGATGGCCCACAGCTTATTTTTTTAACTGGTTTTTGATACTGGCCATCAGGGCAGTACCACCATTATCCAAAATTTCCCGGGCGGCATAAAACCCGAGCTTTTTCCATTCTGAAATATCCACTGATTTTTCAAGCCCGATTTTTTCTTTCCCATCGATAGACAACAACACGCCCCTGAATGCTATGGTATCGGTTTTTTCATCGTAAGTGGCCAAGGCACCGATTGGCGCCGTACAGCCGCCTTCGAGGGTTTTGAGGAACTGCCTTTCGATGTAGGTGCAGATTTCGGTTTCGATGTGGTTGAGCTGCGAAACGGCATCCATCGTAAAAGCATCTTCCGCCATCGCCACTACCACCATGGCACCTTGTGCGGGTGCAGGTGTCATCCAATCGAGGTTGATGACATGATCGGGTTTGAGGTTGATGCGTTCCAATCCGGCAGCGGCAAAAACAGCCCCATTCCAATCGTTGTCTTCTAACTTCTGCAAACGTGTATTGACATTGCCGCGCAAATCGACCACTTGGTGGTGCGGATACGTATGGAGCCACATGGCCTGACGGCGCAGACTCCCCGTGGCAATGGTGTTCACTTCAGAAAAATCGATATGGGGTTTGTGTACCAAGATGTCCAACACATTGGCACGCTCCAGCACGGCGGCCTGGGCAATCCCGATGGGCAGTGCAGTAGGTACATCTTTCATGGAATGTACCGCAATATCGACCTGACCGTTGATCATGGCGATATCGAGGGTTTTGGTGAAAATTCCGGTGATGCCGAGTTCGTATAAAGGTTTGTCCAGTAAAAGATCACCCTGCGATTTAACGGCGATGATTTCGGTAGTGTAGCCGAGGTCATTCAGTTGCTTTTGTACCGTGTGCGCCTGCCAGAGTGCCAGTTCACTGTCACGGGTGCCTATGCGTATTGTTTTTCCCATTGGTTATTCAAAAAAACTGCGTTCCTGTTCCAACTGGAAAACTTTCTCAATCCATTCGATGCCTTCGTCCATTGATTCGCCGTCCTTGAGGTGGTTCACGAAATGGTTGGTGATTTTCTGGATGATTTTATTGCTGATCATTTCGGCCTGTTGTTCGTCGAAATTGGATAATTTTTTGCGGTGGATGTTCAATTCGCTTTCCTTGATGGCATTGAGTTTTTCCTTCAAGGCTTGTATGGTTGGGGCGAATTTGCGGTTTTTGGTCCAGGCCATGAACTCGTGCTTGATTTCCTCAATGATGACTTCGGCTGCCGGAATGTACAGTTTCCTGTTTTCGAGGGTTTCGTCTGTAATCTGCGACAGGTGGTCGAGATGCACCAAGGTCACGCCTTCGATTTCCTTTACATTTTCATTCACGTTTTTCGGAATCGACAAATCGAGAATCAGCAGCGGTTTCTTCAAATTGAGGATGGTCTTGTCAATGGTAGGGTTTTGCGCCCCGGTGGCCACGACTACCACATCTGCTTTTTGGAGTTCAAGCTGCAAATCGGCATAATCCTTTACAATCAAATCAAGCTTGCGGGCCAGTTTTTCTGCCTTGTCTTTGGTCCTGTTAATGAGGGTAATGTGGTCATGTTTGGTATGTTTGACAAGGTTTTCACACGTATTGCGGCCAATTTTTCCGGTGCCGAAAAGCAGGATGTTCTTGTCTGAAATGTTTTCGACATTCCTGATGATGTAATGCACCGATGCAAAAGAGACCGAAGTCGCACCGCTGGAAATTCCGGTTTCGTTCTTGATTCTTTTGCTGGCCTGGATGACCGAATTGACGAGTCTTTCAAGAAAAGCATTCACCAATCCGTTCGATTTGCTTTCATTGAACGCAATTTTCAGTTGGCTGATGATTTCAAAATCACCCAAAATCTGGCTGTCTAGACCGGTTCCGACGCGGAACATGTGGTTGACGGCTTCCTGGTTTTTATAGATATAAGCGACTTCCTGGAATTCTTCTACGGTGCCTTTGCTGTTTTCACACAGCAATTTAATCAATTGGTATGGGTGCTGGGCAAAACCGTAAATCTCGGTGCGGTTACAGGTAGAGGTCACCAACAAGGCTTCTATGCCTTCGGCTTCTGCCTGTATGAGCAGGGTGGCTTTCGCCTGGTTGTCTAAACTGAATTTCCCCCTTATTTCCGCATCGGCCTTTTTATAGCTCAGCCCCAGTGCGTAAAAAGTGGCGTGTTTCGACATGTTGAAGTTTTCCATAAGTACTTTCCGTAAAAGTTCCACAAAATTAACAGCATCACCTTCATAAAAACAACGCTGGAAGTTCTTTTTATATCGCTGTGGGATATTTTGAACCAAAAAGGTCTTTTTAGCGTTATTTATTTTAAATTTGCAATGAAATCAAGCATTGGCATCTTTCTTATGTAGATTAATTCTAAATAACAAATCCAATGAGCTGCAAAATAACATACGAAAAAATATCGCTATGGGTTCTCAGGAAGAAATAAAAATTGAAAATGATTTTATTCTGATCCGTTTCCAAAACGACGGAAACGAGAATTTTCATGTGAAAAGAGAAGTAAACCAAGGACTTATCCAATTCCATTTCGGCATCAAAGGGAAAGGGAAATTCGTTTTCAATGAAGGCAGTTACGCCCTCGAACTCAAGGAAGAAAAGTCGTTCCTGTTTTATAATCCGCAGAAGGAACTGCCCCTGAACCTCGAACTGGCACCCAATACCTGGGTCATTTCGATTATCATTTCGATACAGAAATTCCACGGATTGTTTTCGAGTGAGGCCAATTACATCCCTTTTTTAAGTGAAGAAAACCAAGACAAAAAATATTACAAGGAAGGCGACATCAGCCCGTCTATGGCCATAGTGCTGAGCCAGTTGTTCCACTACAACCTCAACCCCTCCATCAAGAACCTCTATTATAAAGGTAAAGGTTACGAACTGCTGAGCCTGTATTTCAACCGTTCGGAAGACCCTGATGCCGAGCAATGCCCGTTCCTGATCGATGAAGACAATGTGCTGAAAATCCGGAAAGCCAAGGAAATCATCCTGGCCAATATGGCAGAACCACCCGGATTGCAGGAATTGGCCGACCAGGTTGGACTGAATTTAAAGAAGCTCAAAATGGGTTTCAAACAAATTTATGGCGACACGGTATATGGTTTTCTGTTCGATTACAAGATGGATTATGCGCGGCAACTGCTCGACAGTGGTTCGTATAATGTCAACGAAGTCGGGCTGAAAATCGGTTACAGTACCGGAAGCCATTTCATCGCAGCCTTTAAGAAAAAATTCGCCACCACGCCAAAAAAATACCTGATGTCAATTAATCCGAATACCTAATCGGAAAATTTCCGTATATCTACCAAAAACCACATTAACCCATAAAAATTGCCACGAAATGAAAGGAGTATTACTCGTAAATTTAGGTTCACCAGAAAGTCCAACCCCAAAAGATGTCAAGCCCTACCTTGATGAATTCCTGATGGACAAATACGTCATCGACGTGCCTTTTTTGCTGCGCGCCTTGTTGGTAAGGGGCATCATCCTACGGAACAGGCCTACCAAATCTGCTGCTGCCTATGCCAAAATCTGGTGGGAAGAAGGATCGCCCTTGGTCGTCATTTCTGAAAGAATGACCAAAAAAGTTCAGGAAAAAGTAGACATCCCGGTGGCTTTGGCCATGCGTTACGGCACCATGACCATCCTGAAAGGACTGCAACAACTCAAAGATAAAGGCGTTACAGAAGTGATGCTCCTCCCTTTGTATCCGCAGCATGCCATGGCCTCGACCACGACCATTTTGGTGTTGGCTGAAGAATTGCGCCAAAAGCATTTTCCGGAGATGAAATTCACCATCGTCCCGGCTTTTTACAACAAACCCGATTATATCAAGGCCCTGGCCCATTCCATCAAAAAATATTTGGATACTTTCGAGTACGACCATTTGTTGTTTTCGTACCACGGCATCCCGAAAAGGCACATCCGCAAAACAGACATTACCAAATCGCATTGCACCATTGACGGCAAATGTTGCCAAACTGCATCGCCTGCACACGAATTCTGTTACCGCCACCAGTGTTATGAAACCACCCGTCAGGTCGTGGAACTGCTCGGCATTCCGGAAGGGAAATACAGCCAGACTTTCCAATCCCGTTTGGCCGGAGACAAATGGCTGACTCCTTACACCGATGTTGAAATCAACAAAATGCCGGCAAAAGGCATCAAAAAACTGGCCGTGGTGACCCCTGCCTTTGTATCGGATTGCCTTGAAACCCTTGAAGAAATTGCCATGGAAGCCAACCACCAGTTCAAGGAAAACGGCGGCGAAGAATTTTTGGCCATTCCGTGTATGAACGATGGGGACGAATGGTGCGGCGTTGTAGCCAATTGGATTACAGACTGGCAAAAACAATAGTTTATGAAAAACTGCCTTTGGTTGTCATTGTTGTTGTGGGTTTCCGGATGTCAGAAAAAGGAAGCAACAGACGCCATTCCTGATTATAAAAAAGCGGGTGCTGTATTGAAAAATGGCGGGCGCATCGAAAACAGCCCAAATCAAATTGACTGGCAGTTGCCATTCGGGCTTACGCACCAGCCTGAGGTGGATTCCATAGCCGGAAAACCGGTAAAGTTTTATATCGAAAACCCCAAGTGTGATCCGTTGGCGATTGCTTTCTATTACGGGAAATACCGCCCGACAGATGAATCAAAAACAGGGCAATTGCTGGCTTTGGCTATAACTGATAACGAAAGCTTGAGGCCTTTTTACCGTTGGATACTCGATGCCACCATCATTGTCTCTGACGGGGCTTTGGCGGAATATCCGGGAATTCCCGCCAGAAAATATGCCGAAAAATTTCCGGAAGAGCTTTTTGCTTTCCTGGATGCCGACACCACACAAACCCGTTACAACAATTGGACAGATATTATTTCGTACAGCGGTTTTTATGAAAATGATGATTATAAAAACCCGGTAGCCATCCGGAAAAACATGGAAAAGACCATGATAAAAAACAGTTCCGTCCAACTAAAAAACAGAATTGTTACATTTACAAAAGATTGTTTCCCTGACACCAACAAAACGGAACTATAAAAATGGAAGCCTACAATTACATCAAATCTTTGCACCTTATCTTTGTGATTACCTGGTTTGCGGGCTTGTTTTACATCGTGCGGCTGTTTGTGTACCAGGTTGAAACCCGCGACAAGCCTTCGCCCGAAAAGGAAATTTTGCAAAAACAATACAAGCTCATGGCCTACCGTTTGTGGTACATCATCACCTGGCCGAGTGCGGTGCTGGCGAGTTTTTTTGCGTTTTGGCTGTTGTTTTTTACCGATTTGGGACAAGCCTACCTGCAAATGCCTTGGATGCATGTAAAGCTTGGCTTTGTTTTTGTGTTGTACCTGTACCAATTGAAATGCCAGCAGATTTTCAGCCAGTTGCAGAAAGACGAAATCAAATACAGCACCAATTTTATGCGGCTCTGGAACGAAGTGGCCACCCTCATTTTATTTGCGGTGGTGTTCCTGGTCATCCTCAAAAATGCCTTCAATTGGATATATGGCGTAATCGGCATCGTCTTGTTTTCGGTACTGCTTATGCTGGGCTTTAGGTTGTACAAAAAAATAAGGGAAAAGAACCCATCATAAATGCGCCACAATTTCAAAATAACGGCACTCTCGCTGCGGATCAGGATTTTCCTGTCGATGATTGTATTGATTTTGATTGCTTCGGTTTTGATGGCGTCCATTTCCATCATCCAGTTCAAGAACGAAGCCAAGGAATACCATCAGGAGCGACTGGACCGCAAGGAAAACGCCATCAAGGAACACATCAACTACGTGCTTTCCAACACCACCTATCCGCTTACCGAAAACAATCTTCCGTATATTTTCAAGGACAAAATCCATGAACTGGCCGACATCCACAACCTCGACCTGAACATTTACAGCCTTGACGGCAGGCTGCTGAAATCATCCAAAGGATCTTTTTCGATAGATACCGTATCGCCCCACATCCCGAAATACATCATCAAGCTCGTCCAGTCGTCGATGGAGAAACGCTATGTTGACATCAAAAGCATAGACGGCATCAAGAACCGGTCTTCTTACAGCCAAATCAAGGACGATAAATTCAAGCCGCTCGGCATCCTGAACATCCCTTATGTGGAAGACGATGGTTTTTATGAAGAAGAACTCCAGCAATTCCTGATTAAACTGGGCCAAGTATATTCTTTCATGTTGGTGATTGCCTTTGCGCTGGCTTACTTTCTGGCGAGTTACATCACGAAATCACTCAAAACCATCTCCGACAAAATCAACGAAACCAGCCTGAACCAGAAAAACGAAAAAATCGTTATCGAAGCCAACAGCCGCGAAATCAACTCGCTCATTTCGGCCTATAACCAGATGGTCGACCAACTCGAGGAAAGTGCCACCATGCTGGCCCAGTCTGAAAGGGAACAGGCCTGGCGCGAAATGGCCAAGCAGGTCGCCCACGAAATCAAGAACCCACTCACGCCAATGCGTTTGACGGTGCAGAGTTTCCAACGGAAATTTGATGCGAACGATCCAGACCTCAAACAAAAACTCAACGATTACTCCAAAACGCTGATCCAACAGATTGATACGATGAGTGCCGTGGCTTCGGCCTTTTCGAACTTCGCTTCGATGCCCGCCCAGCAAAACGAAAACCTCAATGTGGTGGATGTGGTCGAACTGGCTCTTGATATTTTCAATGAAGATTTTATTACTTTTGAAAGCGAAAAGGAAGAAATCATTACGAAACTTGACCGAACACAACTCATCCGGATCATTACCAACCTGGTAAAAAATGCGATACAGTCCATTCCGGAAGACCAGGCGGAAAAATCGGTGGTGGTGGCAGTTAAGGAAGAAAATGAAAATGTGCTGATTATGGTGAAAGACAATGGCAGCGGAATTGAGCCTGAAAACACCGAGCGGATTTTCGAACCCAAATTCACCACCAAAAACAGCGGGATGGGATTGGGCCTCGGTATCATCAAGAACATCATTGAAAATTATAAAGGAACCATAACTTTTGAAACCCAATGGGGAAAAGGAACCACTTTTATCGTTTCGCTCCCTATAACCAAAAATTACTGACATGAACTACGAAAACCTGATTGTTGCCTCTGAAAACGGCATAGGAAAAATTACCATCAACCGTCCGTCCAAACTGAATGCGCTCAATGTAGCCACCATAAAAGAACTGCATGATGCTTTTGAAAATCTCGACAATGACCGTGACATCCGGGCCATCATCGTATCCGGGGAAGGCGAAAAAGCTTTTGTGGCCGGGGCCGATATTTCGGAATTTGCGCATTTTTCTGTGGAGGAAGGCGCACAGCTGGCCCAACAAGGACAGGAATTGTTGTTTGATTTTGTCGAAAATTTACGCACACCCGTTATTGCAGCCGTCAATGGTTTTGCGCTCGGCGGCGGTTTGGAACTGGCCATGTCCTGTCATTTCAGGATCGCTTCAGACAATGCCAAAATGGGCTTGCCGGAAGTGTCGCTTGGGGTCATCCCGGGTTATGGCGGAACCCAAAGGTTGCCGCAATTGGTAGGCAAAGGACGCGCCATGGAAATGATTATGACCGCCGGGATGATTGATGCCGAAACAGCTAAATCGTATGGGTTGGTCAATCATGTGGTGCCACAGGCAGAACTTTTGGCGTTTACTACAGGCATTGCAGCCAAAATCCAACGCAATTCCCCGGCAGCCATCAGTCAGGCAATCAAGGCGGTCAACGCCAATTTCACTGATGGCGTCGATGGCTTCAAAACCGAAATCAAATCGTTTGGAAAGTGTTTTGGCACCGAAGATTTCAAGGAAGGAACGACTGCCTTTCTGGAGAAAAGAAAAGCTGAATTTACAGGGAATTAATTACCTTTCACCATTCCACTCCCCATAGAACTGCCCGAGAAAGTCTTCCATGAAACGGTGTCTTTCGAGGGCAATTTTTTTACCCGTTTCGGTATTCATGCGGTCTTTCAGCAGCAATAATTTTTCGTAAAAATGGTTGAGTGTGGGGGCCGCGCTGTTTTTGTATTCTTCTTTGCTCATGGTCAGGTTGGGCTGAATTTCCGGATTATACAACGGCCTGTTTTTGAACCCTCCGTAATTGAACGTCCGCGCAATACCAATGGCGCCCAGGGCATCCAAACGGTCGGCATCCTGAACGATTTCGAGCTCTTTGGAATTGAATTTTTTTTCGAAATTCCCACCCTTGAACGAAATGTTTTCGATAATGCTGATTACGTGGTTAATGGTGGCTTCATCCACTTGCTGGCTTTCCAGGAAAGCCCGGGCGGTTTTCGGCCCCACTGTTTCATCCCCGTCGTGAAATTTGCTGTCGGCAATGTCGTGCAGCAACGCACCCAGTTGAACCACAGTCAAATCACAATTTTCATGCTGTGCAATAAGTAAGGCATTTTTGTAAACGCGTTCAATATGGAACCAGTCGTGTCCGCCTTCGGCATCGCGGAGTTGGTGTTTGACAAAAGCAATGGTGTTTTCAATAAGGGGCATATTTTATAATTTAAAAATCCTCTCTTTTCAGAAAGGATTTGGTTTGTATTGTATGTTCTTTTTCTATAACCTGTATTCGGTTATCGCGCCAAAGCCGGTTCTACCCATTTGAAAATGGCCGATTCTGCAGGCAATACCAACCTTTCGGAGATTTTGGCCATACGGGCCGGTAATTTCATCAGGTAATCGCGGGCTTTTTCGGCTTCGTCAGTCAGGTTGACGATTTTATCAATTTCCCATTTTTCGACCAATTTCTGTAAGATGTCTACATAATCAGTAGCAGTATAAACCCCCAATTTTTGCGCAGAGTTGGAAAATTCCTCAAAAGCAGTGCCTATTTTTTCGCCTGATTCCCTCAGGAAGTGGGCCGGCATGGTGATTTTCTGCTTCATCATGTATTGGAAGGCCATCATCATCTGGCTAGGGTCTACCTTGAAAATCTGGTTGACGAATTCGCTGTAGGCATGGTGGTGGCGCATTTCATCACCGGCTATCATTTTACAGATTTTAGACAGTTTTTTATCGCCGTAACTTTTGGCCAGCTGTGACACGCGGTTGTGGGAAATATAAGTGGCCAGTTCCTGGAAACTCGTGTACACAAAATTCTTGTAAGGGTCTTTTCCAGTACCGATGTCAAAACCATCCTTGATTAAATGTTGGGTGGTGACTTCTACTTCACGCATGTTGACACGCCCCGACAGGTAAAGGTATTTGTTGAGCAAATCGCCGTGACGGTTTTCTTCTGCCGTCCAGTGGCGCACCCATTTTGACCAGCCATTGCGGGCTTCGTTGTCAATGCCTTCCACTTCCACCAGCCACGATTCATAGGTAGGCAGCGCTTCTTCGGTAATGGTATCGCCCACGAGCACCACCCAGAAATCATAAGGGAGGTCTTTGGCAATTTCGCGCAATTCGGTCAAATCTTCAAAAAAAGTTTCTTTTTCTGAATTCGGAAGCAGGTCAGATGGCTGCCATATTTTTTCGACCGGTATCAGGTATTGGTCCACAAAACTGTCGATGTTTTTTTCCAGGTACTGCATGACCTCCAACCGGATGTTTTTTAGTGACATAATTAATTTCTTATAGATTGTATTACTGTTTTTTCCACCTTCTGCATCAGCTCCTCAAACGGGTAATCTTTCACGGCCAGCGGTTCGTGGATGATGAATTCCACCCGGTTGCCCAATCCCATCGGGAAGAGGCCGTATTTTACCAATTTCCACGAATTGTTGATGGTAATGGGCACCACCACGGCGGAGGGTGCGTATTTGCAAAGAATCTTGATTCCGTTTTCTGAGAACTTTTTCGGTGTGCCGTCTTTGCTCCTGGTTCCTTCCGGGAAAATGACTGCCGATCGCTTGTGTTTTTCAATGTATTCGCCCAATCCTTTGATGGTCGGGATGGCTTGTTTGGGATCTTTACGGTCTATGAGAACGGAACCACCGTGCCTTAAATTGTAGGAAACGCTCGGAATGCCACGGCCCAGTTCTTTTTTGCTGACAAATTTGGCATGAAAACGCCTCAGGTGCCAGATGATGCCGATAATATCATACATGCTCTGGTGGTTGGCCACGAAAATGACCGGAACGCCTTTCGGGATGTAACTGATGTTCCTGAACTGGAACCAAGTGCCCAACAGCATGGTGCATTTTTCCAGACAAAAGTTCAGGTAATCAACACTTTTTTTGTGTGCCTGGTATCCGAAAACATTAAAGCAAACCCATTGTATCGGGTGAAAAACAACAAGACATCCGACAAAACAAATGTAAAATACAACCGAAATGGGATAGGATATTAGTTTTTCCATAGCGAGAAAAAATGATGGCAAAGGTACGGAATAAATTCGGGATTGTTTAAAACTCCTATTTGCAAACTCATTTTACATTGAAATTTTGGTTAATTTTACAAACATTAATAGCCAATAAATTCAGTTAAAGATGAGTACAGAAAAAGAAGCCAAATTAAAAGCATTACAATTAACGCTTGACAAATTAGACAAAACCTACGGAAAAGGAACCGTAATGAAAATGGGCGACAAGGCGGTAGAGGAAGTAGAAACCATTTCTTCAGGTTCATTGGGACTTGACCTGGCCTTGGGCGTAAACGGATACCCAAAAGGAAGGGTAATTGAAATATACGGACCGGAATCTTCAGGTAAAACCACCTTGACCTTACATGCCATTGCCGAAGCCCAGAAAGCGGGTGGCATTGCAGCCTTTATAGATGCGGAGCACGCATTTGACAGAAACTATGCCGAAAAATTAGGGGTAGACATCGAAAACCTCATCATCTCACAGCCAGACAATGGCGAGCAAGCCTTGGAAATTGCCGAAAACCTGATCCGTTCAGGGGCGATTGACATCGTGGTGATTGACTCGGTAGCCGCCCTGACGCCGAAAAGTGAAATCGAAGGCGAAATGGGAGATTCGAAAATGGGATTGCATGCCCGTTTGATGTCACAGGCCTTGAGGAAGTTGACCGGAACCATCAGCAAAACCCATTGTACGGTATTTTTCATCAACCAATTGCGTGAAAAAATCGGGGTGATGTTCGGAAACCCGGAAACCACTACCGGTGGAAATGCGCTGAAATTTTATGCTTCGGTAAGGTTAGACATCAGGCGTTCTTCCCAAATCAAAGATGGTGAAAACGTAATCGGGAACCGCACCAAGGTAAAAGTGGTAAAAAACAAAGTGGCGCCGCCTTTCAAAACCGCTGAATTTGACATCATGTATGGCGAAGGGGTTTCGAAAACAGGAGAAATCCTGGATCTGGCAGTGGAGTTTGAAATTATCAAAAAAGCCGGTTCCTGGTTCAGCTACGGCGACACCAAATTGGGTCAGGGCCGTGATGCGGTAAAAGTACTGATCAAAGACAATCCGGAACTCGCTGATGAACTCGAACAAAAAATCAAGGAAGAAATCAAATCAAGAGAAGTTTAAAACAAAGAATCCGTGCATCACGGATTTTTTTGCATTATGACGCAACCTTTTGAAAAAAACTGTATCTAACATAAACAAAATGATTTTATAATGAAGAAACTATTTTTATTTATGGCATTGGGGTTGGTTTTCTCCTCATGCACCATTGATGGGAATGACACTGAAGACTACACCTTTAATCTTGTACCCGTAAGTTCTGTAGATATGCCTGTTGCATTTGCAAAAGACAGTATTACGAACATTCCGGTAAAATACCTACGTCCGACTTCTTGCGATTTTTTTAATGGCTTTTATTATGAGAAAGACGGCTACGAAAGGACCGTTGCGGTTTATTGTGCACGCTTGGTCCAGAACAATTGCCAAACGGATAACGTGACCGAAATGACAGTCAATTTACCTTTCAAGCCGGGCATATTGGGGGTGTACCATTTCAAGTTTCTTACAGGAAACCCTTCAAGTATCAATCCGCAATTCATTGAATTTGATGTGACCGTAGACCATTAAAAAATAACAGTTTGAGTATAGATCAGCTCATAAATGATTGTAAGAAAAATGACATAAAAGCTCAAGAACAATTATACAAACAGTATGCCCCAAAATTGTTTTCTGTATGCTTGAAATATTCCCGTAGCTATAACGATGCTCAAGACAATTTACAAGATGGGTTTTTATTGATTTTTGAAAAAATCCATCTGTTTTCGTTTAAGGGGTCTTTTGAAGGATGGATGAAAAGGGTCATGATCAACCACATTCTCCAGCTGTATCGAAAGGAAACTTTTTTGAGCCTGGTCAACGAAGAAATAATAGAAAGTGTTGAAGTGGAGGTGGAAGACGAAGGGGTTTCAACAGAATACCTGGCAAAAATCATCCAGGAGCTGCCCGAGCGGTACCGCCTGGTTTTTAATTTGTATGCGATTGATGGCTATTCGCATCAGGAGATAGCCGAATTGCTCAACATCAATATAGGAACATCAAAATCAAACTTGTCCAGGGCCAGGGTGATTTTAAAAGAAAAAATTGAAAACACCACCGGAAACAAAACAATTCCCTCGATAAAATGAGTGAAAAAAAGAATATAGATCAATTTTTTAAGGAACGTCTTGAGCACAACGAAGTTCCCCCGCCTCCTATGGCTTGGGATCATATTGAAGCACAGCTCAGGGCCAAGAAAAAAAGAAGGGTGATTCCTTTCTGGTGGAAACTTTCGGGTACAGCCGCTGTCCTGCTGTTGGCATTCACCCTCTGGGGGCCTTATTCCAATCATAGCCAAAATCCCGGGAATGCAATTGTCAACCAGGAAAACAACAGCAACGATTCCAAAAAAACAAACCCAGCCGATAATGGTAATTCCAATATTGGCACAGACAACCAGCATACGGTAACCACACCTGAAAACCTGCCGGAGAACCTAAAACAGACAGAGGGTACCACTAAAAATGAAGGGGTTGCTTTAGCCACTGGTGTCAACACGGCTGATGCACCGGCCGCCCAAACAACCCACAGAAAAAAAGCCTCTGAAATCAGGGGTTCACAAAATGGTCTTGACACTCCTGCCTTGGCTTCAACAGCTGAACAAAAAACAAAGCAAAATTCAAAATCGACCAAACAAAAAACACGAATCAATCCGGTCAAGGGTAATGATGCCATCGCCTCGAATACAAAAGATAAAAATACAGGCAGCAACAACCAAAATACAATCCCGGAAAAGACAAACAGGGTCGCTGTACAACCCAATACCACATCCGATCAGGATAAGGATTCTAAAAACACAAGCTCGCCTGAGGTACGGAATAGTTTGAATACCGACTTCAAAGACAAAAAAATACTGGCTTCAACTATTGAAACAGACAAAAAAACAGAAGAAATCAAAAAAATAGATTCGACAAAGCTGGCGTCAGTCGAACCTAATGCGTTGGAAGAATTGCTTAATGAAAAAGAGAAGAAAATTGCTAAAGGACGAAAAGAAAATAGGTGGCAGGTTACGCCAAACATTGCCCCTATTTACTTTAGTTCGATGTCTGACGGCTCGCCCTTGGATGAAAAACTGGCTTCCAACGAAAAAGTATACGGCACCAATTACAGTTATGGTCTCGGTGTCAATTATGCGGTAAACAAAAAGCTCAAAGTCCGCGCCGGTATCAACACTTTTTCGGCAGATTATGATACGAGGAACATTGTATTTTACCAGACTTCGAGTGCCAGTAAAATGCAAAATGTTACCCCAAATTTACAAGGCTCGCTTATACAGATTGAACCCCTGATGAATGTAAACACGAGTTTTGGAAGGCTCATCGATGAAAAATTCGAAGGCACACTGAACCAACGCATGGGGTATATTGAAATGCCGATGGAAGTGTCTTATCAATTGCTTGCCAAAAAATTTGGGATTGATTTGATTGGCGGATTCAGCACTTTATTTCTGACCCAAAATGACGTCTACCTGAAAAGTCCCGGTTTTACCATGAAAATTGGTGAAGCCAACAACCTCAATGACATTCATTTCAGTACCAATATTGGTTTGGGTTTGAAATATTCGTTCTTCAAAAGGTTTGATGCGAGGGTAGAACCTGTTTTTAAATACCAATTGAATACGTATTCATCGGGTGCCGGAAACTTCAAACCTTATATTTTTGGCATCTATTCCGGAATAAGTTACCGTTTTTAAGTTATTGTTTAAAATTAGTTAAGTGGTGTTATTGCCTGAGGGGAATAACGAAAAAGAGGGTTTAACAAAGCCCTCTTTTTTTATACATTGTAGGTTTCGAGTTGTTTCAGAATGATTGCTCTTACTTCATCGCTTACGGCTTTTTTGTCTTCTGGCTTTTTGCCTTCCGTCTCCACGAAATGGTGCACTTTGGCGCGCATCAGCCCTGGACTGCCGCTCAGGAACGTATAAGACATTCTTTTTTTGTTGTCGGGAAACGTTATGGGTACAATCGGAATTTGGTGTTCTATGGCCAAGCGGAAAGCCCCATCCTTGAATTGGTCGAGTAAAACAGATTCATCCGGAACACCGCCTTCAGGGAAAATACAGATGCTCAATCCTTGGGCCAATCTTTTTTGTGCCCGGGCAAAAACTTCCATCCTGCTTTTAGAACTGCTGCGGTCTACCAATATGCAGGTCCTTTTGTAAAAAAAACCAAACAACGGGATTTTGACCAGTTCTTTCTTTCCTACAAACACAAACGGGTTTTTCACCACGGCCAGCATCAGCATGATGTCAGTCATTGAAGTGTGGTTGGCTACAAACATGTAACTCTTGCCGGGGACGGTTTGCTGTTCCCTTTCAATGCGGTAACGGAAACCGGAGGCAAACAAAATCACTTTCGCCCAGATGCGTGCCAATTTGAAAAAGAAAGGATAAAACCGTTCAGATAATATCGAAACAATCAATAAAGGGAACAAAACTATAATAACGGCACCCATCACCACATAAAACCAAACGCGCCAAAGCACCCAGAAAATAATTTTTAGTCCTCTCATAGCGTCAAAAATAATTGAATTTTTATGAAGTTTTGTGAAATTCGTGTTTAACTTTGCGTTACACCAAGATTACTACCATGTCAAAAATACTTACGGGCATACAAAGCACCGGCACACCACATTTGGGCAATTTACTGGGAGCCATCCTTCCGGCCATTGCCCTGTCTGAAAAACCCGAAAACGAATCGTTCCTTTTCATTGCAGACCTGCATTCGGTGACGCAAATCAAGGATGGCAAAGAATTGCGCCACAATACCTACAGCACAGCAGCCGTATGGTTGGCCTGCGGACTCAATGTAGAAAATGTGGTTTTTTACCGCCAGTCAGACGTGCCGCAAACCGCTGAATTGTCTTGGTATCTGAGCTGCTTTTTCCCGTTTCAAAGACTGACGTTGGCCCATTCCTTCAAGGACAAGGCCGACCGCCTGGAAGATGTGAACGCCGGATTGTTTTCGTATCCGATGCTGATGGCGGCTGATATTTTGTTGTATGACGTCAATTTTGTTCCGGTAGGAAAAGACCAGTTACAGCATATTGAAATTGCCCGCGATGTGGCTTCGCGTTTCAACCACCAGATGGGGGAAACCTTTGTCCTGCCTGAAGCTTCGGTACAAAAAGACACCATGTACATCCCCGGTACAGACGGCCACAAAATGAGTAAATCACGCGGCAACATCATCAATATTTTCCTTGACGACAAAGCACTCCGCAAGCAAATCATGGGCATTGAAAGTGACAGTACGCCCTTGGAAGAACCGAAAGACCCCGATACCTGCAAGATTTTCGCCCTCTACCAATTGCTGGCCTCAGAAGCAGAAATCGGGCGGATGCGCCAGAATTACCTGGGCGGAAATTACGGCTACGGCCACGCCAAACAAGCCCTTTTTGAACTGATCTGCGAAAAATTCAAAGCCGAACGGGAACGTTACAACTACTACATGGCCCATTTGGACGAAGTGGATGCCCTGCTCAAACAAGGTGCCACCAAAGCCGGAAAGATTGCCGATGGCGTTTTGGCAAGGGTTCGGGAAAAGTTGGGGTTTGGGTAAAAATCCGTATTTATACGCTGTTTCCTGATTTTTTTTGCTGTAATTTTATGGTTATTAACCAATTAACCATAGAAATCATGAAAGTAAAAAAATTAATTTTCCTAAGCTTAATAGGAAGTTTGCCGTTCCTGACCAATGCACAAAGCAACAGCGTCATCTACACTACTGGCAATTCAACTATTGATGGGAACAGTAGCATCCACATTGGGACCAATGCCGGCAACGGCTCGTTAACAACTGGAGGAAACAATCTTTTTGTCGGTATGAATGCGGGTAACATCAACACGTCTGGTCAGGTAAACACCTTTTTGGGGAACAATACCGGATTGAACAATACAACCGGTAATGGTGGGGTATTTATTGGGGTCAATGCAGGTTTTACAAACAGTTCCGGCATTGACAATGTTTTTATCGGTGTCAATTCAGGGTTTACAAACCAGACAGGGCAACGCAACACTTTTTCGGGGGTAAACAGTGGCTATTACAATACCGGAAGCGATAACAGTTTTTATGGCTATATGTCTGGTTTTTATAACACTACAGGCATTAACAACACCTGTTTTGGTTTTCAGGCCGGGGTTACAAACACAACTGGTTCAGGCAACACTTACTTAGGGAGAACTGCAGGATATTCCAACATAGGGTCTGGAAATGTATTTATTGGCAACACGGCAGGTTATAGTGAGACATCCGTAAGCAACAGGCTTATTATTGATAATAGCAGTACTTCGTCACCTTTAATTTGGGGGGACTTCAATTCCAATCAATTGCGTTTTAACGGAGCTGTGGGCATAGGACTTACTGCTCCTTTTGCAACAGCCTTCCCGGCCCTGGCAGCAGGTGTCACTGTTTCTTCCTATAACCTTTTTGTACAAGGGGGCATATTGACCGAAGAACTCCGGATAAGCAAGGCTTCAACAACATGGGCTGATTATGTATTCGAAGACAATTACAACCTCAAGCCATTGTCTGAAGTCGAGGCTTTTATTTCAAAATACAACCACCTTCCAAATGTACCTTCGGCCAAACAAGTGAAGGAGGAAGGTATCAATGTGGCTGACATGGCCAGGATACAACAGGAAAAAATCGAAGAGTTAACACTTTACCTGATCCAGCAAAATAAAGAAATCGAAGATTTAAAGGCGCAGATGAAATTGCTGCTTATGAAAAAACAATAAGTATAATTTTAAATGAAAATATTATGAAAAAATTATATTTATTAGTATTCTTTTTTGCCTTTAATTGCTTTGGTCAGGAAGATCCCTTAATCGAGTATGTA
>CAZXRX010000020.1:37365-40353 GCA_964642945.1 uncultured Flavobacterium sp. | reverse complement strand
GGTCTATGCGTACTTTTCCACTGGCATGAATAATGTAATTGTTTTCGAGCATAATCCCTACGTGGATGATTTTCCCTTCCTCATTGTCGAAAAATGCCAAATCACCCGGTTCACTTTCTTCTATAAAACTCAATACTTCCCCTTGGGTAGCCTGTTGGGAGGCATCGCGGAGCAGTTTATAGCCATTGAGTTTGTAAACCATTTGGGTAAAACCCGAACAATCAATCCCAAAAGGAGTTTTTCCGCCCCATAAGTAAGGAGAATTAAGATACTGATAAGAAGTAGCCACCAAATCAGCTTTCGGTTTGATACCCGTTACCTTAAACCCTTCAAAATCATAATTTTCGGTATTGATATCGCTGTGGTTCAAAAACGACAATGAAGCCCCAATAGTTACCGGCAGCAAGGTGTTTTTCGGGGAAGTCACATACTGCACCAAATCGGCATTCAGGATAATGGCTTCCTTAGATAACAACTTATAATTTTCTTCAGTGATCGATTGGTATTGCTTGTGGTCTATCCAGCCTTCATAACCGTCATACTGCAACCTGATTTTCGTCCACGGAAGAACAGTTTCCAGAATTTCAAAGTGCTCACCAAACAACACCTGCGAAACAATTTCGCTTCTGTCGCTCGCTTCTGCCCGCAATGGAATAATAGATAGGTTACAAATGCCGAACATTATATTTTCTGGATATTAAATGTAAATGCTGAATATCAAATTAGTATCTGGGAGCTGTTTCCTGCTATCCATTACAATCTTTTTTAAAGCTGTCACTTCCGCCGTGCTGCAGTGCCTCCTTTAAAAAAGGATTTCCATTGCTATCAGGGCTAGGGCAGTTGCTGTAAAACAAACATCCTGGATGCCATCAAAAACTTCTCCGTTTTTGTTATGCTTTTTCAATCACAATAGCCGAAGCACCACCACCACCATTACAAATGGCTGCAGCCCCGATTTTGGCATTGTTCTGCTGTAATACATTGATCAAGGTTACCACAATCCTGGCGCCTGAGCAACCCAGTGGATGCCCTAACGACACCGCGCCACCATTCACATTGGTTTTGGTATTGTCAATTCCGAGGATTTTGGTATTGGCCAAGCCTACTACTGAAAAGGCTTCGTTGAATTCAAAATAATCCACATCAGCAATGCTCAAACCTGCTTTGTTAAGCGCTTTTGGCAAGGCTTTGGCTGGGGCAGTGGTAAACCATTTTGGTTCCTGTGCGGCATCTGCATACGATTTGATATATGCCAACGGTTGAAGCCCCATCGATTTGGCTTTTTCTTCGCTCATCAAAATTACCGCTGCGGCACCGTCATTGATGGTAGAGGCATTGGCAGCCGTTACGGTTCCGTCTTTGGTAAAGGCAGGATTGAGGGTAGGGATACGGTCTAGTTTTACATTGGTGTATTCTTCGTCTTTGGTGACCATAATCGGGTCACCTTTGCGTTGTGGTACAGCTACCGGAACGACTTCAGCATCAAATTTTCCGGCTTCCCAGGCTTTGGCGGAACGCTCGTAGGATTGTACGGCAAAAGCATCCTGTTCTTCACGGGAGATATTGTATTCAGTGGCACACAAATCGGCACAAACCCCCATCGCATTGTGGTCATAGGCATCCTGCAAACCGTCTTTCTGCATTCCGTCTACCATTGAAGTCGGGCCGAATTTGACGCCATTGCGCAAATGCATATAATGCGGAATCAGGCTCATGTTTTCCATTCCGCCGGCCACCACAATTTCGGCATCGCCCGTCATGATGGCTTGTGCACCAAACATAATGGCTTTCATACCTGAGGCGCATACTTTATTTATGGTGGTACAGGCCACTTCGTCTGACAATCCGGCAAAACGGGCTGCCTGTCTGGCTGGTGCCTGACCGACTCCGGCCTGGACTACATTGCCCATAAAAACTTCATCAACCAGTTTTGGGTCTAAATTTATTTTGGCTAAGGCGCCTTTGATAGCAGCGGCACCCAAATGAGGGGCAGGGACAGTTGATAAAGATCCCATGAAACTTCCTATTGGTGTGCGTACTGCGGCAACGATGACTACTTTTTTATCCATTGTGTGTGTTTGTTGTTTTTAATGCCTGCAAATTTACTATTTTTTTGGCAAAATCGGTTTTTCAAAACCGCTTTATTGATTTATCCGGATAAATATCACAAAGGCCTTGTTCTATATATTTGATTATTAAGCCCTTCTTTTTAATTGCATCAAACCGATAAAAAAAACAAACCAAATAGTTGTAAATATTATAATCAAACATTACATTTGCAACCGCTTTACAGCAAAAAGTTCTTATATAATATATTGAATTTTGGAGAGTTGCCTGAGAGGCCGAAAGGACATGTTTGCTAAACATGCGTATGGGAAACTGTACCAAGGGTTCGAATCCCTTACTCTCCGCTTTTTTCCTTTCGGGGTGTAGCGTAGCCCGGTTATCGCGCCTGCTTTGGGAGCAGGAGGCCGCAGGTTCGAATCCTGCCACCCCGACAAGCAAATCCCATTTTGCTATGCAAAATGGGATTTTACAATCAAAAAAAGACCGGATTCATCCGGGTCTTTTTTTGATTGTAAAAGCACAAAAGCCTGCAAGGCTTTGGGATTTGATTAGCAACAACCCATTACAGGATCACGAAGTAATCCTGTTTTTGAAAGCACAAAAGCTTGAAAAGCTTTGGGATTTGGTTAGCAACAACCCCACTACAGGATCACGAAGTAATCCTGTTTCAAAAGCACAAAGCCTGCCACAAAACTTTTCCATTAAAGTTTTAAAACAAAAATGGGTGCATAGCTCAGCTGGATAGAGCACCTGCCTTCTAAGCAGGCGGTCGAAGGTTCGAATCCTTCTGCGCTCACGAATGAATAACAAAATAAGAAAAAGCGCCAAGTTTTACTTGAGCGCTTTTTTGTTTTTGGTATTCTCAGCGCGGAGCGATGAAGGAACTGCGAAGCAGAATCCTTTTGTCATAAAAATCAAACC
>CAZXRX010000020.1:21256-37265 GCA_964642945.1 uncultured Flavobacterium sp. | reverse complement strand
AAGCTTGCTTTCGGATTTATTTTTTGGACTTTTTGATTGCTTCGCCAATTCGCTGCCGCTCGGGTTTCAGCGCGGAGCGATGAAGGATGTTGCGAAGCAAAATCCTTATTATATTATTAAACCAAGCTTGCTTTCGGATTTATTTTTTGGACTTTTTGATTGCTTCGCCAATTCGCTGTCGCTCGGGTTTCAGCGCGGAGCGATGAAGGAACTGCGTAGCAAAATCCCTTTTTTATCTCACCATTCCGAAAACTTCAATTCCCACCATTTACCCATAGAAGCAGAACCAAAAACACCAATAACCCACAAAACCACAACCTTAGCCCCGATGGAAGCAAACCGCCGTGCGGTGCGGACAGCGGGACCACTGTTGAAATAAAAGCAAAACGGCTGCTCCTTAAAAACAAAAAAAAACAGAAACGATAAACAAAGAACTTTTCTTATCTTTCCGTAAATTTTGAGGAATGAAATACAGCTTATCAATTTTATTGTTTTCTATCGTGCTATTGGCGGGTTGCAAGGCTGCGGACCCCTTAAAACGCAAGGAGGCACTCAAAAACAACTACCTCAAGGGCAATTCGATTGCTCTGGAAAATGTAAGCGATACTACTTTTGTCAACCTGAAAAGTGTGAGCCCTGATTTGCTTATTGACATGAAGTATGCCACCAAAGACAATTTCATGAAACAGGTGGTTTATGATTGCGAAGATTGTTACCTGCGCTACAAAACCATCAAATACCTGATTGAAGCGAACCGGGATTTTATCAAAAAAGGCTACCGGCTCAAAATTTTCGATTGTTACCGTCCGTTGGACATCCAGAAAAAAATGTGGGAAATCGTACCCAATGCCGATTATGTGGCTGACCCGAAAAAAGGCTCGGTACACAATAGGGGCGGTGCGGTTGATGTGACGCTGATTGATGCCAATGGTAAAGAACTGGATATGGGAACGCCTTTTGATTTTTTTGGCGAAGCAGCCAGCCACCATTATCAAAACCTGCCGGAGGAAGTCAAAAAAAACAGGCTGCTTTTGAAGGAAACCATGCTGCAACACAATTTCAGGTCTTTCGACTCAGAATGGTGGCACTACAACCTGACGGCAGCCCTGTCAGACAAAATCGCCAATTTCAAATGGGATTGTGACTAATCGATACACTTGAGGTAATCGATAAAATAAGTATCCGGATAATAGGTTTTTTTATCAATTTCAGACAACAATTGGCTTTTCAGTATATAATCTACTGTTTCAGAAGCATATTTGATTCGCAGGATGGAAACCGCTGATTTTTTGAGTGGTTCCATACTGTCTTTCATGAAAAGGAAATAGCCGGTTAATATCCGGTTGTTTTCGCTGGGATTGCCGCTCTGCATCGATTCGGCACACACCGGGTTGTCAAGACCTAAAAGGGTAATGATTTTGCCATCGGCCAGTTGCAGAATGACTTTGGAGTTTTTATCAAAACATTTGGCGGCAATAAAGCCATCACTTTTTTGTATCAGTTGCACCTTCAATGACGGCAGGCCATCTGCATTGATCAGGGAAAAGAACAGGGTCGACTGGGTGTTACCAAAGGTCCTTTCGTGGATAATGTAATCAGCAGTTGCTTTGTAGCTGCCAAGGGTGTCATTTACGTTCGCGTTGTATTCGCACTTTTTTTGCGAAAATACCGCCAGGTTATGGATACAAAACAATAACAAGACAATCTTTTTCATCTTCAATTTAATTTGGCGCAAAGTAACACAATTTTATTGTCATTTTTGTCGGTCGTAAAAAAAGCATAAACATTCCCTCCATCTTTGATTTTCCACTTTTTACGGAGGTTTTCCACGGTTTCCGGAAAGTTGCGGGTGGTAAGATTGGCTTTGGTGTCTTTAAGATAGGCCTTCATCTGCTGGGCATTATAATCGAAACAACCAGTAAGCTGAAATGCCCTGCCCGGAAAATCAATCAGTTCTTCAGCCGTATACAAATGCGAATGCGGATGGAGTTTTTGCAGGCCGTAAACCTGGCCAATGGCCGAAAACCCGCCCGATTTCATGATGGCACTGTTGGGTTCATAGAGGTATTTTTGGGGCAATCCGTAATCAGGAACCATTACCGAAGCAGGGTCAAAATCAAAAACTTCTTTTTTCCCTTTGGCAATATTTACCGTCTTGATGTTGACATTTCCGCTATATCCTTTTTCCAATTCCCAAAGCAGTTCCTTGACTTCGTTGTCAACGGCAACTATGTGGATGTTTTTTACCGAATGGAGTTCGCCCAAACCGGCAGTTATATCCAAAAGTGGTGCGGTTTTTATCAGGATACGGTCGGCATGAGCGAAATAAAAATCCAAAGAACCGGGCACATCAGGCAGGCAATCAACCAACTGAAATACTTTTCCTTTGGCCTCATTCCTACGGGAAGGATCGATATAAATCCAGTCAAACTTGCGGTTGGAATTTTCCAGCGTATGTTGGCTGTCACCTGCTATACACAAAATATTTTCCACATTCAATTGCCTGAAATTATGGGCTACCATTTCCGACAATCCCGGATTGAATTCACAATGAATCAGTTGTTTTACCTTTTTGGAAAAATAATAATCATCCACCCCGAAACCTCCTGTCAAATCGATCATCAAATCCCCACCAACCAATCCTGCCTTATACGCAGCCGTAGTCTCTGAAGAGGTTTGCTCAAGTGACACTTTTGAGGGATAAATGATGTTTTTAGCGCCATACCAAGTGGGTAATTTGATTTTACTCTTGGTACGCATTTCCACTTGGTTCAATACTTCCTTAAAGTCAATGTTTGGAAATGGATTCTTCTGAAAGGCCAGTTTGACGATATCGTTGCCTGTTTTCTCAAGAATGTAATGTTGGATGTCAGGCTGCAGCAGTAGGGTAAAATCGTCCATTATTACAAATTAAAATGGCGTTGCACCTAAATATTTTTTGTGAGTACCTTGATGATTTTATTCTCCGGAAAAAACTCTTTCGCAATTACCTTAAGCGCTGTATACATAGGAACTGCGATAATCATTCCGGCAATTCCGAACAAAATCCCGGCAATGAAAATGACCAGGAAAATTTCCAGCGGATGAGAATTGACACTTTTAGAAAATATCAAGGGAGACGAAATGTTGTTGTCAATCATCTGGATAATCCAAAAACCAATCATTACATAAAGCGTTGTCGGTAACACTTCGGTCTGGAAATCATCTCCAATGTGGCCCAACATGGTCAAAACCGCCGCAATCACTGAAGCAATCAGCGGACCGATGTACGGAACGATATTCAGGATGGCACATAAAAAAGCAATTACCAGAGCATTTTCGATGCCAAAAATCAACAGTACAATGACATATAAAATAAAAATGATAATCAGTTGTGTGAGTAAACCGATAAAATAGCGGCTCAACAGGGAACGGATTTTACCAATGGAATTCAGGATTTGCGGTTCTTTTGATTTGGGCAGTATTTTTTTAACGCCCACAATAAAATACACCTTGTCTTTCAGGAAAAAGAAAGTGATAAAAAGGGTGGAAGCAATGCCGATACCCAAGCTGCTGATGGTTCCGAGCACCGAATTGAAGAAATTGGTCAGCCAATTGAAATTGATTTTGGAAGTCAGCTCCTTTTTCTTGAATACTTGGTCAATATCGATGTTGTGTTTTCCGAGATAGTCACCGAGCTGGGCATATAAGGTTACGAGTTTTTCTTCAATAGACTTGGTGTCGAGCAAAGAAAGGTTGTTGCCTTGTGAAATGAGCATCGGCACAAACATCATGATCAATCCGGCCAGCAGGGAAATAAAAAGCAATAAGGTGGCACAAACCGCCAAGGTATTGGAAAACTTCAGGCGGTTGCGCAAAAATTCCACCACCGGATTTCCCATCAATGACAACACCAATGCAATGGTCAAGTACACGAAAACGACCTGAATGCGGTAAAGAAAATACAACAGCACACCAATCAGCACGATGATGCCGACTGCCTTCAAAATGCCATTTGCTATTGCCTTTGATTGTACCATAATCAGTTGTTAAAAACGTAATTCAGGATGTTGGCACCCATTTTAAGGGCTTTTTCACGGACTTCCTTTGGGTCATTATGTACGTCGGGGTCTTCCCAGCCATCACCCAAATCGCACTCAAACGTATACAACAAAACCAATCGGTTGTCGATGAAAATCCCAAAAGCCTGAGGGCGTTTGCCTTCATGTTCGTGTATTTTCGGGAGGCCTGAAGCAAAAACGAAAGGTTTCTGAAAAATCGGATGGTTTGCCGGAATTTCAACCAAATCATTGTTGGGGAATAATTTCTTGATTTCCTTGCGGATGAATTCGTCCATCCCGTAATTGTCATCGATATGTAAAAAACCGCCCGACATCATGTAGTTGCGCAGGTTGGTCTGGTCGGCTACGCTGAAAACGACATTGCCGTGGCCAGTCATGTGTACAAAAGGATAGGAAAACAAATCTGGACTTCCGGGTTCTACCGTTGCCGGCTTAGATTTGATGGTAGTTTTGATGTTCTGGTTGCTGTATTTGACCAGATTGGGCAAGGAGGTCGGGTTGGCATACCAATCACCACCGCCACTGTATTTGAGCAGGGCAATTTCCTGCGAAAATGCACCTCCGGAAGCCAGCAACAACAATAAAATCAGTTTTTTCATTAATTAGGATTCGTTTAACAATACCACACTGTGACAGGCCACTATGGCTGCTGTTTCGGTACGCAGTCTGGTATCTCCCAAAGTTACTGGAATAAATTGATTCTCCAAAGCCATTTGGATTTCTTTTAGAGAAAAATCGCCTTCCGGCCCAATGACAATGGTGACATCTTCGTTTGTTTTCAAGGCCGATTTGAATGATTTCTTGTCGGAATCTTCACAATGGGCAATGAATTTCTGTCCGCGGAACTCTTTTTTGATGAATTCCTTATAAGAAAGCGGCTCGTTAAAAACCGGCAAATAGCATTGATTGGATTGTTTCATGGCCGAAAGAATAATCTTGTCGAAACGCTCCCTTTTAATCACTTTCCGTTCAGAATGTTCACAGAAAACCGGCGTGATTTCGGCTACACCAATTTCAGTCGCTTTTTCTAGAAACCACTCATAACGTTCGTTCATTTTTGTGGGGGCCACGGCCAGGTGCAATTTGAAATTGGGTGCTTTTGGCTTTACAGCTGAGACAATTTTTACCGCACAACGGGAATCGGAAGCCAAAGTAACCTGGGTAGTAAATAAAAAACCCAAACCATTGGTTACATGTAGTATATCATTCTCTTTTTTACGCAATACTTTAACAATATGCTTGCTTTCTTCCTTGTCGAAAGTAAAGCCGGTGTCGGTTTCGGATATGCCTGGAAAATAAAATAACTGCATACTAAAAATCGATTCGCGCCTTTGACACCACGGCAGCATCATTGAACTTGTTATGGAGGAATTTTTGATACCCCACAATACCAATCATCGCGGCGTTGTCGGTGGTGTATTCAAATTTAGGAATAAAGGTTTTCCATCCGAATTGGGTTTCTGCGTCGCGCAAGGTCTGCCTGATGCCCGAATTGGCCGAAACGCCGCCGCCAATCGCTATTTGTTTGATTCCGGTTTGTGCCACGGCCAATTTCAGTTTTTCCATCAGGATTTCGATGATGGTATGTTGCACTGATGCACAGATGTCGGCCTTATTTTCTTCAATAAAATTAGGATTAGCCGCTACATTCTTCTGCACAAAATATAAAATTTGCGTTTTGAATCCTGAAAAACTGAAATCCAGCCCCGGTACTTTTGGCTTGGTAAAAACGAATTTTGTCGGGTTGCCTTCTTTCGCCAATTTGTCAATCAGTGGGCCGCCAGGGTAGGGCAATCCCAAAATTTTGGCACTTTTATCAAAGGCTTCCCCTACGGCGTCATCAGTGGTTTCGCCTATGATTTCCATATCAAAAAAACCTTTTACCACCACAATTTGGGTATGCCCTCCGGAAATGGTGAGGGCCAGGAACGGAAATTCCGGTTTGTCATAGCCTTCTTCGTCTATGAAATGCGCGAGGATATGGGCGTGCATGTGGTTGACGGCCAAAAGCGGCACGTTTAAAGCCATAGACAATGATTTCGCAAACGAAGTCCCAACCAGCAATGAGCCCATCAAACCGGGGCCTTGCGTAAAAGCAATCGCTGAAAGTTGTTGGGTGTCAATACCCGCTTTTTTGAGTGCTACATCAATCACGGGCACTATGTTTTGCTGGTGTGCCCTGGAAGCCAGTTCAGGCACTACACCGCCATACATTTCATGGATTTTCTGGCCGGCCACCACATTGGAAAGCACCTTGTCATTTTGAAGTACAGCCGCCGCCGTATCATCACAGGAACTTTCAATGGCCAGGATAAAAACATCATTATCAGACATTGGGCACAATTTTTGAATTATATTTGATAAACCGCCATAAAACGATTATTTTTACAACTACAAAAGTAGCTATTTTCAAGGTTTCTTATTCATAGCCAAATAAATTTTGAAAGAAAAAAAAGTCAATACCCGTTTCAGGACATTCAGGAAAATAGTGTTGCGTACTTTGCTGGTGCTGCTTTTACTGTTACTCTTGTCAGGAATTGCCTTATCTCTCCCTGTCGTACAAACCAAAATTGCCCATTACTTTACTGAAAAAATCAATGAAGATTTCGGTACCGACATCTACATAGACCAAGTTGAAGTTACCATTTTTGGTGGGGTACAGCTCAAAAAGGTCTTGATAAAAGACGACCGGAAAAACACCCTCATTTACGCCAGCAGGATCAACACCAGTATCCTTGACGCCAAAAAACTGCTCGATGGCCAGCTCATTTTTGGTAAAATCAGGGCCAACAACCTGAACCTGCAAATCAGGACCTACAAAAACGAAAAGGAATCCAACCTAGACAAGTTCATTGCTGCTTTTGACGACGGAAAGAAATCGTCAGGAAAATTTTTGATGACTTCTGAAAAAATCACCCTCATCGACAGCCGTTTCACCAAAGTGGATGAAAATGCGAAAACACCTAAAGAAGTTGATTTCACCAAACTCAACGCAGTGGTAACCGGTTTTAAAATCAAGGGGCCTAATGTGACCACCCAAATTGAAAGCATGTCGTTCCTCGACCACCGTGGGCTTTTTGTGGAAAACCTGAAGTCAAAATTTGCCTATACCAAAAAGAACATCCGGCTTGAAAACCTTGAACTCAAAACAGCGAATTCCAAATTCAATGGTGATGTCATCCTGAATTACAACATGGACAACCATGACTTTTCCGATTTCAACAACCGTGTGGTATTCGATATCAAAACCAAAGGCGCAGCGATAGCCACCAACGACATCCGGTATTTTTACAAAGAACTGGCACCCGACCAGAAATTCTACTTCAGCGGTAAAATTGACGGCGCCCTGAACGATTTCACCATCAAAAACCTGAACCTGCTCGACAACAACAATTCGCAGATTATTGGCGATGTCAATTTCAGGAATTTACTGGCCAAGAAAGGCAAGGGAGATTTTTACATGAAAGGGTCTTTCGATAAGGTATCTTCCAGTTATGATGACCTGACCAAGCTGCTGCCCAATGTGCTCGGGAAAAGCCTTCCGTCTTCGTTGAAAAAATTAGGAAAATTCAATTTGGCGGGTGATGCCATCGTGACCACAAAATCAATTGATGCCGATTTTAACCTGCAAACCCGTTTGGGCAATGTGGCTTCCCAGTTGGTGATGACCAATATTGACAACATTGACAATGCTTCTTATGAAGGCAATATACGCTCGACAATTTCAATATAGGTGCCTTCCTCAACCGCAGCGATGTGGGCAAGGTATCCATGACTGCCGATGTAGACGGCAAGGGTTTTACCGAAAAATTCCTCGATGTCAAATTCTCGGGCGAGGTGAAAAGCATCCATTACAACGGCTACAACTACCGCAACATCATTGCCGACGGCAGTTTCAAAAAACCGATGTTCAAAGGAAAGGTAAGCATCAATGACCCCAACCTGTTCATGGATTTTGACGGTACGGTCAACCTGGGTAAAAAAGAAAAAGTATATGATTTCAATGCCCGGATTGATTATGCCAACCTAAAAAACCTGAATTTCGTTAAGGATTCCGTAGCTGTTTTCAAGGGCGATATCGTGATGCAGGTGTATGGCAATTCCATCAATAATATGAAAGGAAATGTATCTTTTTCGAATACTTCTTACCAGAACCCGAAAAAGGAATACTTCTTTGACCAATTGGATGTGAATTCCACTTTTGACGAAAACAACGTACACAAAATCACGTTTAAATCTGAAAAAGGGGTAGACGGCTTTATTGAAGGCAAATTTGATTTCGGCCAGATATACAAAATGGTCGAGAATTCCATCGGAAGCCTCTATACCAACTACAAACCCAACCTGATCAAGAAGGGACAGTATTTCAAGTTCAACCTGACCAATTTCCATGAACTGGTTGAAATCGTCCGTACCGATATTACGCTTTCTGAAGATGCAGTCATCAGCGGCAGGATCAATGGCGACGACAATGATTTCAAACTCAATTTTACCACCACGAGCCTGAATGCCTTCAACACCCAGTTTGATAAAATCCAATTACAGGTAGACAACAAAAACCCGTTGTACAACACCTACATTCAAATGGACAGCATCAAACTCAAGAAATATAAAATACGTGATTTCTCCCTGATCAACGTGACTTCCAAAGACACGCTGAATTTCAGGACGGAATTTAAAGGTGGGGAAAAAGGCAAGGATTTTTACAACCTGAACCTCTATCATACCATCAACAAAGACAAGAAAAATGTCGTCGGCTTCTACAAATCTGAAATGATGTTCAAGGATTTCATGTGGTACCTGAATGAAAAAGACGACGATAAAAACAAGATTACCTTTGACAAGAACCTTTCGCAGTTCAATTTTGAAGAACTGGTGGTGTCGCACGAAAACCAGTCATTGAAACTCAACGGTACCATCAATGGTTCAAAAAACAAAGACCTACAACTTACTTTCAACGAAGTCAACCTCAATAAAATTACACCCGATGTCGATAAATTCAAGTTTGACGGTAACATCAACGGTGAAATTTTCCTTAAGCAAAGCAATGCCGTCTATCAACCCACGGCTTCACTTACCATCAACAAATTGTTTGTGAATGAAACCGAATTGGGTAACATGAACCTTGACATCTCAGGAAATGATGATTTTTCAAAATTCAACCTGACATCCGTCATAGAAAATGAAAATTTTGACTCCTTCAAGGCCGAGGGCGACCTGCAAATCGTCAATGGCCAAACCTTGTTGGATATTGAAACCAATTTCCGGAAATTCAACCTGGGTTTGCTGAGCAACCTGGGTGGTGATGTTTTGAGTAACATCCGCGGATTTGTATCGGGTAACGCCCGCATTGACGGGAATGTCAATGACATTGACTACAATGGCCGTTTGTTTGTAGATGGGGCAGGGCTCACCATTCCGTACCTGAATGTAGATTACGAAATCAAGCCCAATTCCATAGTAGATGTCACCAAGGAAAAATTCATAATCCAGCCTACCCAAATCACCGATACCAAATTCAAGACCGAGGGCAACCTGAACGGATACATCAAACACCGGGAATTCGGCAATTGGGAGCTCAACCTGAATATCGATTCAGACAGGCTTCTCGTGCTCGATACCAAAGATCATGAAGGTGCGGCCTATTTCGGAACTGCTTACATCAATGGTGATGCCGTCATTGCCGGGCCTACCAGCGGTTTGGTCATTAATGTCGAGGCAGAATCTGAAAAAGGGACTGATGTAAAAATACCCATCAACGATGCCGTGGCCAGTGAAGAAAACCAATACATCACGTTCATGACGCCCGCTGAAAAATACAAATTGGGCAACAAACCCGTTGAAAAACCCAAAAATTACAGTGGCTTGCAGATGAATTTTGAATTTGACATCACCAAAGACGCCAACATCGAGGTCATCCTTGACCGTGACTCCGGCCACGGAATGAAAGGCATAGGCGAGGGGCAGCTGCTGTTCCGTATCAACACCCGCGGGGATTTCAATATGTGGGGCGATTTTGTGGTAGAAAAAGGATCGTACAATTTCAAATACGGCGGTTTGGTAGACAAACGTTTTGAGGTGAAAAAGAACGGCTATATTTCCTGGTCTGGCGACCCTTTAAACGCTACGCTCAGCCTCGAAGCGGTTTACCTCACCAGTGCGAATCCGGCAGTGTTGATAGACAACGCTTCCTTCAACAAGAAAATCCCGGTAGAAGTCAGTATTGACCTGAAAGGAACGCTCAACAATCCGGAGCCCGATTTCAACATCAATTTCCCAAATGTCAGCTCTGTATTGAAATCTGAAATAGAAACCAAACTAAGCGACCGTGATACAAGGCAAACCCAAGCCTTATACCTGCTTTCGACAGGAGGTTTCCTCAGTACTGACGGGCTCAGCCAATCGCAATACACCAACTTCGCCTTTGAAAAAATCGGCGTATTGTTTTCAGATTTATTGAAAGGAAACGACGACAAATTTGATATTTCGGTCGATTACAGGCAGGCAGACCGTACGCAGGGTTATGAAACCGATGGTCGTGTATTGGCCACCATTTCCACCAAGGTCAGCGACCGGATTACGTTCAACGGACAGGTCGGCGTACCGGTAGGCGGCATCAATGAAACTGCAATCGTCGGTAATTTTGAACTGGCTTACCGCGTCAACGAAGACGGCACACTGAACCTGCGTGTATTCAACCGTGAAAACGAAATCAATTATATCGGGCAGGGTGTGGGCTATACCCAAGGCGTCGGTATCAATTATGAAGTTGACTTTGATACGTTCAAGGAACTCGTCAACAAGATTTTTACCAAACACAAACTCGATGTCGAAAAGAAAGTGCAGCATGAAACCGACGATTCCGAAATGCTGCCTTCACACATCAAGATGGGCGAAGATGATAAAAAGAAAGAGGAAAAAGTAAAATCAAATACCGAAGGAACCATTCCTGAAGAATAATAGGGTTTAAGAAAATGACAAGTAAAATCAAGAAAATAGGCGTACTGACCTCGGGTGGCGATTCCCCCGGAATGAACGCGGCCATCCGTTCGGTAGTGCGTACCTGCGCCTTTCACGATGTGGAATGTGTAGGCATCTACCGTGGCTACCAAGGAATGATTGAGGGCGATTTCAAGGAAATGGGACCCAGAACAGTCAACAACATCGTCAACAAAGGCGGTACCATACTCAAATCGGCACGTTCCAAAGAATTCATGGAAGCCGAAGGGCGTAAAAAAGCCCATGACCATCTGGTGAATGCCGGAGTGGATGCCTTGGTAATTATCGGTGGTGACGGCAGTTTTACGGGTGCCGAAATATTCAACAACGAATTCGGTTTTCCGGTAATGGGTATTCCCGGCACCATAGACAATGACATCTTTGGCACGAGCCATACTCTCGGATTCGACACTGCGCTCAATACGGTGGTCGAATGCATTGATAAAATACGCGATACGGCCAGTTCACACAACCGCCTTTTTTTGGTAGAGGTGATGGGACGGGATGCCGGACACATAGCCCTGAATGCGGGTATTGGCGCCGGAGCAGAAGAAATCATCATACCTGAGGAAGATATGGGGCTCGACCGCCTGCTGGCATCCTTACAAAAAAGCAAGGCATCAGGAAAATCATCCAGCATTGTTGTGATAGCCGAAGGGGATAAAATCGGCAAAACCGTTTTTGAACTCAAAGATTACATCGAGGAAAATTTACCCGAATATGAAATCAGGGTCTCGGTATTGGGCCACATGCAGCGCGGCGGATCACCTTCGTGTTTCGACAGGGTTTTGGCTTCACGTTTGGGAGTTAAAGCCGTAGAATCGTTGCTGGAAGGAAAATCTAATTATATGGTAGGCCTGCTCAATGACAAGGTCGTTTTGACCCCATTGGAAAAGGCCATCAAGGGGCATGCCACTATCGACAAGGAATTGTTGCGCGTTTCAGACATCATGTCAACATAAATTATACATTACAACAAGAATAAATACACAAAAAATGTCAAAAGTAAAATTAGGTATCAACGGTTTCGGAAGGATAGGAAGAATTGTCTTTCGCGAAACCTGCAACAGAAACAATGTAGAAGTAGTAGCCATCAATGATTTATTGGGTGTGGAACACTTGGCCTACCTGCTCAAATACGATTCCATACACGGAAGGTTTTCCGGAACAGTCGAAGTAAAAGACGACAAACTGTATGTTAACGGCAGGCACATCAGGACTACTGCGGAAAAAGATCCGAAAAACCTCAAATGGAATGAAGCCGGTGTAGATGTCGTAGCCGAATGTACCGGAATTTTTACTACACTCGAAACCGCCCAGGCCCATATCGATGGCGGGGCGCCCAAAGTAGTCATTTCCTCCCCATCTGCCGACGCACCGATGTTTGTAATGGGCGTGAACCATGACAAGGCTAAGGCATCAGACACCATCATCTCGAATGCTTCCTGTACCACCAATTGCCTGGCTCCGTTAGCCAAAGCCATTCATGACAATTTCGGCATTGTGGAAGCCTTGATGACCACCGTCCATTCCACTACAGCTACCCAGCTTACGGTAGATGGCCCATCCAAAAAGGATTTCCGAGGCGGACGATCGGCACTCATCAACATCATTCCGGCCACGACCGGTGCGGCCAAAGCAGTAGGAAAAGTCATCCCGGAACTCAACGGAAAACTTACCGGAATGTCAATGCGCGTACCTACTGCCGATGTTTCGGTAGTAGACCTGACGGTGAAAGTAGCTAAGGAGACGTCTTATGACGACATCATGACAGTACTGAAAAAAACCTCCGAAACGACCATGAAAGGCATTATGGGTTATACCGAAGACGATGTGGTTTCGCAGGATTTCATTTCCGACACCAGAACCTGCATTATCGATGCCAAGGCGGGAATCGGACTGAATTCGACTTTCTACAAAATTGTCGCCTGGTATGATAACGAATATGGCTATTCGAGTAAATTGATTGATTTGAGCGTGCACATTGCCGCCTTGAAATAATTTTTAAAACCTAACCAACCCTAGCGACAAATCATGAAATTAATCGTAGACAGCGGTTCGACCAAAGCAGACTGGATTGCCATTGATGATTCAGGTAAAATCCTTTTTACCACCCAAACCCTGGGCCTGAACCCCGAAGTGCTTGACAAGAGTGAAATCATTAAACGGCTTGACGATACGCACGACATCCTGAATAACAAAACCAACGCCACCGACCTGTATTTTTATGGGGCAGGTTGCGGCACCGACCGCATGAAAAACCACCTGGCTGAAATATTCAGGGATTATTTCCCCAATGCGGATGTCATGGTACACGAAGACACCTATGCAGCCGTTTACGCCACTACACCCAAAAATGAGAAAGCCATTGTGTGTATTTTGGGTACGGGTTCGAATTGCAGCTATTTTGACGGCACCGTCCTGCACCAAAAAGTACAGTCGCTGGGTTATATCGCCATGGATGACAGTTCGGGCAACCGTTTTGGCAGGCACCTGATCCGTGGGTATTATTTTTCTACAATGCCCGCTGATATGGCCCGTGAATTTTCACAAACCTATGATATGGACCCTGATGTCATCAAAAACAAATTGTACAAGGAACCCAACCCGAATGCCTATCTGGCTTCATTTGCCGGATTTGCACTCCAACACAAGGATACCGATTTCTGTAAAAAATTCATAGCCGAAGAACTGCACCTGTTTGTGGACAACTACATCAAGCAATTTGACAATTGTACAGAAGTACCGGTTCATTTTGTGGGTTCCATTGCTTATTACCTGAAAGATGAACTGGAAGCCGTATTGGCCCAAAGCGGCATCCGATTGGGTAATGTGCTGCAAAGACCGATTGACGGATTGATTGCCTACCACCTCTCAAACCAATAACATGGAAATAGCTATTATCGCCCATGATGGCAAAAAGGCCGATATGGTTCAGTTCCTGAACAAGAACAAGGAATTGTTATCACGCGAAAACATCAAGATTATCGCTACCGGAACGACCGGCAAACGCGCAGAAATGGCAGGTTTCAAAGTGAAGAAAATGCTTTCGGGCCCCCAGGGCGGTGATGCACAGATAGCCGCCAGGGTAGCAGAAGGCAAGACCAAGATGGTGTTGTTTTTCAAAGACCCGAATTCGAGCCACGCCCATGAGGTAGATATCAACATGCTCATCCGCATCTGTGATGTACACAATGTCCCTTTGGCCACCAATGAAGCCACAGCCCAACTGTTATTATTGGGGCTGGAAGAAAACGATTGATTATTTTAAAAGTTGTTGCACTTTATCGGCCAGTGGTTTTGGAGCCACTTCGCAATAAGCCGTTTTCAAGGCTTCACGGAACAATTCGGGATCAACTTGCTGCAAATCGATGAAGGTCCAACCTTGTTTGCCCCATTTATTGGGGACCGGAAAAATAATGGTTGTATCTGCCAGTGAAAAAATATCCTGGTCTTTTTCCGATAACTTTATACAGGCCCGGTTTTTTTGCAGGTCAAGGGTGGCAAATATTTTCTTTCCAATCCTGAAGGAAGGTTTTTCAAAATGAGGCTGCTCTGTGGTTTCCGGAAATGATAGTGCTGTTTCCCTGAAGTTTTCGGGGGCCACCATGTTTATTCTTTTACCGCTATCATTGAAATTTCCACGTTGACGCCTTTGGGTAATCCGGCAACTTGCACGGTTTCACGGGCAGGGGCGTTTTTTTCATCAAAATACGTCCCATAAACCGAATTGATTTTTCCGAAATCATTCATATCCATAATGAAAATGGTGGTTTTCACTACATGCTCAAAAGTCATTTCGGCAGCTTCCAATACGGCTTTCATGTTTTCCATTACCTGCCTGGTTTCTGTTTCAATGGAACCCAATACCAGTTCCATCGTAACCGGATCAAGGGCAATCTGACCTGAAGTATACAAGGTATTTCCTGCCAAAACGGCTTGATTGTATGGCCCGATGGGTGCCGGGGCTTTGTCAGTTGTAATGATTTTTTTCATATAATGCTGTTTATCTTAAACGTCGGTCTGGTTGTGAATTCTTGTCCCATTTGATATCGCTGAGTACACCTGCCTTGATGCCGATAAAAAATCCCCAATAGCTGTAATTGCCAAATGGGACCCAGTTGAAATCCATACGCCAGCTCAATAAATCGCGTTCAAAACGCAACTGGGTAAAGGTGACGCCTTTTTGTACAAAGTCATATCCTGTAGACACACCCAGTTTCCATTTGGGGGTAAGGGTGGTGTTGGCAGAAATCATGAGGGAATTTCCGGTTATCTTCTTTTCCCTGTTGTTGTTGCCGTAGGTCAGGGAATAGGCCATGGTGACATCCCAAGGGAGTTTTGATTTGTAAAAGCCGATAAATTCCTCTTCTTCATCTTCATTCGTGTCAAACTGGCTTTGCCGTTGGTCGCTCAGATCTGTATTGGTTCCGAACAAATCATCAGTACGGCCACCGTTCATGGCTCCCTGTTTGTTTTTCTTCTCTTTGTCTTCGGGTTTGGTGGCCTCAAAATCAGTGCTGTTCAAGGAAAAATTCATCGTCATGTTGGCACTGGTCATCCTGAAAAGACTTCCCCCGTTATCAATATTGAAACGGTCCATTCTTCTGCCGTTATTATCGATGGAATACGGATCGAGCGTAGTGCCGAAATTAACATTGATTTTCTGTTTGAAAAACTGCGTTCCGCCGCTAATCCTGAGGGGTTGCCAACGCAGCGAATCTGCCGCCATATCAAAACTCGTCCCCAGGTTCAGGCTGCTCAGCAACATGACCTTCCTGGGCTCTGTTTTGGTGGAATCTTTGTTGGTAACCTTGGCTTCAAAACTATTGCTGAGGCTGAAACTGACCAGGTTGGAATAATTGTTGGCCGGGCCGCTGAAAACCCCTTTTTCAAAACGGGTATAATCTTTCAGTATGGTGCCGCTTCCGTCAGGATCATAAGTGTCA